>DASRQX010000193.1:0-14302 GCA_035696165.1 Acetobacteraceae bacterium | reverse complement strand
CAAGGTGGTCAACAAGGGGACCGTCGTGCGCCTCGATCTCGACCTGGACCGCGAGCCCTCGGCGAGGTCGCTCACGGTGATCGCGTCGGGACTTCCCGAACGCACGGACCCCGCCGCGCTGGTCATCGGTCCGACGGGGCTGGGGCTTGGCATGAAGGCCTCGTGCGAGGCGCACTGCGTGGGATCCGAAGGTAGCGACGACGACCAAGTACTGTATTTCGCGGACACGCTGAACAACCGGGTTGCCGTCGTCCAGAATCCGCTCACGCGCCGCGATTCGTCCGGGCCGGGCGCCACCCTGTCCGCGAGGGGGTTCTTGAATAGCCCGCTCGGTCTAGCGGTCGCGCCCAACGGCCACATACTGACCGTCAACTCAAATGACGGGTTCATCACGGAGATCGCGCCGGACGGCATGCAGCTCGCGCATGAACTGCTGGACGACACCGGTAGCCCGCCCGGCGCGGGGACGCTGTTCGGCTTACTGCCGGTCCGGAACAGAGCGGTTTATTTCGTCGATGACGGCAGCAATACGCTGAACCTGCTGCACTAACTTCGGGCCATGCGCACCGGCGGCGCGAGCGGCGGTTCTCGAAACGATGCCTGCCATCAGGAGCAAACCGGTTGACCATCGCATCACGGTATGCCGGGTGTGCAGCGCCGATGGATCAGTCGTTGGGGTCCGATAGCAGCGGAACTGATATGTGAAGCTTTGCATATCGGTTCCGCTGCTACCGGACCCCCTCGTTCGGGCGTTGATACACGCTTCATCGAGCGGTGATGGCGGACACGTGGGCCGCGTTTGCGGCAAACCGGCCGCGGCGAGATCAGAACTCCGGTTGCGCCCGCCAGGACGCCAGCCACGCCGGCACCGCCGCAGCCGGCAGCGCATGCGCAACGAGGAAACCCTGTGCCTGATCGACCCCGAGCGCGCGTAGCCGATGCCACTGCGCGACGGTCTCGACGCCCTCGGCGACCACCGTCATGCCACGCGCCCTGGCGTTGCGGATGAGACGCTCCACTTCGGTGACCACGGCCGGCGCGGTTGCGAGCTGCAGAACCAGCGTCTTGTCCAGCTTGATGGCGGTGAACGGCAGGTCGAGCAGCTTGTCCAGCCCCGCCACCGCCGGACCCACATCGTCGATCACGATCTGGTAGCCGGTGCGCCGCAGGTGCTCGACCGCGCCGCGCAGTGTCTCAAGGTCACGCACCGGCTGGGTCTCGGTCAGCTCGATGATCACCTGCTCGACCGGGATGCCGGCCGCTTCGCGCTGGGTTTCCAGCCGCGCCAGCGCGGCGGTCCGCAGCAGCACATCCAGCGGGAAATTGAGTGACACGCTCAGCCCCAGCGCCGCTATCGCCGCGCCCGCCATGTCGGCAAAGGCGCAGGTGATCACCAGTTCGGTCAGTTGACCGGCCAGGCCGGCATCCTCGATCTGCGGGATGAATGCATCGGGCAGTACCATGCCGCGCGCCGGATGATTGAGGCGCACCAGGGCCTCGAACCCGATGACGGCGCGATCCGCCAACCGCACCACCGGCTGGTAGCAGGTCTCGATCATGCCACCCGCCAGGGCGGTCCGTATCTCGGCCAGCGGGACCGGCCGCATGCTATCTGCGTCGTACGCCAACCCGGACGTCTCCACCGTCGCTGCCGCGACGGTGGAGACGTTGGACCCGGCGGTACCGTCCGGCAAAATGCGATCCTCGACCATTCCTGAGCAGTACGACAGGCGCCGATCGGAAGCGAGCGGATTGAGACTCGACCGGCGCGCCCGCGCGATCCTGGTCTTCCGCGACCGGCGCGGCAATCCACAAATGGTGTACAGGGCTAGGGCGTGCCAGCCCTGCTCGAAACACCGGGCCGAGGTTTTGCGAGGACCACGGCGGCGGAGTCGCGCCGCAACCGTTTTTCACCTAACAACAGGAGGATAGGCGCTGCAATGAAGATAGAAGACGAGGTGCCGACGACGATGCCGAACAGCATCACCCAGGCAAATCCTGAGATCGACTCGCCGCCGAACAGTGCCAGCGGCAGGCTGGCGATGAACACCGTCATCGAGGTTCCGAGGGTTCGGTTCAGAGTCTCATTGATCGACAGGTCGATCAGCTCACGCAACGGCAACGTCTTGTATTTGCGCAAATTCTCACGCACGCGGTCATATACCACAACCTTGTCGTTGGTGGAGTAGCCGAGGATCGTCAGGATTGCCGCGACCATCACCAGATCGAACTCGATCCGCGTCAGCGCGAGGAAACCGATCGCCTTGGTCACATCGAGGATCAGCGTGACCACCGCGCCAACCGCGAACTGCCATTCGAAGCGGAACCAGATATAGACCAGGATCATCAGCAAGCTGATGCCGAGCGCCAGCAGGCCGTTGCGGAAGAGTTCGGCCGAGACCGATGCGCCCACCGCGTCGGTCCGCAGCACCTTCGCCCCCGGCACCGCCTTGTCCAGCGCCGCCTTCACCTGCGTTACCGCTGCCTGGGTCGCCGTCTCGCTGGGCTGGGCGCCCAGCCGGATCAGCACTTCCGACGCATCGCCGAACCGCTGCACCCCCTGCGTGCCGACATGCTGCGCCGCCAGCGCGGCCCGGATCTGGGTGAAATCCGCCGGCCCTGGCGTGCGCACCTCCATCACCACGCCGCCGGCGAAGTCGATCCCCAGGTTCAGCCCGGGATAGAAGAACAGCACCACCGAGGCGGTCGACAGCACCGCCGAGACGAGCAGCCCCATGAACCGCCCGCGCATGAACCGGATGCGCGTGCCATCGCGAACCAGCCGAAACCGCGGCTTCATGAACATCGAACCCACCTATACCGGCAACATTAGCGGCCGGTGCGCGATATACCACTTCGACACCAACAGCCTGGTCAGCATCCACGCGGTGAACAGGCTGGTCGCGATCCCGACGGTGATCGTCACTGCGAAGCCGCGCACCGGCCCGCTGCCGAACGCGAACAGCATCACATGCGCCAGGAACGCCGTCGCGTTGGAATCGAAGATCGTGCTGTAGGCGCGGGTGAATCCAGCTTCCAGCGCCGCCAGCGGGGGCCGGCCATTGCGCTGCTCCTCGCGGATGCGTTCGTTGATCAGGATGTTGGCGTCCACCGCCATGCCGAGCGTCAGCAGGATCCCCGCCATGCCGGGCAGCGTCAGCGTTGCCTCCAGCAGCGACATGATCGCCAGCATCAGCACCAGATTCACCACCAGCGCCGCGTTGGCGAACCAGCCGAACAAGCCGTAGAACGTGCCCATGAAGGCGATCACCATCACGAACCCCACCGCCAGCGAGATCGCGCCGGCGCGGATGCTGTCCGCCCCCAGTTCTGGCCCTACGCTGCGCTGCTCCACCACCGTCAGCGGCGCCGGCAAGGCGCCCGCCCGCAACAGCACCGCCAGGTCGTTCGCCGAGGCCGCCGTGAAGCTGCCGCTGATCTGACCTCGGCCGCCGGTGATCGGCTCGTTGATCCGTGGCGCGCTGATCACCTTGTCGTCCAGCACGATGGCGAACGGGCGGCCCACGTTTGCCCGCGTGATGTCGGCGAACCGCCGCGCCCCCACCGAGTTGAACGTGAAGTTCACCACCCACTCGCCGGACTGCGAGTTGGTCCCGGCGCGCGCATCGGTCAGGTCGGCGCCGTCCACATCGACCCGCTTGCGCACCGCGATCTTCTGCTGTGGGATGTCCTGCATTTGCAGGAACTCGTCGCCCGGCGGCGGCACCGCGCCCGGAGCATTGGCATTCGCCGCCAGGTCCACCAGGCGGAACGTCATGTGCGCCGTCTTGCCAAGCAATTCCTTGATCCGCTCCGGATCGCCGATGCCGGGCAACTGCACCACGATCCGGTCGTCGCCCTGTTGGGTAATCTGCGGATCGAGCACCCCTGACTCGTCGATCCGCCGGCGGACGATCTCGATCGATTGCTGCACCGCCCCCTGCGCCCGGGCCTTCAGCGCCACCGGTGACAGTGTCAGCAGGATCTGCCCGTCAGGCGTGGCGTCGATGGTCAGGTCGGGCGATGCGGTCGGCCCCTCGGAGCTGATCAGCGGCCGGAGTGCCGCCACCGCCGTGTTGACCTTGGTGGGGTCGCGCAGCTTCAGCAGCACGCGGTTCTGGTCCGGCTGCGCCTCCAGCGTCTGGTAGAAGATCGCCCCCGGGCGCAGCGCCTGGCGCGCCGCGTCGACCAGCCCGTCCAGCCGCTCCTTGATTACCGCTTTCATGTCGACCTCGAGCAGCAGATAGCTGCCGCCGCGGAGGTCGAGGCCGAGATGCACGGTGCGCCACGGCAGCCACGTCGCGGGGGCCGCGAACAGGTTGGGCAGACACAGAATCGCGCCGATCAGGCAGGCTCCGAGAATGAGCCAGGTTTTCAGGCGGCTGAAATACATCATGGTCCGGCGGGCAATAACGACGGGCTGGGGGTGTTGCAACCCCGGCGTCGGTTGCCAACCGAGACCCTACCTGCGATCGGATGGCAAGGCGATGAAGCGCCGGTTACCGAAGGGGATAGCGTGGGTTTTCGTTATAGGGGCAAAATCGCCGGCAGAGGCTTGTATCAGGCGCAGTTGCCGTCGCCCATATTCTGCTCCAGGGGCTGAGACCGGCGGGTTTCGCGCCGCCGGTCGCCCGCTGCAACACACCGTCGCCCTAGTCCCGGCGGATCACCAGGCCACCGCCTGGCGATACAGATGCCACGTTGCGTGCCCCAGCACCGGCATGACGACCGCCAGTCCCACCAGCGCCGGCAGCGACCCGACGACCAGCAGGGCCACGACGATCGCCCCCCAGGCGGCCATTACCCCAGGGTTCATCGCCACCACGCGCGCCGAGGTCCACACCGCCGTATCAATCCCGACATTGCGGTCCAGCAGCAGCGGGAACGAGACGGCACTGATCGCCAGCACCAGAACCGCGAACAGGAACCCGACCCCGACGCCGATGACGGTGAGCGCCCAGCCGGCCTCGGTGCCCAGCACATCACGCAAGAACGCGGCGACCGAGACGGGCGCCTCCGGTCCCAACGTCACGACATAGATGACCTGCGCGGCCACCAGCCAGAGCAGGAAAATTCCCACCAGCAGCAACCCAAGCAGCGCGATCGAACCGATCGAGGGCGCCCGCAGCACGCCGAAGGCATCCACCCAGCGCACCGCGTCGCCCTGCTCGCGCCGTCGGCTCATCTCGTTCAATCCCACCGCCGCGAGCGGCCCCACCAGCGCGAAGCCCGAGGCCAGCGGGAACAGCAGCGGCAGCAGCCCGTAGCCGGACGCCACCCGCCCCAGCACCAGCCCGGCGATCGGGTAGATCACGCACAGGAAGATGACGTCGGTGCGGTTCGCCTTGAAATCATCCAGGCCGCTGGAGAGCGCCCCGGCGAGGTCGGCGAGGCTAAGTCGCCGCACAATCGGCGTCGCCGAGCGGTCCGAGCTGCTGTGCCAGTATTCCTCGGGCGATGCCGATCCGATCTGTTGCACCGCGTCTGTGAGCTGGTCCCATCCCCAGCCCGGAGGGGTTCGTATGGTCATGTTCGTTCCTCCCGAAGCACATGTTGGTTCGGGGGTCGCATGACCGTGGGGGCCCGCGGCCCGCCGATGCCGCCAGCCTACTCCTTTTGCCCGCCGGCCCGGCAGGAAAATCTCGCGACGTGCAGGGCACCATCCCTTGAACCAGGTTGCTGTCCAGGCCGGAAATATTTCGGAAAGGTTACCAGCGCATGACGTGAACCCCCGGTCGCGGGTCGATACCGGCGGGAATGGGTAAGATTTTGTAAATGCCGGCGTGCCAACGTCGCCATCTGAACGACCGGCCGAGTGATCGATGGAAGACCTGTTCGATGCGCTGTCCCGTCACGGGATGGCGTTGCTTGCTGTCGCTGGCCCGGCGAGCCTGTTTGGCGGCTGGCTCGTGCTGGGGATGGTCAAGCTGGCGGCTGCGGCGCGTGAGCGGATTGGACTGCCGCGTGTGCTGTGCGCCGGCTTGCTGCTGGGTCTGACCGGCTGGATCGTCTTTCTCGCCTGCCTGCAGGGCGGTTTTCCACACCCCGACCCGCGCTTTCCGCTCGGCACACTGGCACAGGCCTGGGCGGTGCAAGCCGTTGGCGCGATCGCCGCGGTGCTGATCGCCGCGCGCTGCACCCGCAATTTCCGTAACGTCGCGCTGGCCGGATCGCTGCTGTCCGGCGGCGCGTCCTGCATGTTGTTCATCGCCATGAGCGGGCTGACTGCGGCGGCGCCGCTGGCCTACGATCCGTCGAGTGTCCCGGCGGTAATGGCTGTCCGCGGCACCATGTGTGTCATCGGCTTCTGGCAGGCGGGCGCCCGCAGCGGCGGCTGGAACCGGTTACTGGCCGCGACACTCATCGGTGTGGGCCTGATCGTGGTGGCGAATGCCTCGCTCGGCTCCATCCTGGCGTTTTCCGATTGGAACGCCCAACTGGCGCGGCCCGGCGGCATCGTCTTCCACCCGCTGATGGTGGTGTTCATCTCCGGGACCGCGGTCACCGCGCTGCCCGGCCTGCTCGGCGCCGCCATCGATCGTCGTGCGGCGACGCTGATCAATCTCGAGGACGCGCGATTGCGGGAGCTGGCCGAGAGCACATTCGAGGCACTGGTCATTCATCGTGACGATACCGTGCTGGATGCCAATGGCGTGTTTTGCGCCCTGGCGGGCGCGGCATTGCCGGCGGTCAAGGGGCAGCCGCTCGGCCGTTTCCTGGACGCCAGCCTGACCGCGCCGAGCCCGGACGGACCGGTCACGCGGGAATTCGTGATCTGCCACGCCGACGGCCGCCGCCTACCGGTGGAAGTGCTGGCGCGCGACTTCGCATATGCCGGCGGCCGCGCCGTCGTGACCGCGCTGCGCGACATCCGCGAGCGGCAGGAGGCGGAGGAGAAGATCCGCTTCTTGCGCATCACGATGTGCTCACCGGCCTGCCCGATCGGACCCAGTTGCACGACATGATCGCCTGGCATTTGGATCAGTCGCAGCGTGCCGGCGACCCGATCGCGGTGATGTGCGTCGACCTGGACCGGTTCAAGGCGGTGAACGACACCCATGGCCACCAGGCTGGCGAGGGGATGCTGCAACTGGTGGCCGAGCGGATCTTGGCGAACATACGTACCGGCGACGCGGCGGCGGCGCGGATTGGCGGGATGAGTTCATCGTGCTGCTGACGGCTGTTGGGCGGTATGACCAGATCACCCAACTCGCGCAGCGGCTGATCGAGCAATTGTCGGAGCCGTTCGATCTTGGCGGCTATGAGGCACGCATCGGCGCCAGCATCGGCATTGCCGTCAGCCCACAGCACGGCACGGTCGCCGAGGTCCTGATCACCATCGCCGACATTGCGCTGTATCGCGCGAAGCCGGACGGGCGTGGCGATTTCTGCTTCTTCGAGACCGGCATGGACCGCCAGACGCAGGAGCGCCGCGCACTGGAGCCGGAGCTGCGCCAGGCGGTCGCAGATGCCGCGTTTGAGGTGGTGTTCCAGCCGGAGTTCGATCTTCAGACCAACGAGATCAACGTGCTTGAGGCGCTGCTTCGCCGGCCGCGTCCGGGGCTCGGCGCCATCTCGCCAGCCGAGTTCATTCCGCCTGCGGAGGCGACCGGCCTGATCGTGCCGCTGGGCCGCTGGGTGCTGGAGGTTTCCTGTCGGGCTGCGCTGAGCTGGCCGGAACATTGTCGCATTGCGGTGAACGTCTCGCCCCGCCAATTCGTCGGCGGAACGTTCGTGGAAACAGTCATCGAGGTGCTCGAGCGGACCGGCCTGCCGGCCGATCGCCTGGAGCTGGAGGTCGCCGAGACCGGCCTGATGCACGATCCCGAGCAGGTGCGCCGGAGCCTCGAAAGGCTGAAGGAGGTGGGGGCGCATATTGCACTCGATGATTTCGGTACCGGCTATTCCAGCCTGTCCTGCCTGCAGCGCTTTCCATTCGACAAGGCGAAAATCGATCGGTCGTTCGTTCACACATTGGCCGACCGCGAAAGCGACGGCGCGCGGGCGATCGTCGGGGCCATCCTGGCAATGAGCCGTCGGCTCGGGCTGGTGGTCACCGCCGAGGGGGTGGAGACGACGGCGCAACTGTCGATGCTGCGATTGTACAATTGCGATCTGGTGCAGGGCTATCTGTTCGCGCGTCCGATGCGCCTGGAGTAGATTCTGGGCTGCCTCGCGGCGCGGGAGGGCGCCGAGCGGGTCGAGCAGATGGTTGCCGCGCGGTGGGTTGATGGCTGGTCCGGGGAGGGCGGGGGCTGCCCCATAGGCATCAGGACACGGGCGGACTGGGGCAAAACATTCTCCCCCTCCCTTGAGGGAGGGGGGTTGGGGGGAGGGGTCCGCGCGCAAAAATCTTCAGCGCGAGCCCGGCCCTACCCCTCCCCCCAGCCCCCTCCCTCAAGGGGAGGGGGAGAGTCTTCCTCGACCAGGCTCTTATCGCGAAACGCCGGCATGTTTATCGCGTTGCCTGCGCCACGCTGCGTGCCGTCTGGTTGAACAGCAACTGGCGCTCCTCGTCGGAGTGCGGTCCCGAGCGGCGCAACTCCTTGCCCAGATCCACCCCGCGCTGCACCGCCGGCCGCTGCTTGATCGCGTCGCGCCAGCGCGAGACGTTGGGAAACTCGTCAAGCGGCTGGCCGAGCGGCTTTGCGATCAGCACCCAGGGCCATGAGATGATGTCGGCAATGGAATACTCGCCGAGGATATAATCGCGCCCCGCCAGCCGGCGTTCCAGCACGCCCAGGCAGCGATTGTATTCGTTGGCGTAACGCTGCTTCGAGTAGGTGTGCTCGCCCTGCGCATAGTTCACGAAATGACTGAGCTGTCCGGCCATCGGTCCGAGATTGCCGACCTGCCAGAACAACCACTCCAGCATTTCCTTGCAGCCGCGCGGGTCGGTGGGCATGAAGCGTCCGGCCTTCTCGGCCAGATGCAGCAGGATCGCGCCGGATTCGAAGATCGGCAACGGCCCGTCCGGCGCGTCGTGATCGACGATCGCCGGCATGCGGTTGTTCGGGCTGATCGCCATGAACTCGGGCTTGAACTGGTCGCCCTTGCCGATGTTCACCGGCACCAGGTTGTACGGCAGGCCCGTCTCCTCCAGCATGATGGAGATTTTCCAGCCGTTCGGCGTGGGCCAGTAATAAAAATCGATCATGTGCCGAACCCGGTCAGCGCGGCGATCTGTTCGGGCCTATAGCCTGCCTCGGTCAGGATTTCGTTGGTGTGTGCGCCCAGCGCCGGTGCGCCGGAGCGGATGTCGGCCGGGGTTTCGGAGAAGCGTGCGGCGGGACGCGCCTGGCGCAGGCGGCCGGCGGCCTGATGCTGGGTCTCGACCAGCGTTTCGTTGGCGATCACCTGCGGATGGCGGATCACCTGGGTGCGCGTGAGCACCGGCGCGCATGGCACATCCTGCGCGGTGAGGCGGTCCAGCCATTCCGCGGCCGGACGGGTCAGCAGCGCCTGCTGCGTCATGCGCAGCCGGTCGTCGATGTTCTGCTGGCGCAACGCCGGGGTGCGAAAGCGCGGATCATCCAGCCATTCGGGATGATCCAGGGCGTGGGTCAGGCCGATCCATTGCCGGTTGGTCTGCACCGCGGCGCTGATGTAGTGGTCGGCGGTGGCATAGATCAGGTCGATCGAGCTGGCTGTCTCCTGCTGCGGTTTTTCGTCACCGACGAAAGTCTGGCCCGCCATGTCGGAGCTCCAGAGGAAGGCCAGCACCGCGTCCAGCATCGACAGCCGGACGTGCTGGCCCTGACCGGTGCGCGTGCGTGCCAGCAGCGCCGCGGTGATGGCCTGCGACGCGGTGACGGCGGTGAGCTTGTCGGGCAGGATGGTGCGCACCAGGCGCGGACGTTCCGTGTCCGATCCGGCCTGGATCGTTGCGAGGCTGGACAGCGCCTGCACCACCGGATCATAGGCCGGCTTGGCGCCGTAGGGGCCGGTATCGCCGAAACCGCTGATCGAGACATAGATGATCTTCGGCGCCACCGCGCGAATTGCGTTTTCGCCCAGGCCCATGCGGTCGGCCACGCCGGGGCGGAAATTCTGCACGAAGACATCGGCGGTGGCGGTCAGCTTCAGCAGTGCCTCGCGCGCGGCCTCGGTCTTCAGGTCCAGCACGATCGAGCGCTTGTTGCGGTTGTTGTTGAGGAAGGTGGCGGAAAACCCGCCGCGCAGGTTGGCCGAGGCGCGGGTATGGTCGCCGCCTTGGGGGTTCTCCACCTTGATCACGTCGGCGCCCTGGTCGGCCAGGATCATCGTGGCCAACGGTCCCGAGATGTTCGACGTCAGGTCGATGATGCGGAAGCCATGCAGCGGTCCCGGTGGGGACATGGGAAACTCCTGGGCGTGTTTGCGCGCGACGATCACTGAAGCGGAGGGCGCCGGCAAGGGGAGGGGGGTTGGGGGCTGCGGTGGGTTGGTGGGGTGGCGGTGGGGCGTTGGTGGTGGGGCGTTGGTGGTGGGGGTGGCTGTTGTTGCTGGGGTAGAACGATGCGGCAACGGCCCGGTGAGGGTCGTGGTGCGGCTCGACCCTCACCCTCGTCGCGTCGCGCCTCGACCTCTCCCGCGAAGAGCGGGAGAGGTGTACGAGCGGCTGACGCCGTTATTCCGCGGCGGCTTGGGCCTCGGCGGTGTAGTCCTTGATCGATACGCGCCAGTGGATGCGGTCCTCGTGCGGGGGATAGTCGCCGGCGGCCTTGTGCACCGAGCACCGGTTGTCCCAGATCACGATGTCGCCGACCCGCCATTTGTGCCGGTATTCCGCGGCCGGCTGGATCATGCAGCCGGTGAGTTCGTCGATCAGCGCGTCGCTTTCCGCGGCCTCGGCGCCCTCGATGAACAGGATCTTTCCTGGATCGAAATACAATGCCTTGCGGCCGGTTTCGTTGTGGGTACGAATGATCGGATGGAACACCGGCGCGCGGTCGCGGTCCTCCTGGTTCAGCAGCGCCTGCGACTTGCGCCGCCCGCCATAGGTGAAGGCGCCGCGGATGCCGTCCAGGCGCTGCTTCAACCGTTCCGGCAGCGCGTCGTATGCCGCGTACATGTTGCAGAAGAACGTGTCGCCGCCGGTGCTGGGGATCGCCAGCGCGTAGAGCTGTGTGGCCTTGAACGGCTCGGCGTCATAGGCGCCGTCGGTGTGCCAACCCTCGGCGCCACGCCGGTAGATCGCGGTGTTCAGCTTGCCGTCGGCATCGAACTTGTTGGTGCCCAGCAGGGTGATTTCCGGGATCTCCGGGTGGCGTGTCGCCTTTGACGGGTGCGGCTGGATGCGGCCGAAGCGCCGGCTGTAGGTCTGGAACTGCTGGATTGTCAGCTCCTGGCCCGGCACGACAACGACGTTGTGATCGAGCCAGGCACGATAGATCACCGCGAACGTTGCGTCATCCAGCATGCGCACGTCGACGCCGCGGATTTCGGCGCCGATCTGTGGACCGAGGCGATGCACTTCGGCCATTGCTGTTCCCTCCCGTCCGACAGACCGGCGTGACCTGCCGGGGTCGTCGGATCAAACATGTGGGAGGCCGTCGGGCGGGTCAATTGGCCTACCCGTGAGCGCCGTGCTAACCTGGGGTCACACACTGAAGGAGGAAGACCATGACCAGACGCATCTGCCTGGCTTTCGCGGTGATCCTTGGCCTCGCGGGAACCACGCTCGCCTTTGCGGGCATCGCCGCGCAGACCGCCACGGCCTGTGAGAACCACACTAGCTAACGGATGGAGCTGGGCTAGCCCGGCTAAATCGCGCACCGGGTTAGCCGCTGTCGCGTGGTGAAGACTTGTGTTCGCCTGGGCAAGGTCGGCGCTTAGTCCACGGCGCGAAACGGATTGACGATCCGCAGCCGGCCATTGAGCAGCATTCCGTGCTGCATGTCTTCCGACCAGAGGGTTTCGGCGTCGGCCAGCAGAGCCGAGGCGGCGACCATCGCGTCATAGATCGACAGGTCATAGCGCTGCGCCAGTGCGAGGCCGGTTTCGTGGACCTCCAAAGTGATTGGCCGAACCAGCAAGAGGCCGCGGATCATGGACAGGAACGCCCGCGTTTCCGTCCAGGACAGGCGCATCTTGCGGCGAGCAACGTTGGTGATCTCGTTCAGTACCTGGACGCTGATGGTGCCGCCGTCGGCGACGATCTTCTCCGCCCGGTCGGCCTTTGCGGCGTCGTCGGAGGCGAGATAGAGCAGGACATTGGTGTCGATGAAATACGCGGGGGGAAGCACGCGGGCGCGTTACCTCGCATTCGCCTCATCCCGGTCGAACTTGAAGTCGACAGGAAGCCGGCCGCGGAATGCACGCAGGCGCTCCAGCAGTTCACTACGCCCGGGCTTGCGCGAGACGGCGAACTCGCGCCCGCCGGCGACATAGATCTCGATGTCGTCGCCCTCCTTTAGTTCCAATGCGCCGACCACTGCGGCGGGAAGGCGGACGGCGAGGCTGTTGCCCCATTTCGCGACCTGCATGGACCTCTCCGGGAGATATACGCTCGCGTTCATGTATATCCTAGCGGGGCCTGGGATCAAAGGATTGAGTTTCTCGGCGGCCAGATCCGAGGGAGGCGGCATGGAGCCTGTCACTGCGAAGATTGCCGAAGTGTGAACGGCGCACAGGACGTAAGTCGTGTTTTTGTTTTCAGTCCCGCTACCGTTTCACGCCGCCACCGACCCCGCGCGGGCCGTGCGCCGCAGCGACACCCGCCGCGGGGCCTGGGGCGGCTGACCGAACACCCGCAGGAACGCCCGGCGCATGCGCTCCGGATCGGCGAACCCGACATCGCGCGCGATCGCCTCGATCGGCGCCTGGCGGGTCTCCAGGCGCAGGCGGGCGGCCTCGGCGGGCAAGCGCTCGATCGGCTTGGCCGGCGTCTGACCGGTCTCGGCCAGGAAGGCGCGACCAAATTGGCGGGGGCTGAGGCAGGCGGCGTCGGCCAGGCGCTCGACCGGCAGCGCCTCGCGCAGATCGGCACGGGCGAAGCTTAGCGCATGGCGGATGCGGTCCGACTGCGGATCAAGCGCCAGCGGTTCGGAGAACTGAGACTGGCCGCCCGGGCGGCGGTGGTAGGCCGCCAACTGGCGTGACGCGGCGCGGGCGATGTCGCGGCCAAGGTCGTCCTCGATCAGCGCGAGTGCCAGGTCGATGCCGGCGGTGATGCCGGCCGAGGTCCAGATCGCACCGTCGCGCACGAAGATGCGGTCGCCGTCGACGCGGACCCGAGGGTATTGCCGCTGCAACAAGGCGGCGTAGCGGCAATGGGTGGTGGCGGCGCGGTCGTCGAGCAACCCGGCGCCGGCCAGGATGAAGGCTCCGGTGCAGACGCTGGCGACGCGGCGGCAGGTGGCGGCGGCGCGCCGGGCGAACTCCAGCAGCGGCGCCACGCGCTCCGCCGGGCGAGTGCCAGCGCCGCCGCCCACGATCAGGGTGTCCAATGGCAGAGAGTCCAGTGCCGGTGTGTCCAGCGGCAGGGAGTCCAATGGCAGAGTGTCCAATGGGGGATCGCCGAGCGGTTCGCTTTGCACGGTGACGCCCACGCTGCTGCGGATCAGGCCGCCGGACTCGGACAGCGCATGTCAGACCACGTAGCCCACGAAGCGGCCGGCGCCTGCCTCCAGCAGGGCTTCGAGCTGCATCAGGCCGGCCGGTTGACTGACGCGGAACCCTATTGTCGCGCCGCGCTGGAGCGACGTCCGGATTTCCCGGCGACGTGGTCCAACCTCGGCCTCGTCCGCATGGCGGCCGGTGCGGTCGATGAAGCCGAACAGTGTCAGCGCGAGGCGCTGCGGCTGGATCCGGTGTTTGCCGACGCGCATAACGGTCTTGGGCTGGTCCATTATCGGTTCGGCCGGGTCGCCGAGGCGGAGAACTGCTTCCGCGGCTGTCTGCGGCTGTGGCCGGACCACCCCGGCGCGCACCTCAATCTTGCCGTCGCCCTGCAATCGCGCGGCCGGATGGAGGAGGCGGAGGTTTGGTATCGCGACGCGCTGTGTGTCGGCGCGAACGCGGCGGAGGTATACAACAATCTGAGCGTGCTGCTGCGCGAACTGGGCCGTGTGGCGGAGGCCCAGGCGAGCTGCCGCGAGGCGCTGCACCTGCGCCCGGAGATGGCCGGTGCGCAGGTCAACTTGGCGATATCATTGCTGCTGACCGGACGCTGGGCCGAGGCGTCAGCAATTCTCATTTTGATTTTTCTGTCTGTGGCAGGCCTTTGTCACTTGTTCGGCGGCACGATGGGCGGGGTCCGGGCAGGGCAGCGCTCACGGCGGTATTGGTGGCGGCTTGGCGAAGGCGAGAGTGAGCAGCA
>DASRQX010000192.1:0-17719 GCA_035696165.1 Acetobacteraceae bacterium | reverse complement strand
CGCGTCAACGAACGGAATGAACCAATCCCAGGTCCCGAACTGCACTAGGAGAAGCGGGACGACGATAATGACGGCGAGGACGCCCGGCCACAGGTACGAGCGGCGCCGATACCACTTCGGGCGCTGGCTGTTCTCGATCATAATGACATAATTCACACCGGGACATGCGGTTGCATCACACCGTCGGGCTATGAAAGCGAGCCGAGATACAGGTTTCGTGGTGTCGCACCGTCATGCCGGCGAAGAGTCGAGCATTTGAGCCGTTGGAATAAACCAACAGCCTCGCCATGCCCGGCCTCCGGGGCTGTCATCTAATCCCGATTTCACGCTTGCCACCTGCCGGCCCCAAAAACCAAGAGCGGGTGAAGGCTCCTCTTGCGGTCTCCGGGCGAGTTAGCGATCCCGCAGCAGGCAAACTCGTACTTAAATGTCGCGTTGGTGCATGGATAGACCGGAGATTGTAGAAGGCCGCTGACATTACCCAAAGGCGGGCCGTAGGCCCCCACGGTCAATGCTTGAAGGACGGCGCGCAGGCGCCGGGACCGTAGGATAGGCCGGCCGGCCGTCCCACCCTGCTGGTTGTGGAAACTCATACCGTACAGGTTCACCGAAAGCCGACGCCACAAGTTTTCCGAGGCACGCTGTCCATCGACTCCGGTCACGTGCGCGCGTTGCGCAGCTATCAGGTACGGACCTTTGAGGTGTTCGTTGCACAGGTCAGCAACGATGATGGTGAGCAGATCGTCTTCAGCAGCGTGCCGCTCGAGGCTGATCGACGGACCCAGCACCTTTCGGACGGTCTCATTTCTCAAATCCGGGCGTTTCGTGCGATCTGGCCGTCGCTACGACGGTAGACGAACGTATTCCATTGTTTCACTCGGCCGGTGACTTGCCGGGAGCTAGCCAAGCGGACACCGTGGCCTGCGTCGAGCCCGCCCGGTCTCACTGCCGAGACCGCACTCCTCCGCCGGCGATCACCGACATGTGCCGTTCGGGCCGGGGCGGGCTCTGGAGGATGGCCGTGAGTACCCTGCCGTCAGAATTGCAACGCTTCGTGGTGTGGAGCGTTTAAGGGCGAGCGCTGCGAGCACGACACAATGGAGGTGGCGGTGACAAGTGAAGATATCAGGAGCACGATGGAGACCGTCCACGACGCTGCCCAGGCGGTGACCGATGGGGTAAGCGCCGCCGCGAGCGGGGCCGCGGTGGCGGCTCGTCGGGCAAGTGACGGAGTGACGGAGTTCCGCGCTGTGATCCGTCGTCAGCCTATCACTATCGCATTCTTGATGCTCGCGATGGGCTACGTGATGGGACGGGTGTCAGGTAGAGGTGCTGGCCGCCCGCGAGGGTGAGCGGCTTACGCGGGAATGTAAGTCGACTCGCCGTCAGGCCCCAAAGTGACCGAGGGCATTTCTCATTACGTGAAGTAGGGTGCGATTTCGTCGGGATTTCCTTCAGGCTCGGCGGCGGCCCGACGCGAGTGCATTGAGCAACATCGGCTGTCGGCCGATATGTGTGAATAGTGGGTTGTGATGTCAGAAGTACCCGCTTCGGATGCAGAAGTAGCCGCGAAGGTCGACAACGTCGCGTGTGGTCGCGTGGCTATGATCCTCGCGAATACGCCGGGTGCGCACGAACTCGGCCGGCATGCCGCGGAGCCGCTGGATATTGCCTGGCGCGGATGGAAGACCGCCCTGAAGCGGACGTTCTGGCAGATGGTGTCGGACCGCATGTCGCTGGTGTCGGCGGGCTGCGCGTTCTACGCGACACTAGCGCTGTTTCCGGCCATCAGCATGCTGGTATTCCTCTATGGATTGGTGTTCGATCCCGTCACGGTGGAACCGCAGCTGCGGCAGGTGCGCGACCTGGTGCCGCCCAGCGTGTTCGCGCTGATCGACGCTCGGGTGCTCGATCTGGTGCACCGTCCACGGGCCTCCCTGGGCATCGGCCTCGCCGTCAGCACAACCATTGCCCTGTGGAGTGCCACCACAGGAACCAAGGCGATGCTGTCCGCCCTCGACGTTGCCTACGACGAGGCGGAGGGGCGTAGTATGATTCGATTTCAGTTGACCGCGCTGGGCATGACGCTGTGCGCGATCGTGGCCGCGGTGATCACCATAGCCGTGCTTGTGGTGGCGCCTGCCGTGGTGTCGTTTGTCGGATTGAGCGCTTATCACCAGGTGGTGATCCAAGGGATCGGAGTGCTGGTGTTGGTGGTGGCGGTGCTGCTGTCATTGGCCATGCTGTACCGCTTCGGCCCGACGCGCCATCGTGCGCAATGGCGCTGGGTGATGCCTGGCTCGCTGCTGGCGACGGTGCTGTGGCTGGCTGCCTCGGTGCTGTTCTCGCAGTATGTCGGACGGCTCGCCAGCTACGATGCGACCTACGGCCCACTCGCAGCTGCCATCGGCGTGATGATGTGGTTCTGGGTCACGGTGTATGTCGTACTGCTGGGTGCCCAGCTCAATTCCGAACTGGAATTGCAGACCGTAGAGGACAGCACCGAGAGGCCCGTCAGGCCGCTGGGACAGCGGGGCGCGTTCGTGGCCGATCACGTCGCCCGGGAGTAGTTGCTCGTGTCGGTTGCCGTCCTGCTCCATCACGAGTTCTACCAACCGATCAAGCGTTGGCGTAGTAACTGGGCTTCCCGGATTTAGGTTGCGTCTGAAGCGGTAGCTTTTCCTTCGGCGTGGCAGACGACAACAAACTGATCGGTGCGCTGACGGGCGATTCGCCTCAAACTTCGGGTTTTTCAACTTCCCGACCTCGGCCGCCTGAGGTACGCCGAGGAGGATGACCTGGTCCGAGCGCTATGGATCACGTTGCCCAGGCATCATGGCCCTTTTTGAAAAGTCTCCCTCCATGTCGGATCTCCCGCTTCCATCGCCCCGGATGAGGACACCTGTCGTGCCGGCCCAGACGCCGAGCCCGTCGGGGCTGATGATGCTCGCCACTGGCGTGGTGGTCGTGGCGGCGCTGTCCATCGCGCGCGAGGTGCTGATGCCGATCACGGTCGCGGTGCTGCTGTCCTTCGTGCTGGCGCCGCTGGTGGAACTGCTGCGTCGGATCCGATTGGGGCAGGTGCCTTCCGTCCTGCTCGCCGTGCTGCTGGCCCTCGGCGTCATCCTCGGTCTCGGCGGCATAATCGGCACTCAGGTCGCCGGCCTCGCGAACGACATCCCGCGCTATGCGAGCACGATCCAGGACAAAGTCCGTTCGCTGCAGGCCGTCACGGTGGGTCGCCTGTCCGGGATGATCGACGGCCTGGCGCATCAGGCCGAGCGCACCGGGGGCAGCCCAGCCGAACGCTCCAGGGCCGGCAAGGCTTTGGCAGATGGCCAAACGGCCGCTCCCAGCCCTGCCGCCGCTACCAATCCCCCGCCCGGGCCGTTGCCGGTCGAGGTCCACCAGCCCACTCCCACACCCACCGAGATGGCGCAGCGGGTCCTCTCGCCGGTGCTATCGCCGCTCGCCACCACCGGCATTGTGTTCGTGGTTGCGATCTTCATCCTGCTGCAGCAGGAAGATCTGCGTGACCGGCTGATCCGCTTGTTCGGCGCTCGCGACCTACACCGCACCATGATGGCGATGGACGACGCTGGTCGCCGGCTGAGCCGGTATTTCCTGACCCAGTTGGCGCTCAACACCGCCTTCGGTTGCGTCATCGGGTTGGGTCTTCTCCTAATTGGAGTCCCGAGCCCGGTGCTGTGGGGCATCGTTGCCGCACTGATGCGCTTCGTGCCCTATTTCGGGGTGTTACTCTCTGCCTCGCTGCCGGTAGCGCTGGCAGCGGCTGTCGATCCCGGTTGGTCGATGGTGGCGTGGACCGGTGCGTTGTTTTTGGCCGGCGAGATGACGATGGGCCAGGTTGCCGAGCCGCTCGTCTATAGCCGCAGTACCGGCCTATCGCCGGTCTCAGTGGTTGTCGCGGCAATCTTCTGGGGTTGGCTATGGGGCCCGGTCGGACTGATCCTGTCGATGCCGCTCACGCTGTGCCTGGTGGTCCTTGGGCGGCACGTGGATCGATTGGAATTCCTCGACGTTCTGCTCGGCGACCGGCCGGCGCTGACGCCAATCGAGAGTTTCTACCACCGCATGCTCGCCGGCGATGTGGACGAGGTGCAGGACTACGCGGAGCAATTGCTTAATGATCGCTCGCTGTCTTCCTATTACGACGAGGTCGCGATCCGCGGACTGCAACTGGCTGTTGTCGATATCGACCGCGGTCTGCTGACCGAGAGCCAGATCGCCGGGATTACGGACGGGGTTGAGTACCTTCTGGGCGAGTTGTCCGACCACGATGACAGCGACCCGGCCCAGCATTCCGGAGACAGCAGCCCGGCAGGACTGTCGCACGACCAGCAGGGGCTGCCGAAGCAACTCGCTCCCGGTAGTCCGGGGACATCGGCGCAAGAAGCTTTGCCTCCAGCTTGGTGTGTACCCTCGGCAGTGTTGTGCGTTGCCGGCCGCGGCCCCCTCGATGGGGCCGCCTCGGCTATGCTCGCCCAACTCCTCGGCAAGCATGGGCTGGGTACTCGCGTGGTGCCGCACGCAGCGGTCGGATCACGTGCTGCTCTCGCTTCATTTGACCTCTCTGGCGTGATGATGGTGTGCCTGACCTATGCCAGCATCGGCGGCACTCCGTCACACTTGCGCTACGCTGTGCGCCGCTTGCGCAGCCGCTTGCCGACGGCGCCCATTTTGGTCGGCTTGTGGCCCGCCGAAGTGGTGGAAGACGACCGCCTACGCGCCGCCATCGACGCGGATCGCTATGCGGTCTCGCTGCGCGAGGCGGTGATTGCCTGCCTTGAGCAAGCGCGGGCCACCACAGATCAGGTCGCAGCGGCCACAGCCGTCTGATATGCCGGCGCGCACGCGCACACAAAATCCGGAATATCATGTTCTGGTAACGTATACTTCGCGAGAGTGACACAGCCCCTTTGCCAACACGTCGTGGCCATTCAGGGTGGCTGCGTTGGCGTGCATTGGGCCGACTAGCAATCGCGTCCTAGCAGCCTGCCGCACAGGCTCGAGCGAGCATACTTCGGACACGAAACTACCAGCCTGTGGCTCGGTGCCGCGCTTGATCCGCCAGTTGGTTGCTAAGCCGGACCGTGGTGCGTTCTCGCGCAGCGTACCCCCCGTCATGCCGGCCCCCGGGTCAACGTTCAAGGATGGCCTGCAGAAATTTGCGGGTGCGAGGGCTTTCAGGGTTTTTGAGAACCTGGCTCGGTGGGCCGTCCTCGACGATCTTGCCGGCGTCGAACATAAGCACGCGGTCGGCGATGTCACTGGCGAAGCTGATCTCATGGGTAACGATCAGCATCGACATGTCGCTGGCGTGGGCCAGGTCGCGCACGACGCGCAGCACTTCGCCGACCAGTTCGGGATCGAGTGCCGAGGTCACCTCGTCGAACAGCATGACCTTGGGCCGCAGCGCCAGCGAGCGCGCGATTGCTACCCGCTGCTGCTGGCCGCCTGATAGCTGCGCCGGGCGCTTGTCCAGATGGTCCTTGAGCCCGACCTGGCACAGCAGGTCGACTGCGCGGGCATCGCTCTCCGCGCGCGACAGGCCCAGCACATGCAGCAGCGGTTCGCGCACGTTCTGCAGCGCGGTCATGTGCGGGAACAGGTTGAAGTGCTGGAACACGATGCCCAGCGAACGGCGCACCTTGCGCGCATGCCGCTCGCCGGCCGGCCGCAGCCCGCCGGGCCCGGCTTCGTGCCAGAGATAGTTGCCGTCGATCCGGATCGTCCCTTCGTCCGGCTTCACCAGGCCGATTGCCAGCCGCAGGATGGTGGTCTTGCCTGACCCGCTCGGCCCGATCAGCGCCACCTTCTCGCCCTGCGCCACGTCGAGCGCGATCCCGTCGAGGATCTTACGCTCGCCGTAGCTCTTCGAGATCCCGCGCATCGACACCAGCGGCGGCGCCGTGAGTAGCGGATCGACCGACGCCTGCTCAGCCGTGGACGACATGGCCCGCCTCCAGGCGGCGAATTCCCCGCGCCGAGGTGTAGCTGATCACGAAATAGAAGAAGCCCGCCATCGTCAGCGGCTCAACGTAGCGGAACTCGATCGAGCCGATGCTGGTGCTCTCAGACAGCAGCTCGATCACCGTGATCGTTGACAGCAGCGATGTCTCCTTGAACATGGCGACGACCTGATTGCCCAACATGGGCAGCACCGTCTTCACTGCCTGCGGCAGGACGATTCCAAGCCAAACGCGCCGGATCGGCAGGCCGAGCACAAGGGCCGCCTCCCACTGACCGGCCGCCAGCTCTTCGATTCCGGCGCGGTAGATCTCGGACGCGGTGGCGCTGTAGTAGATGCCAAGCCCGACGATGCCCGTGACCAAAGCTGGCATGGACAGTCCCCATTTGGGGAACACGTAGAACACGAAATACAGCTGGACCAGCAATGGTGTGCCGCGCACGAACGAAACGAAGATCTCGACCGCCGGCGTGACCAGCTTAATCCGCTTCATCCGCAGCAAGGTCCAGATCAGTCCCAGGACGAATGACAGCAGCGAACCCAGCAGTGTCGCGACGACCGTGATCTTGGCGCCCATCAGCAGCGCCGGCACGATCGACCACGCGAATTCCCAATCCCAGTGGAACGAACTCACAGGTCGCTGCCGAGCGCCCAGGCAGGCACCGAGGAACGCGGGCCGCCGGCGAGCGCGGGCATGATGCGGCCGGCGCGGCGGTTGACGCCCCGCTCCAACAGCTTGGCGCCGAAGCCGAGCAGCAGCGCCAGTGCGTAGTAGATCACGATGATGATGCCGAACACCGAGGCAGACTGGCCCAGGGACGTTGCGATAAGGTCAGCGCGGAACGACAAATCCTGGATAGTAACGAGCGAAACCAGCGAGGTGAATTTGAGCATCGTCACCAGCGCATTGCCGAACGGGGGGATCATGACCGGCAGGGCCTGGGGCAGGATGATCCGGAAGAACCGATAGCCGGGTGAAAAGCCGAGTGTGACTGCCGCCTCCCGCTGGCCGGCAGGGACCGCATTGATGCCGGCGCGGACGACCTCGGAGAAATAGCTGCCCTCGTTCAGGCCCAGCACCAGCACGCCCGCCACCAGCGCCGGCAGGTTGATGCCGAAGAACGGCAGGACGTAGAACGCCCAGAATAGCTGAACCAGCGACGAGCTACCGCGAAACAGTTCGATGACGAAGCCGGCCGGCCAGCGCAGCACGGCCAGCCGCGAACCCCGTGCCAACGCCAGGATCACCGCTACCAGCAAGGCGAGCACCATGGCGAGAACGGTGATCTCGATCGTCACCGGGATCCCCATCAGCAGAAACGGCAAGTAGTCCCACAGCGTGTTGGATCCGCTCATGGCCAACAGACCAATATCATTACGCCATCAATAACCAGGCAACCGCCACACACCGATCAACTCACCGCACACAATTGATCGACGCTGGTGCTGAGCTGTTCCATGGTGGTTTCGTAACCGAATGAGTTCAGGATGGCGATCAGCTCTCCCGATGCACGCATTTTCCGCATTTCCTTGACATAGGCCTCATAGAGATCGGTGTCCTGCAAGCGGAACGCGCAGGCCGAGCCGCGCGGCGGGTCATCCTCCACCGGGTAGGTTATTTCCAGATCGAGATGGCGCTGCTTGATCATCTGGTGGACGCCACTCGGCGACATGACCCCAAAATCGATCCGCTTCGCTAGCAACGCATCGATTTCCGATGGGTCGTTGGTGAACTGGCGAATGTTTTCCAGCGAAACGCCCGCCGCAAGCAGCGCCTTCACATCAGCGCCGCCGGCCGGAGCGCCGACGACGAAGCCTCCTTTGGCCAGCTCCGACAGGCGCTTCGGCATCGCGCCGGGATGGTTCTTGACCGCCACGATATTGTCGCCGTCGAAGATGATCGGATCGCCGAATTTCACCTGACTACAGCGCGCCTTCGTGATCGTGAGCGCGGCCGAGACAAAGTCCCAGCGGTCCGCCAGCATGCCGGGGATGAGTTCGCCATAGGATGCGAGGAAACCTTCGATCCCCGGAATGTCAAGACGATTCATGATCGTTTTGGTGATCGTCGGTGCCGCTCCAGTCACCGTCCCGTCGGGGTTCAGTGCGCTGAATGGCGGCTGGTTGGGGAATCCGATGCGGACCTTTTTCGCTGCCCGCAGCTTTGCCAGAAGTCCCTGGCCCTTATCGGCCGCCACCTGGGCGAAAGCGCTGCCGCACGCGGAACCCAGAGCGATAGACCCCGCGCCACCCAACATACGGCGTCTTGTCAGAGACTTCATCCCGATGCTCCTGTTGCAGGTGGCCAGCTCCCTGAATGGCAGCGCTTCCAACAATGAGCGAAACCAACCAAGTCTGTTAGGGCGATTTTATTATCCGGAGGGTGAGACACTGGGCGGCGGCGCCTGCTCAGGCCGTGCGCAGATTTCGGCGCAGAAAGGCGCAGGGGATGTCGTATTCCCGTGCGGCATCCGGGCCGGAAAAGCGCGCGCGGACGAATCCGTGGATCATCCGCTTGGCGCAGCGCAGCGTAACGTCATTGCCGGCCTGCTTCAGTCGGGCCGCATATTGCCGGCTGTCATCGGCCAGACAGTCGAACTCGGCGTAATGGATATGCGCCGGCGGCAGTCTCGACAGGTCCTCGGCCTTCAGCGGCGCGGCATAACCGTTGCGCGTCGGCCGGCCGGCGCCGAGATACAGGTCCCAGGCGCGGTCGATGCCGTCCGTGCGCACCGGCGCCTCGGCAAAACGAACATAGCTGTCGGCGCTCAGGTCATCGGTGAGGCACGGATAGACCAGCACCTGTGCGGCGATTGCCGGGCCGCCACGATCACGCGCCATAAGGCACACCGCCGCCGCCATGTTGCCGCCGGCGCTGTCGCCCCATAGCGCCAACCGTGCCGCGTCGATGCCCAGCGCCGGCGCATAGGCCGCAAGATGCTTCAGCACCGCGTAGCAATCCTCCACTCCCGCCGGGAACTGATTGTCCGGCGCCAGCCGGTAGTCGACGCCGACGACGACCGCGCGCGCCTGGTCGGCGATGCCCCAGGCGATCGGGTCCCCACTGTCGAGGCTGCCTTTGATGAAGGCGCCGCCATGCAAATACACCACACAGGCCGATGGCGAGGGCAATCCGCCCGGCCGATAAAACCGGACCATGATTTGCCCGTCCGTGCCCGCCCCTGGGCAGGCCAGCGGCATATCGCCAACCACCATGCCGACCGGATAAGGCCGCTGCATGCTGGCCGCATAGTTGTTCCAGCCGGCCCGCGACGTGTCGACAGCGTCGCCCGGCGGCAGTGCATCCTTGGCCGCCAGGAGCTCGGCCATGTCTGGGTGAAAATCGAATTGCGGCGCGCTCATCCAAGACCTCCTAGTAGCGGCCAAATCCAGCCTGGTTGCGCGAACGTTCCGAGGTCGGGGCCCAGGTGCGCATCTCCAGCAAATACAGGGTCTCGAGATCGGCGGGATCGGCCTGGGCACCGGTGCGGTAGGCCAGTGCCAGGCGCTGCGGCCAATCGACGGCGCCGGGCGGCGGCTCCATCGGTGGGCAGGACAGTGCGGCGATGCTGAAGAACCCCTCGTTCCCGGCCGCTCGGGCAGCCGCGATGTCCTCCGCCGCGACATGCAACGGCGCAGGCAACATTGCCGGCAGCGCCTGGTCGAGGCTGCCGGCCTGGAACGCCGGGCCCTCGGACGTCGGCAGCGCGCAAATCCAGCCCGGCGGCGGCACGGGGGCAATCTCCGCTGCACCGGGTGCATGCACCAGCACTGCGGCTAACGCCCGCCGTGCCGCTATGGCCCCCAACGCCCCCGACAATCGGGTGCCGATTGCGCCGCGCAGCACGGCCCGGCCGAGGCCACCGTGCAACCTGGCAGCGGCCGTGGCCAGGTCGAGCGCGGGCGGCCCGCATTCGAACAGGCATTTTCCGTGCGCATCGGCCTGCCGGATCCCCTGCGCGTCGCGACGCCAGCCCGGCGCCGGCCGGGCGGCGCCCGCTGCGATGGCGGCCTCGCCCAGCCGCAGCATCGCTAGGCCGTGACCATGCACCGCCTCGGTCCAGGCCAACAGGGAAGCCGCGCGTTCGGCCGTGCCGTAGGGGTAGCCCAGCGCCCGCAGCGCCCAGGTTCCCTCGCGCACGATCTCCGCCATCGCCACCGAGACGGCGTTCATGCCGCGATGCCCGGATGCGCCGCCCCCAGGTGCGACACTGACGGCTGCTCGGGCAGCGCCCAGTCGTCCTGCGTACCGGCGGCGATCTCGTGCGGCAGACGCATGCCCTGGAAGAACACCCCACGCACGTAGCGGATGCTCAGTGGGTTGCCGCATTCCATGCCCAGGCAGGCCAGGAAGAAGCGGATCAGTTGCGACGGCAGGAAATCCGCGGACCCTAGATTTCCGCGGATTTCCGAATAGGGCAGGCCCGCCAGGTACTGCACGCGCGATATGGCATAGGCGATGTCCGGCTGGTCCGCGATGATCTCGGCCACAGGTGCGTCGTCATCATAAGCCGTCAGCAGGGCGGCCAGCCGCTGTGTCATGCCGACGTGATCGATGAAGGACTCGAATTCCTCATGCGGGTCCACGCCGCGGTCGCCGCGCCGCTGCTCGCCGTTATCGGCCGAATGATACCAAAAATGCCGCCGCGCCTCGGAATTACCAAGGTCCATCCGCAACGCCCAGCCATAGCCGTCATGCAACAGCCGGCGCAGTACGGCGACCGGCATCTCCGGCTGCACGTCGCGAACCCTGGCCGCGCCGATCGGCAGATAGTCGGCTGCCGCGTCGGCGAACTCCGGGTAGCACTCGATCAGCAGCGCATGGAACTGCTCCGCCGTCTCGGCATCGACTGCCGCCGTCGCGCGTGCCGCCAGCGTGCCCCAGAACATCGCCGGACCGACGCGCGGCACGTCTGCCACCCAATCGCGGATCGATGTTAAATTTGTGACGATGACATGATGGGGCACGATCAGCTCATCGTTCGGCACCTGGACCGACGCGTAGTAGTCGATCGCGCGATCCAGCAATGCCAGCATGCGCGGGGCCTGCGAGGCGACCGGCTGTGCTTTGGCGTAGGCCAATGATAGCTCGCGCACCACCATCCACGTTGCCACCCAATGGGGCCAGCGCTGCAGCGCTACGCACATGCCCTGGCCGGACGAGTTGCCGACGCCGATGTAACGGGCGATTTCCGGCGTCAGCCGGACCGCGTTGGGCGACCGCGCCGCCGCAATCGCTTCGACCATGTCGATCGAGACCTGCCGCACGAGCAGCAGGCCGAACAGATCGCCAAAGAACGGGTGACTGAGCGGGTGCCCGGCCGGGTATCCCTCGACCGACAAAGTCCCATAACGCCCGCTGCCAAGATACCCGCCGTTGCGCAGCAGGTAGCCGGCGCCGCTGCCAATCACCGCGGGGTCCGGCTGCTGACCCGCCGCAAGCTGGTCGACGACATGATCGAAGAACCGCACGCTGCGGTTGGCCGGCGTCCAACCCGTAACATCGCCGCGGGAGCGCGCGGTGTCGGCGTCGCGGGTCTCCAGCACGGCGAATTCCTCGGCGATGCGCCGCTCGTCCGGCGTGCCGACGAAGATCGCACCGCACATGTCACGATACGCCCCGTCCGAGCGGCGGCCGACCTTCTCCACGCCGTCCCAGCGGAACATGCGGGCGATATAGGTCAGCCGATGCGCCCCGATGGAGATGTCGTAGATCGCACGGCCATCGCCCTCGGCATCGCAGTTGAATTCGCGCCCGACGATTCGCCAGCGGTCACGGATCATGTGCCGGGCCAAAACGCGCGCGAAGCTGGTGCGGGTTGACTTCATGGCGCTCATCGCGACGGGCGTCATGCACAAATCGGGCGATCGCATCCAGGCGGCGATCCGTGCGCCGCCGTCCGGCCCCATGAAGCGGTCGACGACCGCGCACAGGAAGTCAGGCACCTTCGGCTCGCTCGGCATTGGCTAGGGTCCTTGCAGGCACTTGGCGATTGCGGGCATGTCAGCGGTGATGCGGTCGCGGCAGATAGGGTGCTTCCAACGCTTCGCATTCTTCGGGTGTGAGGCGGAGATCCAGAGCGGCGATCGCCTGGTCGATATGGTCGGGGCGCGTCGCTCCGATGATCGGCGAGCTGACGCCAGGCTGCGCGACAACCCAGGCGAGCGCGATCTGCGCCGAGGTCACACCGCGCGCGGCGGCAACCGCCGCGACCGCATCGACCACCGCTTCGTCGGCGTCGCGACCGTAGAGTTTGTAGGTGAAATCATCGGTCTTCGCGCGCTCGGTCCAGCTTCCCTCGACGCGCCGCGCTCGTCCGCACAAGAAGCCGCGCGCCATGGGGCTGTACGGGATCAGCCCGATGCCCTCGGCACGGCAATAGGGTAGCAGCTCGCGCTCGTCCTCGCGCCACAGCAGGTTGTAATGGTTCTGGACCGAGGCGAAGCGCGTGCGACCCAGGCGCGTGGCATGGGTCTGGGCGAGGGCGAACTGCCAAAACGGCATGTCGGTTATCCCGACGTACAAAACCTTGCCGGACCGGACCAGGTCGTCATAGGCGTCCATCATCTCGCCAAGGTCGGTGGCGGGATCCCAGATATGGGTTTGATAGATGTCGATGTAGTCCGTCTTCAGACGGCGCAGGGACTGTTCCACCGCCTCGAACAGATGCTTGCGCGAGTAGCCGCGTGCGTTGGCCGCCTTTCCCATCGGGTTGCCGGCCTTCGTGGCGATCACCAGGTCGGCGCGGGAGCCGGTTTCGGCAACCAAGGTGCCGACAATCGTTTCGCTCAGGCCGGCCGAATAATAGTCGCAGGTGTCGATGACGCTGACGCCTCGATCGAGCGCCCGGCGGAAGATGGCGCGGCTGTCGTCCAGAGCCAACACCCACGACCGCCAGTTGGTGTCGCCGAAGCCCATCGCGCCCAGCGACAGGCGCGACACACGTAAACTGGACCGGCCAAGGCGGACTTGCTGCATTGCGCGACCTTCTTATGCTTCAGGCGCCGGTGCCTCAGGCGCCGGCGAGTCGGAGGCCAGTGCTTGCATCGGTTATGCCGCCGTCGCCGCCAGCGTCGCGATGGCGGCGTCGCGGGCATGGCGAAGATGGGTGATGCACGCGGCGTGCGCGGCAAGCGCGTCGCGACGATGGAGCGCCGTCGCGATGGCGTGCATCTCGGCGAGGCTGTGCAGGGTGCGCCCGGTGTTGGACAGTGAGGTCGCGCGCAGGATCGCGGCCCGAGCGCGCAATTGCCGCGCCATGTCGAGCAGCACCGGGTTGCCGGCGCCGAGCATCAGCGCGTCGTAGAATCGCGTCTTGGCGGCGAGTGTCGCGGCGCGGTTGTCGGCGGCAGTCGCCTGGTCGAGCACGGCGAGCGCCTGGTCCAGTCGGGCCAGATCGGCCGGCGTCGCGCGGGCGGCGAAGATCTGGCAGGCCATTCCCTCGACCGCTTCGCGCGCTTCGTACACCTGGGCGGCCTCGGCGGGGCTTAGCGTTACGACGGAGGGGCCGCGCTGCGCGGTGTTCAGCACGAGCCCCTCGGTTTCCAGGCTGCGCAGCGCCTCTCGCACCAGGGTGCGGCTGACGTCGAGGCGGTTGCAAAGGTCACGTTCCACGAGCCGCTCGCCGGGCTGCAAGCGGCCATCGACGATGGCCCGGCGCAACGTGGTCAGCGTCTGCGCGCGCAGCGTGGTTTGCGGCCGCGCCACCCGCAGCGAACCGGATGGCTGTTTTGCACGGGACTGGGCCCGAGCGGTCGTTACCTGAGCCGTTGTCATCGGCTGACGCTCCACGAATTCGCGAAACCGCAGGTGTTGCCGGAGGTCCAGGCTTGCCGTCGTGCCGAAGGGCGGACGGGACGTGGCCTGTCCGATTGCGGTCGGTCAGTTGCGCGCCACACGATCCCGGTCGGGTTGTCGAGCGGCGGGATCACGCCGGGGAACGGCAACGCCGGCATGGGCGCAGCGTAACCTGTCCATCGTCGACGTTCGGCGAATGTTGACGAACGCGCGGTATTTGGGTTCCGGGACGGGGCGATGACGATCCTCACTGCGTCATAGGGTATTATGGTATACCAAATGTCGAAGTGGGCTGTAAAGTTGGGACGCGACGGGTCCTTACCTGAATGACCCGGTGCGCGCGAGACAAATGGCGAGGTCGCAGATTGGCGCTTGCCCTCGCCCCGTCGTGCTCGTCGTGCTGATCGATCTAGCGGGGTGGGCGGGACTCACCACGCCACAACGTGCGAACGTGCAAGTCAGCAAGAAGGAAGTTCTTTAGCGCAAATAAGTGCAATTGCACGCAAAACACAAAAATGGGCCGGAGCGGATCACAGGCGGTTTGCCATTCGACCGATTTCCGGCTGGGTATGGCGAAGATGCGGCGATGACAATCCCGGATGGGTCGTTCAGCCGGTGTCCATCTGCGTGCTTTGCGTGTATCTGCCGCGATAGGAACGAGGGAGCACGACCGAGTACACAGAGAAGCAAGGTTTTTGTGGCTTCGCGCGGCAGAAACCGAAGGACGAACCGAAGCAGCGAAAGGCAAAGAATGGGTAGCCGACTCACTCAGGCTTGGCGGCCGACCCTGGCACCGCAGACTGCATTCGGGCTACGCCCGGCGGCATGGTCGCGAGAACCGCAGGTGCGACTATATAACTCGTGGTACACACGAACACGACCGCCTCTGGGTCTATTCGCACCTCACGGTCGAGTTGTCGTGGAATTCTGATGCCGGCACTCATGCAATAGGATATCAGCAATGCCGCCAATGCGTTCGATCCGATGACGACAGGTTCTTCCTCATCGGGATAGAGGAATGCGACCCCGCGCTCCTCCACGTCGAACGTGATGTTGCTTGGAGCGCCGGGCGGCAACCCTACCGCCTGCGCCACCCGTGCTGACGCTGCGACGATCGCCAACAAGCAGGGCGCGTCGAACGTGATTTCCCGCTGGTCGTAGATAGGCACGTTGATAACCCCCAACCCTCATGAATGGGCTCGCATCATCGGCGGTGCGCGTTAAGAAATGGACAATGCCCCGAAGCGGGACGGTGCTGGGAATGGTTCCTGGAAAATGTTCCTGCTCCTCGTTTGCGAAGTGTCTGATTGCCTCCCACTACGCCATGCCGTCCTCCCGGATGGGCACGCGCCTAGGATAGCGAATGCCCAACCGGGCGTATTTCCCGACCTTGCGCCACCGCTTATGTTCCGATCATGCCAGCTCGCAAGCCACGTCCCGCCGACAGCAATCCCCAATCCGAGCGGTTCATCGAAACCGTCCGCGCCCTTGGGTGCGATGAGGATGAGGCCGCGTTCAAGGCCAAGCTGGCGGTGATCGCGCGGCAGAAGTCGAACGATGAGCCGAAGAAGCGAAAGCCGAAAGGCTGATAATGGAGATATCCTCAAGACTGCCATGGCCGGAGGCGTTGCATGAAACCTATCTCACCTACCTCAACACTGGGGCGGCGCACCTTGATTTCCACTTTGCAGGGGCTGGGAGCCGCCGCCATCGCGTTTGTCCCAGCCGTGGCAACGGCGCAAGCGGCGTCGAGCGTTCTGCCGTCGTGGAATGACGGGCCGGCGAAGCAGGCGATCGTCGATTTCGTGCGGGCCACAACCGACCAGGCCAGTCCGACATTCGTGCCGCAAGCCCAGCGGATCGCCACCTTCGACCAGGACGGCACGTTATGGGTCGAGCATCCGATATACTCGCAGGTGAGCTACTGCCTGGATCGCGTGCCCGTGGTCGTCAAGGCGAAGCCGGCGCTGGCGAATGTCGAGCCGTTCAAGACCGTCCTGTCCGGCAACCGGGAGGCGATAGCGAAGCTCACGATGCCGGACCTTTTCAAGCTTCTCGCGGCGACGCTCACCGGCATGTCCGTGGACGAGTTCGATGAGCAAGTGAAAGCGTGGATCGCAACGGCCAGGCACCCGCGCTGGAAGCGACCGTACACCGATCTCACCTATCAGCCGATGCAGGAAGTGATGCAGTACCTGCGTGCCAGCGGATACAAGACCTATTTTGTCACAGGTGGTGGTCAGGACTTCGTGCGGGCGTACTCCGAGCAGGTCTACGGCATCCCGCCCGAGCAGGTGGTTGGGAGCATGGGCGGAGTAGAGTTCGGCTACGACAAGGGCGGCAAGCCGGTCTTGACCAAGGAGCCGAAGCTGCTGCTCAACGACGATGTTGCGCAGAAGCCTGAGGGCATCCACCTGATGATCGGGCGGCGCCCTTATGCGGCGTTCGGCAATTCCATCGGAGACCGGCAGATGCTGGAATACACCACGGCCGGGGCCGGCGCGCGGCTCGGGATGCTCGTCCTGCACGACGACGCGCAGCGTGAGTATGCCTATGGCCCGGCACAGGGGCTGCCCAACACCAAGTTCGGGACCTTCACGCAAGCGCTTCGCGACGAGGCGAACAAGAAAGGCTGGATCGTCATCAGCATGAGGAATGACTGGAAGCGCATCTTTGCGTTCGAGTGACGGCGCAGTCCGGAGTTATTCCTATTTTGGGCCTGTGTCTGCGAACTGCATAATCGCCATAGAGGATATCGGAGGAACGTAGCAAGAACTCCGCCTGAGAGCGGGCCGGACTTGACGGCGGTGCGGCGAGTGACGCGACTGACCCTCGATGGCGCAATCCAGGCGCGAATGTGGGCTGACATGCGGGCGCCGATGCCACCCTGATATGTTCCACGTGACTGCAATATGTTGAGCGGGACGATGGTGGAGCTGAGGGGAATCGAACCCCTGACCTCCTCATTGCGAACGAGGCGCTCTCCCAACTGAGCTACAGCCCCATCCCGCGCATCGGCAGCCGCTACCCTGGCCGCCGCAGGGCGCGGACAATGCTTATCGGGGTGGGCGAAGTCAACCACGCGTCGCGGCCCGGGGCGATCGCCCGGCGGCCGTCCAGCTCGATTGCACGGCGGACCAGCAGGTGGACAGCCGGTCAGGTTGCGTATCGAAAGGACCGTCGCTAGCGTCCGCCGGTCGCTTGGAGTCGCCCGATGATCAGCGCCTTGTTCGAGTTGCTGTACTACGTCATCAACCTGTTCAAATGGGCGGTCATCCTGGCCGCGATCTTCAGCATGCTGGCGGCGTTCGGGGTGCTCGACACGCGCAACCGCATCGTCTGGACGATCGGCGACTTCCTGTATCGGGTCACCGACCCGGTGCTGCGCCCGGTGCGCAATTTCCTGCCGAATTTCGGCGGCATCGACCTGAGCCCCTGGGTGGTGGTCGTGGTGATCCAGATCGTCGTGCTGCCGCTGCTGGGCAAGCTGTACGCCGCGATCACCTACGGCACCTGGCAGCCGCTGGTCTTCTAACGATGTTCTGGCGCGTGGTCGGTGATGCCGTCGCGGTGGCGGTGAAGGTGCAGCCGCGTGCGCGCCATCCCGGGCTGCGCGGGAGCGTGCCGGACGTGGCGGGCGAGCGCCTGGCGATCGGCGTACCCGAACCGGCCGAGGACGGCCGCGCCAACCGTGCGGCCTGCGCCGCGTTGGCCGCTGCTGTTGGCGTCTCGCCCTCGCGGGTCGAGGTTTCCGCCGGCGCGGCGTCCCGGCGCAAGACGCAGCGGATCAGCGGCGACGCTGCGGCGATCGCCACCAGCCTGGCCACGCTGTGACCGCCCGGCTGATCGACGGGAAGGCTGTCGCCGCGACGATGCGTGCGGCGCTCGCGACGCGGGTCGCCGCGCTGCCGTTCCGCCCCGGCCTGGTT
>DASRQX010000191.1:0-30037 GCA_035696165.1 Acetobacteraceae bacterium | reverse complement strand
ATACCAATCGCCGAAATCGTTGACTCTTCCAACGATTTCGGCGGTTGGTATCGCGCGCCGGGTTGCCCAGGGGAAGCAACCGCGGCAGCGCGCCGAACAAAGACTCATACCAACGGTCATTCTTTATGACGGTTGGTATTAAGGGCGAGTCGGATCAAGACTTCAGCTTGCAGCGTCGCCGTCGCGCTATTCGCGCGTCAGGACCAGATCGGCCTGCGTGTATTTGCCGCCATCGTCGATCAGTTTCCGTAGCATCCCGATGGCAGCTTCGGCGCGCAGCGGTGCGCTGGGTGGTTGGTCGTGGTGCAGCACCTGCGCAAACGGAAATTGTCCGCTCACGAAATCGAGGATGGGGTCCGGCGAAAGACCCATGCGCCGCATCCCCCATGGCCAGAATTCGCAGACGATCAGGTCGGCTTTCCCGAGCGTCTGCGTGCCCCCCTTGATAATCGCCGGCTCGGCCCCTTGGCAGTCGATCTTGACTGCCAAGGGCATGGCCCGGGGCGGGTAGTCGTCCAACCGCACAGCCTGAACTACCAGAGATCCGTCCGCCGACAGATGATGATCGCCGCAATTATAATGGCTTGTCTCGAATCGCAGTTGTCCGTGCTCCTGCGCGACCGCGGCGTTGATGGTTTCGACATTTCCGTGCGTGCAGTTCAGCAGCACATTCGCGCGAAGCAGCGCGAAGTTGCCGGGATCCGGTTCGAAGCAAACGCAGCTGACACGGGCGTCCTGCGCGAGCGGCACGGTGACCATGCCGATATTAGCCCCCAGATCGTAGAAGGTCCCGCCGCCGCGCGACGCAAAAAACTCGGTGAACAGTTTCACAATCACCGGCGATAGTGTGCGGTTTCTCAGATATTGCTTGATGATCGACTGGTCGTTGAACGGACCAATGAACGTGCCGACGTCTCCGGCAACTTCGTAACCCCTGACCCCAAGGGCACGCCCGGATTGATAGAAGACTTCATAGAGGAGGTTGAACGGGAGTCGCTCGATACCCCGCCGGGCCAATGATTTGAAGCTCCACGACGGCATTCGCCCGTTACTCATCCGATACCTGCACCCCACCCTGGCAATGGCCGCCGCAAATCAATACCGCGCACCGGGGATCCACATAGCCTGGTCCTGTCCGCAGGGCACAGCCGGCGGACCACATAACGCAGTGGGCAGGATACGACAGGCGTCTCAGCCGACCGTTACGCAACCCGTGCGCAAAAGGGTTCGCGCATTCGCAGGCCGTGGTCGCGATCGAACCGCCTCAAGCCGCGATCTTGCGTGGGCGACCAGGTTTCCTGCCCGGAACCTTGGCTGCCTTCGCTTTGGCGGCCATCTTTGCCGGCGCCTTCGCGGCCACCTTCGTTCCGGTCTTGCGACCCAGTCCAATCTTCTTCGCCAATGCCGAGCGTTTCGAAGCATAGTCGGGCGCCACCATCGGATAATCGCGACCAAGGCCCCAGCGTTCGCGATATTGCTCCGGCGTCAGGCTATGGTCAGTCATCAGGTGCCGCTTCAGCATCTTCAGCTTCTTGCCGCAGTCCAGGCAGATGACGTGGTCGTCGAACACCGACTTCTTCACCGCCACCGCGGGCGCGGGTTTGTCCTGCACCGCGGGTTCCGAGCCCACCGACTGCAGCGTCTTGTAGATCTGCTGAATGAAGGCCGGCAGCTCGTCCGACTGAACCTTGTTATGTTGCACATGAGCGGAAACGATCTGCACGGCGAGCGTCAGGATCGTCTCTTTCGCAGCGACTTCGGCCATTTGATTACCTCAAGCAAACGTGGTCAACAATGCGCTGCTTAAGGCATTATTGGGAAAATAGCCAGCCCGAATAACGGCGGCCGGACACAGCTCCCCCGTGCCCGGTTTCGCCGGTCCATTTCAGCGGAATAATGTCTGGATTACGCCCGCTTCAAATATGAAAACTCTCGCCGCAACCGCACCGGCCCTTCTCGTTGGGATTAGAAAAAGTGAAGCCGGCAGCAAGAGCTTTCGCCTCATAGTCCATTACGGTGCCAATCAGGAACAGGCTTGCCTTGCGGTCGACCAGCACTGTCACCCCCTTGTCCTTGACGATCTCGTCACCGGGGCCGGGTGCTTCGGTCCAGGTCATGTCGTAGGACAGGCCGGAGCAGCCCTTGGTCTTCACGCCGATCCGCAGCAGGCGTCCGTGCTCGCCCGAGTCGTACAGCCGGCGGAGCCGATCCGCGGCGGCGTCGGTCAGGGCCATCATCGGCGGCAGCGCGCGGATGGTGCGGGGTGCGGTGGTCGTGCTCATGGTCGGTCCCGTCTGGCTGGTTCACACGTTGGCTGGTCGATAGGGGCAGGGTGTGATCGATGAGGGGGCATCAATACATATTCAATTGCAACCGGGCTTCATCGGTCATGCGGCTCGGGTCCCACGGCGGGTCCCACACCGTCTCGACCTCGCAGTCGGTGACGCCGGGGACCGACATGACGGCCTCCTGCACCTGCACCGGCAGCTCCTGCGCGCTGGGGCAGGCCGGCGCCGTCAGCGTCATCTCCACCTTCACCCGGCCGTCGTCGCCGATGTCGATCGTGTAGATCAGGCCGAGCTCGTAGATGTTCACCGGGATTTCCGGATCATAGACATTGCCGATAGCGGCGATCAGCGCGTCCTCGGTCGGCCTGGGTGCCGCCTCGCCGTCCGGCGTCCAGGCCGTGTGCGGCACCGGTGTCGGGTCGTTCATGGCTGACCTCCTTCGCTGCTGGTCTCGCCACGGCCGTCCAGCGCCGCCGACAGCGCATGCCAGGGCAGGGTCGCGCATTTCACCCGCGACGGATATTCGTGCACGCCGGCCAGCGGCGCCAACCGCTCCAGCGCCGGCCGCAGGTCCGCCGAGCAGTCCGGGCAAACGCCGGTCCGCGCCAACTCGCGGAACGCGGCAAACATCGCCGCCGTGTCGGCCTTGCTGCGCCCGGCGACCACCTCGGCCATCAGGTCGGCCGAGGCAACGCTGATCGCGCAACCCCGCGCCTCGAAGCTGGTCTCGGTGATGCCGCCGTCCGGCGCGTATTTCACCCACACCTGGATGCGGTCGCCGCATAGCGGATTATCGCCCTTCGCGGTCGCGTCGAACGCGGCCAGGCGGCCGGTGTGACGCGGCCGGCGGCCGTGATCCAGGATCACTTCCTGGTACAGATCGCGAAGATCGTCGAAAGCGGTGTCGGACATCAGGTGAAGAACTCCCGTACGCGCGCCAACGTATCGGCCAAGAAATCGATCTCCTCGCGCCTGGTGTACAGCGCAAAGCTCGCCCGCGCGGTACTTTCCAAACCGAAGCGATGCATCAGCGGCTCGGCGCAGTGATGGCCGGCGCGCACCGCGATGCCCTGGCGGTCCAGCAGCGTGGCGACATCGTGCGCATGTGCGCGGTCGACAGTGAAGGACACCACGCCGCCGCGGTCCTGCGCACTGCCCAGGATGCGCACACCCTCCAGCGCGCCAAGCCGGGCCAGCGCGTGATCGGTCAGTGCGGCCTCGTGCGCGGCGATAGCCTCGTAGCCGATAGATTGCACGTAGTCGATCGCCGCCTTCAACCCGATGCCTTCCAGGATCGGCGGCGTGCCGGCCTCGAACTTGTGCGGCACCTGCGCCCAGGTCGAATGCTCGTAGGTAACCGATGAAATCATTTCGCCGCCACCAAGGAACGGCGGCATCGCGTCCAGCAGCTCGCGGCGTCCCCACAGCACGCCGATGCCGGTAGGGCCATACAGCTTGTGGCCGGTGAAGGCGTAGAAGTCGCAGTCCAGGGCCTGCACATCGACGCGCCGGTGCACCGCCGCCTGCGCGCCGTCGAACAGCACCTTGGCGCCGTGCGCGTGCGCGATCTGCACGATGCGCTGCGCCGGCGTGTAGGTGCCCAGCACGTTGGACATGTGGGTGATCGAGACCAGCCCGACCTTGCCGTCCGCCAGCAGCGCCTCGAACGCTTCCATGTCGAGTTCGCCCGCGTCGGTGATCGGCGCAACACGCAACTCGTTGCCGCGGTCGGCGCGCAGCAACTGCCAGGGCACGATGTTGGAATGATGTTCCATGGCCGAGATCAACACCGCCTGGTCCGGGCGCAGCACGCCACGGCCGTAGCTGTGCGCCATCAGGTTCAGCGATTCAGTGATGTTGCGCGTGAAGACAATTTCGTGCCGGTCGGGCGCGTTGAGCAGCGCCGCCACAGCGTCGCGCGCGGCTTCATACGCGTCCGTGGTACGCTCGCTCATCCAGTGCAGGCCGCGATGCACGTTGGCGTATTGCGTCTCCATCGCGTCCCGCATCGCATCGATCACCACGCGCGGCTTCTGCGCCGAGGCGGCACTGTCCAGGAACACCAGCGGCTTGCCGCGCACCGTCTGGCGCAGGATCGGGAAATCCTCGCGGATGCGCGCGATGTCCAGCCCCGTGGCGGGTTCTGTGGCGGGCCCCGCGGCGGACATCGTGGGTCGGGTCGTTACGTTCATGCTGCCTGTCGCTCCCACCAGCCGCCCACCGCGCGTTCCAGCATGCCGCGCGCGGCCTCGTTCGTTACCGTATCGATCGCCTCGGTCAGGAAGGCACGCACCAGGATCGCGCGGGCCTCCTTGTCCGGAATGCCGCGGCTGCGCAGGTAGAAAAGCTGCTCGGCATCGAGTTCGCCCACCGTGGCGCCGTGGCTGCATTTCACGTCATCGGCGAAAATCTCCAGCTCCGGTTTGCTGTTGATCTCGGCGTCGGGCGACAGCAGCAGCGCCTGGTTCATCTGGTAGCCGTCGGTCTTCTGGGCGTGCCGCGCCACTTCGATGCGCCCCTGGAACACACCGCGCGAGCGGCCATCGAGCACGTTCTTCACCGTCTGGCGTGAGGTGCCGTGCGGCGCCGCGTGGCGCACCACGCTGGTGATGTCGGCATGCTGCACACCGGTCAGAAGCTGTGCCGCGTTCAGATGCGCGATGGCGCCGGGGCCGGTCAATTCCGTGTGCATCTCAACACGAGCCAGACGGCCGCCAAGAACCAGGGTGAAACTGTCATAGGTCCCACCGGCGGCGATCGACGTGTAGAGCGTTGCCAGGTGGTAGGCGGACAGCGATTCGTCCTGCAGCCGCACATGCGTGAGCACGGCGCCATCCGCGACCTCGATCTCACTGACCGGGTTGTGCAGATAGGTGCCTTTGCCCAGCGCGATCTCCACCAGAGTCAGCCGCGCGTTGCGGGACAGGCTGATGCGGTGGCGTGGATGGAATGCCGTGGCACGTCCGGGCGCGTCGGTCGCCACGCTGACCAGCTCGATCGTTCCGCCGTCAGTGTTCGCCGGCACTGTGATGACCGCACCATCTTCGGCCAGCATCGTGTTCAACGCGGTGAGCGGATCGCGATCCGGCCGTGCGAGGGTGCCAAAGGCCCCGCGCCTCGCGAACGGCTCGAACGTCACGCCGGCCGCCGTGTCGGACAGGTCTTCGCGGAACCGGCCATCGACAAACACCAGACGGGTTCCAACGCTCGGCACGCGCGCAAGCATCGCGGCGCAATCAACCAGCGGCGTCAGCGGTTCGTGGAACTCGGCCTCCGCGATCGGGCGGATGTTGGTGTAGTGCCAAGCCTCGTCGCGCCGACCCGGGAATCCAACCGAGCGCAACGTTTCGGCAGCGGCAAGACGCGCCACGGGAGCGCCGGGAAGCCGCGCGCGCAGCCCCTCAAAGCGGGCCAGAAAGCCCTGCACTCCTGTTGCGCTAGGGGCGTTCATCTTGCGGGCTCACGTCTACGATACTGCCAACGAGGAGCACTGTTGTTATGGTGCGCACGATACCCACTACGCCGCCTCCGCCACCAAACCAGCGTAACCGCGCGCTTCCAACTCGTGCGCCAACTCCGGCCCGCCGGAGCGCAGGATCCGCCCGCCCGCCAGCACATGCACCCGGTCCGGCACGATATGGTCCAGCAGCCGCTGATAATGCGTGATCACCAGCGCGGAGAAATCCGGCCCACGCAGCGCATTGACGCCCTCTGCCACAACCTTCAGCGCATCGATGTCCAGCCCGCTATCCGTCTCATCCAGGATCGCCATGCGCGGCCGCAGGATCGCCATCTGCAGGATCTCGTTGCGCTTCTTCTCGCCGCCCGAGAACCCGACATTCACGTTGCGCTTCAGCATGTCGTCGGCCATCGCCAGCCGTCGCAACTCACCGCGCGCCAGCTTCAGGAACTGAATCGCGTCCAGCTCCGCCTCGCCGCGCGAGCGTCTTTGCGCGTTCAGCGCAGTACGCAGGAAATTTGCATTGCCGACCCCGGGCAGCTCCACCGGATACTGGAACGCCAGGAACACGCCCACGGCGGCCCGCGCCTCCGGTTCCATCGCCAGCAGGTCCTGCCCGTCGAACGTCGCGCCGCCCGCGGTGACCTCGTACTCGGCACGCCCGGCCAGCACGTAGGCGAGCGTCGACTTGCCCGAGCCGTTCGGCCCCATGACGGCGTGCACCTCACCCTGCGGCACCGTCAGATCGATGCCGTGCAAGATCGGCTTGTCGTTGATCGATGCGGCCAGGCCGCGAATCTCAAGCATAGATCGTTCCTTTAGCCCACTGAGCCTTCAAGGCTCACCGCCAGCAGCTTCTGTGCCTCGACGGCGAACTCCATCGGCAGTTCCTTCAGCACTTCCTTGCAGAACCCATTGACGATCAGGTTCACCGCGTCTTCCTCGGACAACCCGCGGCTGCGGCAATAGAACAACTGGTCGTCGGCAATCTTGGACGTGGTCGCCTCGTGTTCAACCTTCGCAGTCGGATTGCGACTTTCGATATAAGGCACCGTGTGCGCGCCGCACTGGTCGCCGATCAGCAGCGAATCGCACTGCGTGTGGTTCCGTGCGCCCGCCGCCTTCGGCAGGATGCGCACCAGCCCGCGGTAAGTATTGTTCGACCGCCCGGCGCTGATGCCTTTCGACACGATCGTGCTTTTCGTGTTGCGGCCGATATGGATCATCTTGGTGCCGGTATCGGCCTGCTGACGATTGGTGGTTACCGCCACCGAATAGAACTCGCCCACGCTGTCATCGCCGTGCAGCACACACGACGGATACTTCCAGGTGATCGCCGAGCCGGTCTCCACCTGGGTCCAGGAGATCTTGCTGCGGTGGCCGCGGCAGGCACCACGCTTGGTGACGAAATTGTAAACCCCGCCGCGGCCTTCCGCGTCGCCGGGGTACCAGTTCTGCACCGTCGAATACTTGATCTGTGCGTCATCCAGCGCCACCAACTCAACCACCGCGGCGTGCAACTGGTTCTCGTCGCGCTGCGGCGCGGTGCAGCCTTCCAGGTAGCTGACATAGCTGCCGGCATCGGCGATGATCAGCGTGCGCTCGAACTGGCCGGTGTTGCGCGCGTTGATGCGGAAATAGGTCGACAACTCCATCGGGCAACGCACGCCCTTCGGCACGTAGCAGAAGCTGCCATCAGTGAAGACCGCGGAGTTCAGCGCGGCAAAGAAATTGTCCGACATCGGCACCACGGTGCCGAGATACTGCCGCACCAGATCGGGATACTCGCGTATCGCCTCGCTGATCGGGCAGAAGATCACGCCGGCCTTCATCAAGGTCGAGCGGAAGGTCGTGGCAACCGAGACACTGTCGAACACCGCGTCCATCGCAATGTTGCTCTGGCCACCCTCGCCGTCGGCGCCGCCCTCTCCGGCCCCCTCGACGCCGGCAAGAATCGCCCGCTCCTTCAGCGGAATGCCGAGCTTCTCATAAGTGCGCAGCAGCTCAGGATCGACCTCGTCCAAGCTCTTCGGTCCGGCCTTCTTCTTCGGCGCGGCGTAGTAGTGCAGGTCCTGGTAATCGATCGCCTGATGCTCGACCCGCGCCCAGTGCGGCTCTTGCATCTGCTGCCACGCGGCGAAGGCCTTCAGCCGCCAATCCACCATCCAGGAAGGCTCTTCCTTCCGGGCGGAGATCAGACGAATGATGTCCTCGTTCAGCCCCTTCGGGGCCATGTCCATCTCAATCGTCGTCTCGAAGCCCCACTTGTAGCCGGACTGCGTGACGGATTGGACGGTGTCGAGGGTTTCGGTAACGGCAGACATCGAAAAGTCCTTTTTCCTCCGGCGGCTTATTCGGCGGCGGCGATCGGTGCGACGTGGTCCGATACAGTGACGGCACGCGCGGCGGGCAGCCGGAACGCCAGCGGGATCGATGCCTCCTGCATGTCCGCCAGCGTGATGGCCGACAGCGCCTGCTGAATTGCCTCGTTCACCGGATCCCAACGGCCGCGCATCGGGCACAAGCTTTCAGACTCGCAGCAGCCCGTAGTGCCATCCACGCAGGCGGTGAGTGCGATCGGCCCGTCAACCGCGGCAATAACGTCAGCGACCGGGATCGCCGACAGCTTGCGTAGCAGGCGATAGCCCCCGCGGGCACCGCGCTGGGAGGCGACCAGACCGCCGGCGGCCAGCGTTTTCAACACCTTTGCGACGGTCGGCTCCGGAATGCCAATCGCCGCCGCGATGCCGGGCGAGGTCTGCACCGTGTCGGCATGCGACAGACGCACCAGCACGACGACCGCGTAGTCGGTCAGCTTTGATAGCCTCAACATGACACTGGGAACCCTCTCGAGCCCTAATCGGACCATTCAAGTCCTGATTGGGCAAATGGCGCATGCGGCGGGTGGCGTCAAGGGGTTCAGGGCGGGTTGTTCGGCGTCGTCCACATCGCCGCCGATCGCTACGTTCGTCGAAGAACTTGGGAAGGACCGACCAACGATGCAACGCCGCAGCCTGGCCCTGGCACTGGCGGCGCTGGCCGTCGCCCCGCGGGCGGGCGCCGAGACGCCGCCCGAAAGCACCTTCGATCGCGTCCGCCGAACCCGCGTCGTTCGCGTCGGCGCCGTCGGCGGCCAGGCGCCCTACTGCCCGCGCGACCTTGCCAGCGGCGAATGGCGCGGCTTCATCCCGGAATTCGGTCGCGACCTGGCGAAAGCGCTCGACGCCAAGGCGGAGTTCGTCGAGACCAACTGGGGCAACACGGTGCTCGACCTGCAAGCCGACAAGATCGACATCTTCTTCGGCCTCAACCCGACGCCGCAGCGCGCGCTGGCGATCGACTTCACCCATCCGCTGTTCAACAACCTGTTCACCTTGATCGCGCGGCCTGGCTTCCGCCCGGCGACCTGGGATGCGATGAACGCGCCCGCGGTCCGCATCGCGCTGGAGATCGGCACTTCCTACGAGCAGGCGATTTCGGAAACCTGCCCCAAGGCGACTTTCGTGCGCCTGAAAAGCAACAACGAGGCGACGCTGGCCGTGCAGACCGCCAAGGCGGATTGCCAGGTGCTGGTTGCGTTGCTGACACTGTCGGCGCTGAAGCGCAATCCCGGCCTCGGCACGCTGGTGGCGCCGAAGCCGCTGTTTACCGCCACCACCAACGCCGGGCTGTGGCGCGAGCCGGACAAGACCTGGCGCGATGTCGTCGACACCTGGATCGACTGGAACCGCCGCCTGGGTCGCATGCGCCGCATGGTGATCGACAGTCAGACCCTGGTTGGCATCAATGAGGCGGACATCCCACCCGAGGTCAGCTTCTGATCGGCTCGGTTGCCCGGCCCGGGTTCACAACCAACCCGCCGCACCCTAACGTCACCCAACGTTGCAATTGGAGGATCGCATGGCAGGCATGATGGACGGCAAGGTTGCAGTGGTGACCGGCTCCGGCGGCGGAATCGGGCGCGAGATCGCCATCATGATGGCGGGCGCCGGCGCCAAGGTGATCATCAACGACGTCGGTGCTTCGCTGTCCGGCGAGGGCGGGTCCGCCACCCCGGCACAGCAGACCAAGGCGCTGATCGAGCAGAAGGGCGGCGCCGCCGAGATCAGCACCGACTCTGTCGCGGAATGGGGCTCGGCACAGAAGATCATCCAGGCCGCGCTGGATCATTACGGGCGCATCGATGCAGTGGTGAACAATGCGGGCATCCTGCGCGACGTGATCTTCCACAAAATGACAGCGGATGACTGGCTGTCGGTGATCGGCGTGCACCTGAACGGCAGCTTCTTCGTCAGCCGCGCCGCCGCCGAGCACTACCGCAAGCAGGAAAGCGGCAGCTTCGTGCATATCAGCTCCACGTCAGGACTGATCGGCAATTTCGGCCAGGCCAACTATTCCGCCGCCAAGCTCGGCATCACCGCGCTGTCGAAGTCGATTGCGCTGGACATGCAGCGCTACAACGTGCGGTCAAACTGCATCGCGCCGTTTGCCTGGAGCCGCATGACCAGCTCGATCCCGGCCACCACGCCGGAACAGCAGGCGCGGGTGGCAAAGATCCAGCAAATGACGCCGGACAAGAACGCACCAATGGCGGTGTTCCTGTCATCCGACGCGGCGAAGGGCGTCAGCGGCCAGGTATTCGGCACGCGGATGAATGAGATCATCCTGTTTTCCTCGCCGCGCCCGATCCGCATCGTGCACCGCGCCCAGGGTTGGACACCGGAAAGCTGCGCGGAGCACGCGGCGCCGGCGCTGAAGGCAGGGTTCATGCCGCTTGATCGTTCCGGGGAGGTGTTTAGCTGGGATCCCGTCTGAGCGTGACGGACCTGGCTTCGGCGCTGTTCAACCCGCGCCGCATCGCCCTGGTCGGCGCGTCGAGCGACCCCAACCGCCTGACCGCGCGGGCGCAGATCTACCTGCGCCGGCACGGCTTCACCGGCGAGCTGTTCCCGGTCAACCCGCGCGCCGCCACGGTGCTGAACGAGCGCGCCTACCCAAGCCTCGCCGACATCCCGGGCGAGATCGATCTCGCCTACCTGCTTGTCGGCACACAGCACGTGGCGGCGGCGATCGCCGACTGTGCCGCGCGCGGCGTGCCGGTCGCCGCGGTGCTGGCCGACGGATTCGCCGAAACCGGGCCGGAAGGCGCCGAGCGCCAGGCCGGCCTGCTCGCCGTGGCGCGCGCCGGCGGCGTGCGCCTGCTCGGTCCGAATTCGATGGGGATGATCAACATTCCCGCCGCCACCGCCTGCAGCGTCAGCGCGATGCTGGAAGCGGAACGGTTATTGCCCGGCCGCTGGTCGCTGATCTCGCAGTCCGGCTCGGTGATGGGCACGCTGGCATCGCGCGCCGCGGCACGCGGCTGCGGTTTCGCCAAGCTGATCAGCACCGGCAACGAGGCCGATCTGACCGCCGGCGAACTCGCCGACCTGCTGGTGGATGATCCGGACACCGATGCGATCCTGTTATTCCTCGAAACGATCCGCCGCCCCGAATTCTACCAGCGCGCCGCGCGGCGGGCGTTCGACGCAGGAAAACCGATCATCGTCTACAAGCTCGGCCGATCGGAAGCCGGCGCCCAACTCGCCACCACCCACACCGGCGCCATCGCCGGCTCCGACGCAGCGGCGGATGCCTTCTTCCGCGCACTGGGTATCGTGCGGGTGGACCAGTTCGAGGCGCTGATCGAAACGCCGCCGCTACTGATCGGCCGCCGTCCCCCGGTTGCGCTGAAGCGCGCGGTGCGGGTGGTCACCACCACCGGCGGCGGCGGTGCGATGGTGGTCGATCGGCTCGGCCTGTTGGGCATCGCCACCGCACACATGCTGGACACCACACTGGCCGGCATGGGCAAGGACACCGTCGCGAAGGCACTGTCAAAGGCACGCTCGGCGCCAGACGCCGACCTCGCCATCGCGGTCATCGGCAGCTCGGCACAATTCCGCCCACAGGACGCGGTGTCGGGCGCGGTGGCCGCGCGGGGGCCAAACCCGATCTGCGCATTCCTGGTGCCGCAAGCTGACGAATCGTTGAAACTGCTGGCTGACGCCGGCATCGCCGCCTTCCGCACGCCGGAGGCCTGCGCCGACGCGGTGCGCGCCTATCTCGACTGGCACGCGCCGCGCCAGGTGGTGGACGCCGGGGATGTCTCGGCAGCCGACAAACTTCTGCCGCGTACCGTCGACGAGCCCGGGGCGCGCGCGGTCTTCGCCGCCCTCGGTGTCGCCGACGGTGCGGTGCGTGTCGACCCCGATGCACCACCCAACCTTGCCTATCCGGTCGCACTGAAAGCGGTCTCGGCGCAGATCGCCCACAAGACCGAGGCCGGCGCGGTGGCACTGAACATCGCGGATGCGCCCGCGTTGCGCGCAACGGCCGGCGCCATGCGTGCGCGGCTAGGCGACCGCATCACCGGCTTCATCGCGCAACCCATGGCGAAGGGCGTGGCCGAGGCCATCCTCGGCTACCGCCGCGACCCGTTGGTCGGCCCCGTCGTAGCGTTGGGCGCCGGCGGCGTAATGGCGGAGGTCTATCGCGATGTCGTGCTGCGCCTCGCACCGGTCACGCGGGCCGAGGCCATGACGATGATCGCCGAGGTCAAGGGCCTCGCCCCGGCCCTCGGCTATCGCGGCATGCCGAAAGGCGACCTGTCCGCATTGGCCCACGCTGTGGCAGCGTTCTCCCGCGTAGCCGCGCTGACCAGCGTGACAGAGGCCGAAATCAACCCGCTGATCGTGCTGCCCGAGGGCCAAGGCGTCGTGATGGCCGACGCGCTGCTGTCACAGAAAGCGTAACGTTTCTCCCCCTCCCCTTGAGGCCTTGGGCCGCTTCGCGGCCGAAGGCCTCAAGGGGAAGGAGAAGAAAAATCAGTCACACGACAGGTGACGCACCGCCATCCATGTTGATCGCAGTCCCCGTGGTGAACCCGCCAAGGTCGGAGACCAGCAGGCAGGCCATCGCGGCGAACTCCTCGGCCTTGCCCAATCGCCCGAGCGGAACGCTGGCCCCAAGCTTGGCGACAAAATCGTCAAACGGTTCATTGGCACCCTGCGCGGCGTGCCGGCGCACCCATTGATCCGACACGATCTGCCCCACCAGCATCGCATTAACCAGCACATTGTGCGGCGCGCCCTCACCAGCTAGGATCTTGGTCAGTGCCATGCCCGCCGCCCGCGACACCGCCGTCGGTGCCCCGTTCGGCCGCGGTGCCTTCGCCCCGATGTTCAGCACATTGATGATCCGCCCCCAGCGCCGCTCCTTCATCTGCGGCATCACCAGCCGGCAGAACCGGATCGCCTGGAACAGCTTCAACTCCAGATCCTCATGCCACATCTCATCGGTGATCTGCTCGAACGGCATCGCGCGCGAGATGCCGGCGTTGTTCACCATGATGTCCACCTTGCCGAAGGTGCCCATCACTGCTGCATAGGTCCGTGTGATGTCGTCGGCCTTGCCGACGTCGCAGGAGAAGGTGGCAACACGACCGGTGGCGGTAGCCGCAACGATCGCCTTGGCTTCCTCCAGCACCTCCGGGCGACGCGCCAGGATCGCGACGTCGGCGCCGGATGCAGCGAATTCCTTCGCCATCGCCAGTCCAAGCCCCTTGCTCGCACCGGTAATGATCGCGGTCCGGCCGTCGAGACATACTTCCATATTGCCCTCCCTCGGTGACATTCGTCGCGGCCAGTGTGGGGCAATTCACCAATCCGGCCAACCGGCGGAAAAGGCGCGCGATCGCTGCGGATCAGTCCGCCGCCGATCCCATCTTCTCCGCCAGATGCGGCAGGCGTGCGCGCCCGGGCGACAGTCGGTGCTGCAGCCGATCAAGATACAAATAGATCACCGGCGTCGTATAGAGCGTCAGTATCTGGCTGAGCGCCAGACCGCCGACCATGGCGAGACCCAACGGCCGGCGCAGCTCGGACCCGGCGCCGTGGCCCAGCATCAGTGGCAGGCCGGAGAGCATCGCCGCCATGGTCGTCATCAGGATTGGGCGGAAGCGCAGCAGACAGGCCTGACGAATGGCATCCAACGGTGCCATGCCATCGCGCCGCTCCGCCGTGATGGCGAAATCCACCATCATGATGCCGTTCTTCTTCACAATCCCGATCAGCAGGATCACGCCGATCAATGCGATGATCGACAGGTCGATCCCAGCGAGCCGCAGCATCAGGAAGGCCCCGACGCCCGCCGACGGCAAGGTGGACAGGATGGTAATTGGCAGAATGTAGCTCTCGTACAGGACGCCAAGGATGATATAGACCGTGATCAGCGCCGCCGCGATCAGATACGGCTCCGTGCTCAGTGACGACTGGAAGGCCTGCGCGGTGCCCTGGAACGATCCCTGTAACGACAGCGGCGTGCGCATGTCAGCCATCGCCGCCTGGATAGCGTTTACCGCATCGCCGAGTGCCGCGCCCTGCGCAAGATTGTAACTGATGGTGATCGCCGGAAACATGCTCTGATGGCTGATCGACAATGGGCGCACCGGCAGCGTGGTCCATTTCACGAATGAACTCAGCGGCACGGCCTGCCCGGTGACCGATTTCACATACAGCTTGTTGATTGTTTCGGCGTCCGAGGCCTGCCCAGGCATCACCTCCAGGATCACATGCAGCGAATTCACCTCGGTGAAGTACTGCGTGATCTGCCGCTGGCCGAAGGCGTCATACAGCGTGTCGTCGATCACCTGCGGCTGCACGCCGAACCGCGCCGCCTGATCGCGATCGATCACCATCGTGGCCGTGGCGCCCCCGGTCTGCTGATCGGTCGTCACGTCGCGCAGCATCGGTAGCGACTGCAACCGCTGCAATACCTTGGGCGCCCAGGAAGTCAGTTCGTCGAAATCCGCATCCTGCAGCGTGTACTGGTATTCGGTCTTGGAAATGCGCGCCCCAACGCGAACATCGGGGATCGCCTGCATGAAGAATTGACCGCCCTCCACCTTGGCCAGTTTCGCCCGATTGCGGGCGATGTAGTCCTGTACCGACCCGCCCTTGCGTTCATCCCATGGCTTCAACGCGATGAACACACGGCCGTTGTTGGTGGTCTGCCCACTGATGCCGGTGCCGACATTGGAAGCATAAGCGGCAGTGTCGGGGTCCTCGGCGATGACATCGACCAGCTTCCGCTGCAGCTCGTTCATACGCTTGTAGGAGATATCCTGTGCACCCTCGGTGGTGCCAATGATCACGCCGGTATCCTGCGGCGGGAAGAAGCCTTTTGGCGCGGTGACAAACAGGTAGCCCGACAAGCCCATCGTGACAAAAAACACCAGCAGCGTGATGAAGCGGTGGTGCAGAGCGATGTCCAACGTCCGCCGGTACCCCGCGATCATCCCCGTGAAGAAGCCCTCGATGATGCGGTACAGCAGGTTGTGGCGGCCCTGATGATGATGCAGGAAGCGCGAGCACATCATCGGCGTCAGCGTCAGCGACACCACCATTGAGACCACGACGGCGATCGTCACCGTCATCGCGAACTCGCGGAACAGACGCCCGACGATACCGCCCATCAGCAGCAGCGGGATGAACACCGCGATCAGCGAGCAACTGATGGACACGATGGTGAAGCCGATTTCGCCGGCGCCCTTGATCGCCGCCTCCATCGGTCTCATGCCGTCCTCGATGTGGCGGAAGATGTTCTCCAGCATCACGATCGCGTCGTCGACCACGAAGCCCACCGCGATGGTCAGCGCCATCAGCGACAGGTTGTCCAGGCTGTAGTCCATCAGGTACATGACCGCGAAGGTGCAGATCAGTGCCACCGGGACGGTGATCGACGGAATGATCGTCGCCCACACATTGCGCAGGAACAGGAAGATCACAGTCACGACGAGGCAGATCGACAGGATCAGGGTAAACTGAACGTCGGCCACCGAGGCGCGGATCGTCTGCGTGCGGTCAACGATCGTGCTGACCTTGATCGACGGTGGAATCGCGGCTTCCAGCGCCGGCAGAGTCGCCTTGATCCGCTCCACCGTATCGATGACATTGGCGCCCGGCTGCTTGAAGACCATCAGGATGATCCCGCGCTTGCCGTTCTGCAGGCCACCGAGATACTCATTTTCGGGGGCGTCGATCGCCCGGCCGATGTCCTTCACGCGGATCGGCGCGCCGGCCTTCCAGCCGAGAATGACTTTGTCGTATTCCGATCCCTGGAAAAGCTGATCGTTGTCGTAGATCGCCAGCGAACGCTGCGCCGTGTCGATGGTCCCCTTCGGTGAGTTGACCGTGGCGTTGACCAGTACCGACCGGACATCCTCCAGCGTCAGCCCCATCGCCGCCAGCTTCGCGGGATCGACCTGCACCCGCACGGCGCGCTTCTGCTCGCCCGCGATGAACACCTGTGCCACGCCGGACAATTGCGAGATCTGCTGTGCCAGGACCGTGTCGGCGTAGTCATCGACCTCGATCAACGGGCGCGTGTCGGAATTGATCGCCAGGATCAGGATCGGCGCCTCGGACGGGTTGACCTTGTAGTAGCTGGGCGGCGAGGGCAGGTTCTTAGGCAACGAGCCGCCGGCGCTGTTGATCGCCGCGTTGATGTCGCCGGCCGCCGCGTCGATGTTGCGGTCCAGATCGAACTGCAGGTTGATCTGCGTCGAGCCCAACACGCTGATCGATGTCATCTGCGCAATGCCGGCGATCTGCGCGAACTGCCGCTCCAACGGCTGCGCGACGGTGGTCGCCATCGTCTCGGGGCTGGCACCGGGGAATTTGACGTTGACGTTGATCGTCGGGAAGTCGACGCGCGGCAACGGTGCCACCGGCAGCAGCGGATAGGCCGCCAGGCCCACCAGCACCAGAGCCGCGATGAACAATGATGTCCCGACCGGGCGCCGAATGAAAGGGGTCGAGATACTCATGCGTCGCTACGCCGCGCCCAGTTCAACCGCCGGCTCGCGCCGCATCGGTCGCCGGCTTCGGCGCGGTCGCGATGAGCGTGACATGGCTGCCGCTCTGCAGCCGCGCCTGGCCGTCGGTCACGACCTTCTGGCCTTCCTCCAAACCGGCCGTGATGATCGTGAGTTCGCCGTTGTCGTGCGTGATCTCGACCGTCCGCGCGACGACGGTCTGGTCCGGGTTGAGCACAAAGACGTACAGCCGATCCTGGCCATGCTGCACCGCCGCCGACGGCACCGTGAGCACCTTCGCGTCGGTGCCGACCAGGACCCGCGTGTTCACGAACTGGCCCGGCCAGAGCCGCGATGCCTCGTTCGCGAAAGTCGCTTTGAGCTTGATCGTGCCGGTTGTGCTGTCGATCGTGTTGTCAATCGTCGTCAGTGTCCCACGGTCAAGCTCTGTCTTGTTGTCGCTGGCCAGTGCCACGACGGGCGGTTGGCCGTTCCGTAACGCATTCTGCACTGCGGTCAGCGCATCCTGCGGCACGGTGAACGTCACCGCGATCGGCTGGATCTGCGCCAGCGGCATGAGGCTGGTTACCTCGGCCGCACGCATGAAATTGCCCGGATCGACGGTGCGCAGCCCGACTCGCCCCGAGAACGGCGCAGTAATATAGCAGTAGCCGACGTTGAGCTTCGCCGCCTCGATCTGCGCGTCGTCACCGGCGATCGCGGCGACCAGATGGTTGACCAGCGCGACCTGGGTATCGACCTGCTGGTGCGACGCGAAATCCTGCTTGGCGAGCGAGGTGTAGCGATCCATGTCGCGCTTTGCGTTCGCGAGGTCCGCCTGGTCTTGCTGCTTCTTCGCCGAGGCGGCGTCGAGCGCGGCCTGGTACGGTCGGGGGTCGATGACCGCGAGCAGATCCCCCTGCTTCACTTCCTGACCCTCGGCGACGGGCACCTGCAGCAGCGTGCCATCGACTTGCGGGCGCAACTGCACGGAATAAAACGCCTGCACCGTGCCGAGGCCGGAGAGGTAGACCGGATAATCCTGCCGAACGGCGGCGGCCACCGTCACCGGCACGGCGGGTGCGGCCTGCAGCGGCGGCGCCGCGGGCTGCGCCGCCGTCCGGTGGGTCAACACCAAGCCGCCGGCGCCAACCGAGAGGGCTACCAGGGCCAGCACGGCCACCGGCACGCGCCATCGGCCCGCGCTCCGCCCATTGCCGTCCGGTACGTTGGCGTCCCGCACGTTGACTTCTTGCTTGTTCAAGCCGGACACGGTGCCCACGCCGCGTCTACAACAACCCGAGATCCTGTCAGCACTGCACCACTCCGTCGTTCGGACGCCATTCCTCACCGGAACTCGTCAACGAACGGTGAAACCCCCGTCTTTCGCATCTTCATTGAAATGGCGGGCGACTGCCAAGTCTAATTTTCCACCACCGCGCTCGTGGGAGCAAGATGCTGTAACAGTTCGCAACATAATGGCCCTCACGCCTCCGAAAGGCCGAGTGCGCGGCGAAACCGTCCTGTGAGATGGGCACCGTCTCGCAGCGGGAGACGCCGCGGCATTTCCGCGGGCGAGATGCGGATGACTGCGAACAGATGTTCCGCGCGCAGCCGCGGGCGCAGGGGCACGACCTCCGCCATGTCCCTGGCCGTCACGGTGGCGCGCCACCCGCAGGCGGCTGCGACCGCGGCAAGGTCGGTGCCGAGGCCAGTGTGGCTGGCCTGCACACCGGTTTCGCCGAAAGCCGCGTTGTCGAGCACGGCGATCGCCAGGTTGGGCGCGGAGGAAGCGGCGATGGTGGCCAGCGAGCCCAGCCCCATCAGCATATCGCCGTCCCCGGTCAACACCAGGACGCGCCGGCCCGGTTGCGCCAGCGCCAGGCCCAGGCCGATCATCGCGGTGCCGCCCATGGCGCCCCAGAGGTAGAAATTCAGCGCCCGGTCACCCGCCGCGGCAGCATCGTAGGTTGCGGCACCCAGGCCGGTGACCACCAGCAGGTCGCCCGGGTCGTCCAGTAACGTTGCGACCACGGCACGACGGTCGAGGGTCAGGTCATTGCGCCCGCTCATGTTCAGAACATCCCCCAGTTCAGAAGACGCCTAATTCAGAAAACCCCCGGGTTCAGAAAACTCCCGGGTTCAGAAGACCCCCGGGTTCAGAAGACCCCCGGGTTCAGAAGACCTTGGTGCCGATCAGGCGTTGCGAGAACAGCACCGCGACCGGCACGCAACTCGCAAACGCCAGCGCCGCGGCGGCGCCGACGGTCTCGGCGGCTTCCTCGGCGCGGTCGGCACGCCGGACATGCACGCCGGCGGCGGTGAGCACGGCGGGCGTGGCGGTGCCCATCGGCACTTGCCAGGGATTGAACTCGCCCCACTCGCCGCGCATCGTCACCAGCGTCAGGAACGGCATGCGGCAGTTCACCGGCAGCGACAGCATGTTGATGCAGTTGCCGACGCCGGAGGATTGCATCAGCAGCACCGCGCGCTGCCCGCCGAGCCACGCGCCGGCCGCAAGGGCGATGCCTTCTTCCTCGGTGGTGAGGACGGTTGTGCGGATAGCGGGATCGGCGTGGGCGGCGTTGATCAGGTGCGCGTGGCCGGCGTCGGGCACATAGCCGAACTGGGAAATTTCGGCGCGTTTCAGGGCGGCGAACACGTCGGCCTGCCAGGTGGGGTCAGTCATCGAGGGTCCTTGGACGTGCGGGCGGAGGTTATCGGACGATCACGCGAGCGGCCAGCCCTGCGCAGCGGGCGCCGTCGGCGCCGAAATCCGCCTCGGGTGAGTGTCTGGTGGTGCGGCCCTTATGTTGCGGAACGATCCAAACGGTGCTGGGCTGCATGTTTGGCGTGGGAGACCATGCCGCCCACCGGGGGGATTCGCCAAAATGCAAATCGTAACCACAAGCGCCGCAGCGGCGCTTACGGCAATGCTGCTCGCCGGCACGGCATCGCCCGCGCATGCAGCGCCGGCCTGCACGGTCGAGGCGCTGAACGCCCTGCACGTGCCCGACGTCAACGTGACACAAGCCACGCCGAGGCCAGCCGGCAACGGCGCGCCGGCGCATTGTGCGGTGCAGGGCACCGTGACCACGCATGGCGAGGGCGTGCCCGACGGCTCCGCGCACGTCGCCATCCAATTGCCCGACGCCTGGCAGCAGCGCTTCTTCTCCATGGGCGTCGGCGGCAATGCCGGAACACTCACCCCCGCGGTCAACGCCACCGACCGCGCGGCGGCACTCGGCAAAGGCTATGTTACCATCGTTACGGACACCGGCCATACCGGCAACGGCACCGATGCGAACTGGGTCCGCACGCCGGACGGCAAGCGTGACGGCGGGAAAATCACCGATTTCTTCTATCGCGCGGAACACGACGTCACCGTCGCAGGCAAGGAATTCGCGCAAGCCTTCTACGCCGCGCCAATCCAGCACGCCTATTTCGACGGGTGCTCCAACGGCGGCCGCATGGCGATGATGGAGGCCGATCGCTATCCCACCGATTACGATGGCATCATCGCCGGCGATCCCGGCATGGATTATCACTCGGCGCTGCTGCGCTTCGTCGTGCAGAAGGCGGCGCTGTCATCGCCTGCCTCCTACCTGTCGCCGGCAACGCTGGAAGCGATCGACAAGCGCGTGACGGCACGCTGCGACGCGATCGACGGCGCAACGGACGGGTTGGTGCAAAGCCCGGCGCGTTGCCCAATCCGGGCCGAGGACCTGGTCTGCCACGCGGGCGAGACCGCTGACTGCCTGACGCCGGATCAGGCGCGCGTGCTGCACGCCTACACGACGTCGCTGCATGACCGTCACGGCCATCTGCTGTATCCGGGCTGGGCGATCACCAATCTGTCCGGTCCTCGTGGCATCAGCTATTGGACCACGGGCGATACCGCACCCAACCTGGCACAGCGCGAGGCGCCGTGGGGCAACGACCCCGCCGCCCCGCCGCGCGGCTGGATGTTCGCGCGCCAGGCGCTGACCTACTGGCTCGGCCTCGGTCCCGACGCGAAGATGTCGACGCTCGATGTTGATCCGCGCACCAATACGGTCGGCGACAGACTTGTGGCGGCGGCGGACCAGGCCTTCGGACCAGGCGAGACGAAGGACCCGGCAAAATTGCTGCCATTCATTCAGCAGGGCCGGAAAATGATCCTCTATCACGGCACCAGCGATCCGGCGATTCCGGCCGCGCGTTCGGTCCTATTCTATAACGAACTGACCGAGAAGCTGCACGGGGCGGACAAGACGGCGGCGAGCGTCCGGCTGTTCCTGGTGCCGGGCATGCAACATTGCAGCGGCGGCATCGGGCCGGACCAGTTCGATACGCTGTCGGCGATCGAGACCTGGGTGGAGCATGGCAAGCCGCCGGAGGCGATCGCGGCAGCCACCAAGCCGGACAGCCCGAGGCCGCACAGCCTGCCGCTCTGCCCATATCCGGAGCAGGCGCGGTATTCCGGCAGTGGTGCGTTGGGCGACGCGGTTAATTGGAAGTGCGCGGCGCCGGGGATCAAGACGGCGCGGACGGTGCACGCGGCGGGCGCCGGGTAGCGGGCGCCGTCGCCGAGCCCCGGCGATCAGGCGGCGGCGTACTGGCCCCGGCCCATCATCTTGTCGATCACATCGGCATCCGCCTTGTCGAACTGCGTCGTGCGCGCGCGCGCGTCATCGATCGCCTTTAGCGCGCGGATCACCGCCGGGCGGGCGGCAATGGTATCGACCCAGCGCAGCACATTCGGATAGTTCGTCTTCGCCGCGCCGATCAGCATGTCGGCGTTGTGCAGCCATGGGAACGTGGCGATATCGGCGATCGAATACGCCGCGCCACCGAGGAACGGTACCGCGCCCAGGCGGGCATCGATCACCTCGAACAGCCGGTGTACCTGGGTGGCGTAGCGGCTGCGCCCATACTCGTTGCCGCCGGGAGCGAAACGGGTGAAATGCACGAGCTGGCCGGACATCGGCCCGACGCCGGTCAACTGCACCATCAGCCATTGGATCACGTCGTAGCGCGCCGCCACGTCGCTGGGCAGCAGGCGCAGCGTCTTCTCGGCGAGATACAGCAGGATCGCGCCGGATTCGAACACCGTGTACGGCTTGCCGCCGGGACCTTCGCGATCGACGATCACCGGCACCTTGGCGTTCGGATTGAGCTTCACGAACTCCGCGCTGAACTGCTTGCCACCGAACACGTCGAGCGGGTGGACCCTGTAGGGGAGCTCCAGTTCCTCAAGCGCGATATTGACTTTCACCACATTCGGGCTGCCCATGCCGTAGAGGTCGATCATCGGTGCCATTTCCTTGGACGTTTCGTCTACCATGATGGCACGGCTGCGGTACACCAGGAAGCAGCGGTTTGGAGTCCGGCCTAGTCAGCGCTGCCAGCAGCCTTGTTGGTAGTGTGGTCGATGCCAACACGGAGTGCGCGACCACCATGAAGGGAGACCTCCACCGGTCAGCGTTGCTCCATGGCTCCCCAGGCATGGACCGGCAATTTGAGGTCTGCATCGCGTCTGCGAATGAAGGTCATGAACCTGCCAATTGGTCCGCACCGATTTGCCAGCCGTATGGTGAAACCGATCGTAGTATCGTCCAGGTCCCGCATCGTGATAATATGCTTGCGGAGCGCCGCATCTACAGCATTCAGAAAGTCGAGAAAATACACGAGGTCTCGTTCTTTTGACGTATTAAGGTCGATTACATTTGGTCCCTCATAGTTGAAGCTATATTCACCATATTTGAATTTGTAGAATATACCAGAAAGCCGAGGGTCTTCGTTCAGCCTCATGTAAACATCGAATATCCATTTCGCTGCGGCCATCTCTGTGTTGCGCCGAATTGCCCGGGCATTGCCCTGGGACGTGGCCCATACAGCAAGAAAGGTCGCGAGCGCAGCGAGTAACGTAAACGCCGCGATAGCCAACTGGACGTGAGCGTCGATCCAACTCCACATGATGCCTCTCATTTCCTTCTGTACCAGGGCATTGGCAATGTAGAAAAGGTCACCCACCCACCCACGCAACACGACACCCGAGCCGTCGCGCGTCGCGGTGATCACAACGAAAACTGGAATCACCCGACTTCGCCCATTTCGCGATCGGCCCGACCGCGATCACGGCGTGAGGCACCATGCATCGAGCCGGTCGGCATGTTCGTTCAGCGCTGTATGCTCTATTTACAGATTTGGGCGTCCGGACGGTCGCAGCGTCCTGCATGATTGAGGGAAGAAGTGATGACGGCGCGACAGATGCATTTTGTCGGCTACCTGATCGCCGGGCCGACCTGGCACAACAACGGCGCCTGGCGGCATCCCGAGAGCGACGCCGATCTCGCGCTCGATCCGCGGCGCTACGAGCGCATCGCGCAGATCCTCGAGGACGGCAAGTTCGACGCGCTGTTCTTCGTCGATGTGCTGACGCTGTTCGATACCTATCAAGGCGGCTTCGCCGGGCAGGTGTCCGGGCCGGGGCAGATGTGGTTCCTCGACCCGATGCTGCTGCTCGCGGCGATGGCCCGCAAGACGCGCCATATCGGCCTGGCCGGCACGCTCTCGACCGCGTTCTACCATCCGTTCCACATCGCCCGCAGCTTCGCCACGCTGGATCACATGAGCGGCGGGCGCGCCGCGTGGAATGTGGTCACCTCGGCCAATTCGCGCGAGGCGCAGAATTTCGGCCTCGACCAGTTGATGGATCGGAACGTGCGCTACGATCACGCGGACGAGGTAATGGAAGCCTGCGACGCGCTGTGGAATTCGTGGGATGCGGGCGCCATCGTCTATGACCGCGAACGCGGCATCTACGCCGACCCCAGCAAGGTCCACTACGCCAACTACCAGGGCAAATGGGTGCGCACGCGCGGTCCGCTGCCGACGCCACGCAGCCCGCAGGGCCGACCAGTGATCATGCAGGCCGGCTCGTCGGAGCGTGGCCGGCAGTTCGCCGCGCGCTGGGCCGAGGTGGTGTTCACCCTGCAGCACTCCAAACCCGACATGCAGGCGTTCTATGCCGATATCAAGACGCGGATGGAACGGAACGGCCGTGCCCCGCAGGAGTGCATCATCACGCCGGCGATCGACATCGTTCTGGGTGAAACGGACCAGATCGCCCGCGAGCGCGCGGACTACCTCAACAGCCTGGTCAGCGCCGAGGTCGGCGTGTGCGACATCGCCAACGCAATCGGCGTCGATCTGTCGCCATTTGCGCTGGACCAGCCGCTGGACGACATGGATATTACCGACGGCGCGCGCGGGGTGCTGGACGTTGTTTTGCAGGGCAGCCGAGCGGCCGGGTTGACGTTGCGGCAGGCGGGCTACCGTTACGGTGTCAGCCAGCTCACACCCATGTTGATCGGTTCGCCGCAAACCGTCGCCGATCAGTTGCAGGACATGTTCGAATCGCTTTGCTGCGACGGCTTCGTGATCTGTCCTTCGCTTACGCCCGGCACCTACATGCAGTTCGTCAAGACGGTGGTCCCCGAATTGCAACGACGAGGGCTTTATCGCACCGACTACATCGGCAAGACGCTGCGCCAGAACATTCGCGGCTGATCACACACGTAACGATCGTCGTTGTCCCGTCCTGCCCCGGCGTGACGGGCGCAGCAACGAAGAGTCGATCATTCGGGTGCCTGGTATCACACGCCCGTACCAACCGCTCGTGCCATTTCAAGCCTTGTCAGACACCCTGACGATCGGCACCACCGACCCCAGGTCATAAGCGCAGCTTCGCCCCGGACGCGACAATATATGCGGTGACTCAAGCGGTGATACCCACATCGTCAAGGTCGCAAGAATGCCGCGAACTTAATGGCTGCCCCGCGTGCACCGCACTTGCCAATCGCGCCGCCCCTCTGCACGTAAACCAGAATCTACCGGGGAGTAAGGAGGACGTCTTGGCCAGTATCGCCGCATCTCGGCGGATTAAATCCATCCAGCGTGTCGCTGTCGGGATGCTGCTGATCACCGGCGCGGTGAACTATGTAGACCGCGTCGCGCTCTCGATCGCCAACCCCCTGGTGCGCGCCGACCTGCATCTGTCGATCGCCGACATGGGCGTGCTGCTGTCGGTGTTCCTGTGGACCTATGCGCTTTGCCAGTTGCCGGTCGGCGGGATGATCGACCGGCTCGGTCCGCGCTGGCTGCTCGGCATCGGCGTGATCCTGTGGTCGCTGGCGCAGGTCGCGGTCGGCTTCGTAGGCACCATGGGCCAGTTCGTCTGGACCAGGGTGTTCCTGGGCATCGGCGAATCGCCGCAGTTCCCGCTCGGCGCGCGCGTGGTCCGCAATTGGTACAACGTCAGGGATCGCGGCGTGCCGACCGGCATCTTCAACTCCGCCTCCACGCTGGGGCCGGCGATCGCCCCGCCCCTGCTAACGGCGCTGATGATCGGGCTGGGCTGGCGCTGGATGTTCATCGTCATCGGCCTCGCGGGCCTGGTGCTCGGCCTCGTCTGGTTCATGATCTATCGCGACCCGTCGGCGCACCAGCTGGATGCCGGCGAGCAGCGCTACCTGCTGGAGGGCGAGGACAGCTCGGCCGGCCAGACGGTCAGCTTCGCCGAGTGGCGCCACCTGTTCGCATTTCGCACCACATGGGGAATGATCTTCGGCAATTTCGGCTCCGGCTACATGATCTGGCTGTATGCCGCGTGGCTGCCAGGCTACCTGGAAATCCAGCGCCACATGACGATCGCCCATACCGGTATCGTCGCCGCGATCCCCTACGTGTTCGGCTTCCTCGGCAGCCTGTTCGGCGGGTGGGTGTGCGACCGGCTCGTCCGCGGCGGCTTCTCGCCGATCAACAGCCGCAAGTTGCCGGTCATCATTGGCATGGTCGGCATGGCGGCCTTCACCGTGCTTGCCGCGGTTACGCCCAGCAACACCGTCGCAGTGCTGTGCATCACCGTGGCGATGTTCCTGGGCAACATGTCCGGTGCGACGATCTGGGCGCTGGCGGTGGTGGCCGCGCCTGCGAAGGGTGTCGGCTCGCTCGGCGGCATGCAGAATTTCGGCGGCTTCCTCGGCGGTGCGCTGGCGCCGATGGTCACCGGCTTTATCGTGCAGATGACCCACTCGTTCGTTCCGGCACTGGTTCTGGCGGCGGTGGTCGGCATCGGCTCGGCGCTGATCTACCTGGTCGTCGTGCAGCGGCCGGTGGACCTGAGCGAGGACATGCCGGCGCAGTTCGCCGCCGCCGACTGAGGCAGCCGGACAAGGTCGGCCGGCAAGGGGTCACCGCGGTTGGGCAGCCCGCCCGCGGCAGAGGGCGCATGGTCTGCTGCGCGCGGGACATCCTGCGCGGGCCCATCTTGAAGTGGACCCGCCTTGAGATGCAGAGGGCAGGGGACCACACTCGGTCCGATTTTCCTGCCTGCTGGAGACAACGATGGACCACTCCCTCGCCCAGGACCCGCACAGCGAAATCCGCGACGAGGTCGCCAAGCTCTGCGCCCACTTCCCCGGCGAATACTGGCGCAAGCTGGACCAGGTCCGCGGCTACCCCACCGAGTTCGTCCACGCCTTGACCGAAGCCGGCTACCTCGCCGCGCTGATCCCCGAGGAATACGGCGGCGCCGGCCTGCCATTGTCCGCCGCCGCGGCGATCCTGGAGACGATCCACGACGCAGGCTGCAACGGCGCCGCCTGCCACGCGCAGATGTACATCATGGGCACCATCCTGCGGCATGGCTCGCCCGCGCAGAAGACCGCCTACCTGCCGAAGATCGCCACCGGCGAGTTGCGCCTGCAGGCGTTCGGCGTGACCGAGCCAACCAGTGGCACCGACACCACGTCGTTGCGCACCTTCGCCCGCAAGGAGGGCGACAAATACATCGTCAACGGCCAGAAGGTCTGGACCAGCCGCGCCGAGCACTCCGACCTGATGCTGTTGCTTTCCCGCACCAAATCGCGCGAGGAAGCGAAGTCGCGCACCGATGGCCTGTCCACCTTCATCGTCGACATGCGCACGGTGCTTGGCAAGGGACTGACCATCCGACCGATCCGCACCATGATGAACCACAACTCCTGCGAGCTGTTCTTCGACAACATGGAGGTGCCGGCCGAGAACCTGGTGGGCGAGGAAGGCCGCGGCTTCCGCTACATCCTGGACGGCATGAACGCCGAGCGCCTGCTGATCGCCGCCGAAAGCATTGGCGACGCGAAATGGTTCATCCGCAAGGCCACCGACTACGCCAAGGAGCGCAAGGTGTTCGGCCGCCCGATCGGGCAGAACCAGGGCATCGCCTTCCCGATTGCCCGCGCCTACGCGCAGATGCGCGCTGCCGAATTGATGGTGCGCGAGGGCTGCCTCAAGTTCGAGGCCGGCCTGACCCCAGGCGAGGAAGCCAACACCGCGAAACTGCTCGCCGCCGATGCGTCGTGGGCCGCGGCCGAGGCCTGCATCCAGACGCATGGCGGCTTCGGGTTTGCCGAGGAATACGACGTGGAGCGAAAGTTCCGCGAAACGCGGCTGTACCAGGTGGCGCCGATCAGCACGAACCTGATCCTGTCGTATCTCGCGGAGCATGTCCTGGGCCTGCCGCGGAGTTATTGATGCAGCGTCCACTTGAAGGTCTGCTGGTCGTCTCCCTCGAACAGGCGGTCGCCGCGCCCTATTGCAGCTCCCGCCTCGCCGATGCCGGCGCCCGCGTCATCAAGATCGAACGCGCCGAGGGCGACTTCGCGCGCGGCTACGACAAGGCGGCGAAGGGGTTGTCCAGCTACTTCGTCTGGCTGAACCGCGGCAAACAATCCCTGGTTGCCGACATCAAGAACCCCGACGACGCAACGTTGCTGCACCGCATCCTGGCCCGCGCCGACGTGTTCATCGAGAACCTCGCCCCCGGCGCGGCGGCGCGCGCCGGGTTCGGCTCCGACGCACTGCGTGAGCGCTATCCGCGCCTGATCACCGTCGACATCTCCGGCTACGGCGACAGCGGCGATTACGCAACGATGAAGGCATACGACCTGCTGGTGCAGGCGGAATCCGGCCTCGCAATGATCACCGGACACCCCGCCGGCCCGGGTCGCGTCGGCGTCTCGGCCTGCGACATCGCCTGCGGCATGGCCGCGCACGCCGGCATCCTGGAAGCACTGATCGCGCGCGGCATTACCGGCCGGGGCGCCGGGCTGAAGGTCAGCCTGTTCGACGGCATGGCCGACTGGATGAACGTGCCGCTGCTGTTCTACGAGGGCACCGGCCGCGCGCCGGAGCGCCTGGGCCTCGCACACCCCTCGATCTGCCCGTACGGCGCATTTGCCACGGCGGACGGCGCGCTGGTGTTGATCTCGATCCAAAACGAGCGCGAGTGGGCGGAATTCTGCGCCCGCTTTATGGATGATCCCGATCTGCCGAACCGCGCCGGATTCGAAACGAACGTGATCCGCGTCGCCAACCGCGCCACCGTCGACGCCCATGTCGGCACCGCATTCGCCAGACTGACCCGCGACCAGGCCGCGGCAAAACTGCGTGCCGCCAACACCGCTTTTGGCTTCGTCAACACCGTCGCCGAGTTCGCCCACCACCCGGCGCTGCGCCGCGCCACCGTCGCCACGCCGAACGGCGACGTATCGATCGCCGCACCGCCGGTGCTCAGCAGTGACGGACCACGCAGTTTGGGGTCGGTGCCCGCCATCGGCGAACACTCAGCTTCCATCCGCGCGGAGTTCGCCAGCGCTTAGCCGCTACACCGCGCCATCCTGCGGTGCGACGCCGACATACTTGAACTGGTGCGCCATGTCGCCCGGCGGGAAAGCGGTGTCACGCTTGATCTGGAACACGCTGATAATGCGTGAGGCCAGATCGCCGTTCTTGTCGAACGTGATCGTGCCTTGCAGCGTGTCGATCTTCGTTGCCTCGATTGCGTCGCGCATCGCCGCCCGAGTGACCGGTCCGCCCGATTTCGCCACGCGCCCGAACGCATCGGCGATCACCAGCACCGCGTCATAGGCGGTGATGCAGTAATCGTTGGGCTGCTTCTGGTAGCGCGCGACGTAGTTTTTGACCCATGGTGCACTGGTCGGATCATCCAGCAGATGCGGCGCGGCGATCGTTGCGTACCAACCCTCGGCCGCCGGGAACCCGCCGGCCGACAGGATTTCCGGCTCGTAGACCCCGTCACCGCCGCCCTTGACGATGCCGGGCAGCAGGTCATACGACTGCTTCACCACCTTGATGCCCGCCTGTGGGTTGCCGCCGAAATACAGTGACGCCGCGCCCAGCGACTTGATCTTGGTCAGCACTGTGGAATAGTCCGCCTGTTTCGGGTCCAGCCGGTCGCGGCCGAGCACCTTGGTGCCGTTCTTGCGGGCCTGCGCCTCGAACGTATCGGCGATGCCGACGCCGTAGGCACCGCTGTCGTCGAGCACATAGACGCTCGGCACCTTCAGCGTCTTGTAATAGAAATTCGCCATGTTCGGGCCTTGGAAGGCGTCGGTCGTAACGGTACGAAAAAAGATCGCCGGGCCTTGCGGATGATAGATCTGGGCGAATTTCGGATCGGTGATGTCCGGGTTGGTCGCGCACGGTGTGATGATCGCCAGGCTGGCCGCGCTGAGGATCGGCGACATCGCCTTGCCGGACCCGCTGTTGTACGGCCCCAGCGCCGCCAGCGCGAGCGGGTCGCCGATCATTCTGCGGGCGTTGGTCGCGGCCTGGCCGGGATCGTAGCCACCGGCGTTGGAGGTGCCGTCATCCATCAGCACCAGCTCGAATTTATAGCCGGCGACGCCGCCCTTGGCGTTGATCTCGTCGACCGCCTTCTGGGCGCCGTTCTTCACCTCCAGCGCGCCCTCGGCTTCCTCGCCGGTGAAGGGCATGTTGATCGGAATGCGCAACACTTTGTCCGCCGCCCGCGCGGATCTGCTGGCCGCGAAAGGCGCGGTTGCAACGGCGGCACCACCCAAGGCCAGGGCGGCGCGTCGGCTCAGGCGATCGCTGGTTTCGGTCATCCGCAGTCTCCCCGTTTGAATGCACAAGGTGATTGCCGGCTTCCCCGTGCAGATCACGCTAACACCCATGCGGAAACAGCGTCAAAGAAAACCCTCGGGCGAACCATCGGACGCTTGCGAACCGGCGGCGGCGATCGGCGCGCAACCTGCCTCGCCTAGCTCGCCGCCTGTAGCCGGTCGCCGTTCGCCAGGATGGCCTCCGCCAGAGCCGCCGCCGGACCGCGCGCGGCGCCGCTGCGCGTGGTCACCACGAATTCCACCTCGCCGGCCTCCGGCAGGCGCAGGGTTGCCGGGGTTTCGGTGAGCCCGTCTGGGATCAGGCTGCGCGCGTGCAAGGTAATGCCCAAACCCGCCAGCGCCGCGGCCCGCAGGCCGGACAGGCTGCCGCTGGTGCACACCGCGCGCCAGGCACGTCCGGCGCGCTCCAGCGTCTCCAGCGCCACGGTACGTGTCAGGCTAGGCGGCGCATAGAGGATCAGTG
>DASRQX010000190.1:0-2483 GCA_035696165.1 Acetobacteraceae bacterium | reverse complement strand
TAGGAGATGAAGTTGATCTTGCGGCCGTTGACGCCGCCGGCATCGTTGATCATCTTGAAGTAGGCGTCCTCGGTCTTGCCGATGACGCCGTAGGCGGAAGCGGGGCCGCTATAGGCCTCGACATTGCCGATCTTGATCTCGGTGTCGGTCGCGCCGGTATCATATTTCTTTTGTGCAAGCGCGCCCTGGGTGGCCAGCACAGTCAGGGCCGTCGCGGCCGCGATCGAGATCAGGCTTGAACCGAGCAAGGACAGTTTCTTATTCCTCATGGAGAGAACCCTTCATTGGATGGAAATCGACGATGGAGTTTCGAAACGGGTGGCGGTGGAGTTCACGAAACGGCGGTTCTTGGCTTATCGATAACATCGGCGAGCCGAAATTCTTCCGTAGCGTCGGTTTGTGGATCTTGCCTGTCGCATTGCGCGGCAAGGCTTCCACGAACTGGATCAAACGCGGGCATTTGTAGCGCGCCAGATTGGCCGCGCAATGGGCATGAATCTCCGCCGCGGCAAGCGAGTGGCCGGGCTTCAGCGCCACGATCGCCATGCCGGTCTCTCCCCACTGCTCGCTGGGAATGCCGATGACCGCGGCCTCGGCGACGGCGGCGAGCTGGTGCAGAACGTTCTCGACCTCGGCCGGATAGACGTTTTCGCCACCGGAAATGTACATGTCCTTCCAGCGGTCGACGATGTAATAAAAGCCTTCCTCGTCAATCCGCGCCGCGTCGCCGGTATGCAGCCAGCCGTCGGTGAAGCACGTCAGGTTGGCGTCCGGCCTGTTCCAGTAACCCGGCGTGATGTTCGGTCCCTTGACCCAGAGCTCGCCGATCTCGCCGACGGCGGCATCGGCCCCGTCGGGCAGAACGATCCGCACTTCGGTATGCAGCACCGGCTTGCCGGATGACCCGGCCTTGCGCGCGGCGTCCTCCCGGTCGAGCGTCAGCACCGCCGGGCTGGTCTCGGTCATTCCGTAACCCTGCTGCAGGGCGACGCCGCGTTGCTCCCACACCTTCAACAGCGGCACCGGCATCGGCGCCCCGCCGACGCCGCCGATGATGAGCCGGCTGAAGTCCGAATCTGCGAAGTCAGCATGCTGCGCCATGAACTGATAGATCGCCGGCACGCCGAAAAAGGCGTTGATGCCCCGCTTCGGATCGCTGATCAATCGCAGCGCGGCCGCCGGATCGAAGGCGCGCATGATCAGCACGGTCCCGCCCGCATGCAGCACCGGGTTGGTGTAGCAGTTCAGTCCGCCGGTATGAAACAGGGGCAGCACGGCCAGGAATACCGACGACGGCGAGATATAGGCCGGACCGCCGAGATTGACGCAATTCCAGAACGTCATGCCATGGGTGATCACGGCCCCTTTCGGCTGGCCGGTGGTGCCCGACGTGTACATGATCGTCGATATGTCATCGAGCGTCACGCTGTCGGCCTGATCGAGCGGCGCCGAATCCGCGATTGCCGCTTCATAGCTGCCGCCGGCGCCCAACAGCAGGGTCGACGGCGTTTGGCAGAGCCTGGCGACCGCAAGCGCGTGATCGCTGAGGTCGGCGTCATGGACCATGAGCTTGGGCGCCGCGTCGTTAACGATAAACTGAAGCTCCGGGACGGTGAAGCGGGTGTTCAGGGGCAGGAAGATCGCGCCCAGCCGTCCGCAGGCGAATTGCACCTCCAGCGTATCCGACGTGTTCAGGGCAAGTACGGCGACCCGGTCGCCGCGCCTCACCCCGAGCCGGTGGCGCAAGTGCGCGGCCAGACGTGAAATCCGCGCGTCGAATTGCGCGTAGGAGAGCCGCCGTTCGCTGGCGAGGTCGATAACGGCCAGCTTATCCGGCGTCCGGCGGCCGAAATGGGCAATCCAGTCATAGTGGCGAACCGGCAAGATCTCCTCCGAAGGTCCAGCGGTCTGGCGCCGCCTGATCCCGCTTGATCCCGAGTCCTATCTTCCAGATGAGAGGCCGCATCGCAATACGTCTTGCGTTGAATGGTTAGCCCGTGGCCTGACCGCGCGTTCCGGGCGGCGGCCCCCCCCCCCGGGGGCCGCCCCCGTTTCTCGCTTTTCGTCTTGGCCGGGCTTGTCCCGGCCATCCACGTCTTTCCTGTCACCGCTGCCACAAGACGTGGATGCCCGGGACAAGGCCCGGGCATGACGAACTTGAAACCAGATCCCTTCCCGAGTCAGACTCTAGGGAAGCCAAACCAAATTCTTTCAGACAGCCACAACTTCACGATCTCGCCGCGCGCTGCGCCCGAGTTTTGATCCAACGTCCCGCCCTCCTCGATCAGAGGGCACGGGGAATGCCGGGCGCCGATGCGCCCGCAGCCGCGCGTGGTGTGGTAGTAGCACGCGCGTTAGTCACCGCAGGTGGCACCGGAATCACCCGGCATTCCCCGCGCAATGGTTTTAACGGCTTGCTCCGCGCTCTCCTTGGTGACCGGGCTTGTTTGCCACCATCGCCGGCGAAATCGCTTTCTGCCGAC
>DASRQX010000189.1:0-3983 GCA_035696165.1 Acetobacteraceae bacterium | reverse complement strand
TCTGTTCGGCGGCATTGCCGCGGGCAAGTCGACGTGTTGGCTGCCAGGAGGGTTCAGTTGGTGTTTGCATGGGTGCTTTCCTTTTTTGCTGGACCTGCGTCTGGCATTACTATACTCTACAAGTCACCTTGTGACTTTGTCAATGTTGGCGCGGACGAACAATGAGCGACCCTGTCACCCAGAACGAACTGCAATCCATCGAGCGGCTTTTCAGCGATTTCGCCTGGTTTGCCGACCGGTGCGACGCCGAAGCGCTGGCGAACCTGTTTATGCCGGGCGGCGTGTTGTCCGTGGGCGGCCGCGAGTCGGCGGGCAGCGACAACATTGCTGCCGACTGCCGCAAACGCTTTGCCGTGTCCGATCGCAAAACCCGCCACATGTGGTCGAATCTGCGTGTGGAGATGCCGACCGCCGACACTGCGAGAACCACGGCTATCCAGTTGACATTCGAAACCTGCGGCGATGATACGCCGGCCCGCTTGCGCGTGAATGATGTCATCGACGAACTGCGCAAGGGCGCGTCCGGCGAATGGCGGTTTGTCAGCCGCCACATTCGTTGTGAAATGGCGCTGGAGCTGCAGCACCCATAGCCGGCCGACAAGAGAAGCAGTCTGGCCGGCCGGAGCGCTTTATCCGACATCCGCCTTCAACCCCGCACGGGCGATACCCGCCGCTGCGCAGACTTCATCTTTCTCCGGGTGATCGCCGCTGACTCCCACCGCGCCGATCACATGGCCGTCAGAATCGCGAATCAGCACACCCCCGGCAACCGGAACGATCCGCCCCGCGGAGATGTCCGTTAGCGCGGCGAAGAACGCTGGAGCCGCTTCGGCGCGCTGCGCGAGAGCGCGGCTGCCGATTCCCATGCCGAGCGCGCCCCACGCTTTGGCCTGGGCGATTTGCGGTCGGAGGATGCCGCTCTTGTCTTCCCGTTTGAAAGCGACCAGATGGCCTCCGGCATCGAGCACGGCAACGGACAGCGGCGCGCAAGCGGATTCGCGCGCCGTGGCGAGCGCAGCATCTACAATCGTGGTGGCGTGATTCAGCGACAGGGTTTCCATGAATCTTCTCCTTGTTGAAACATGTGGATCAGTGGGGGAATGCCTCGCGACCGGATGCGCGTTTGAGCGGTCCTCGCGTGACGGAGTGTGAGAGCGTGTCCTCATGAACGCCGTCGTGCGGCTGCAGGTTCCTCTTGCGCCGTTGTATCAGTCGTCCCAGCACGAGTACGGCCAGTGCGGCGCCCGCCGAGGTTGCACCGGCGATCGCAAAGAGAATCGGCGGCGCGACACCGTCGCCGAGTAACACGCCGCCCATGACGGGACCGGCAATCGCCCCGGTGCGGCCGATACCCATTGCCCAGCCGATGCCAGTAGCGCGCAGGCCGGTTTCATAGAACACCGCGCACAGGGCCACCGTACACATCTGCGCGCCGATGCTGAAAGCACCGGCGACAAAGCTCGTCAGATACAAAAGCCCAGGCGACCATCCGACGAGGCCGATTGCCGAGATGGCCATGGCGCCGGCAAGATAGGCGCAACCGATTACGCGCGTCGGCCCGAGGCGGTCGGCGAGACGACCGAGCATGATGCAGCCGGCGACCGCGCCGAGATTGAGCATCGCGACGGCCAGCACGGCCTTACCGATGTCCAGCCCATTCGTGCGCGCGACAACGGGGATCCAGTTGATCAGGAAGTACGTCAACAGCAGGCTCAGGAAGAACGCGATCCATAGCAGGAACGTCGCGGTAGCGCGTCCTTGCGTGAAGAGGCTGGACACGGGTGAATGAGGCATTGCCGCGCGATAGTCCGATTCGCCGTTCCACAGCGACTCGGCATCCAGCCGCCGCAGAATCCGCGCGATGGCGGCGTGGTCGTTTTGCAGCGCGAGGTAGCGCACCGATTCCGGTACCAGCAAGATGAACGCAGGGAGAATGATCAGCGGCAGCATGCCGCCCGCGATGAACACGCTCTTCCACCCGAACGCCGGAATCAGCAGGGCCGAACCGCCGCCGCCCAGCACGGCACCGAGCGGAAAACCGCAGAACATTGCGCCTACCAGTGTGCTTCTGAGCCGCCTGGGCGCATATTCCGAGGTCAGTGAAATGAAACTCGGCAGTGCGCCGCCGAGGCCTATGCCTGTGATGAACCGCAATATCGAAAGCGCCGCGGTGGAATGAGCGAACGGAGTGAGCAGGGAGGCGACGGAAAAGACGAGCACGGCGCATGACAAGGTGACCTTACGTCCGAAGCGATCACCGGCCGCGCCGAATGCCAGCGCCCCGAGCAATCCACCGAGCAGTCCCGCGCCAAACACGGGACCGAACGCCGATGGCGCCGCGCCCCAGGCGGCCATGATTTCAGGCGCTACAAATGCGATCGCCTGGGTGTCGAATCCGTCCACCATCGCCACCAGTCCGCACAGTAGAAAAATGATGATCTGCAGACCCGTCACCCGCCCTTCGTCGATGATGGATTCGAGATCCAGTTTGCCTGTCGGTTGCATGTATGCTCCATAAACGGACGACATCCGGTCGTGGACATCAGAAGCGGAAGTTCAGATTGGCGAATACTTTGTATCCCTTCGGAATCGTGGCGCGATTCGGCCCAGGATTGCCGCCCGACGCGCTGGCGCTCACGTCTTTGGTCGCCCAGAGATTCAGCACGACCGGCCCGAAGTCGTAGCCGACCAGGCCGCCCACCGCGAAAAGGTTGTAGCTGCTCACGTTGATCGCGTTGTGATAGAACGCGCTCGACGTATCGTTGGTCACCTGGCCGACATACGACGCGACCGGACCGACCCGCCATTTCCCGAAGGCTTTCGTGGCGACGAAATCCGCGTGAAGAATATCGCCGGTGCGGTATTCGGTTTTCGTATTCGGCGTGTTCATTTCAAGCGAGAAATTGGCCGTCAGATTCCACCCGCCTTTCAGATATGAGAATGCGAGCAGGGGCTGTACGATCCACCAGGGCGCACCCGGATCACCGAGCCCGTTGGGCCCGGAGATGGTGCCGTCCGGAACGGTGACGCCAATACCGGTCTTCACGAAGAGCCCGGTATTGCCCAGTGCCCAGCTCAATTGCACAGGCGCGATGAAAGTGTTGCGCACGCCACCGCTTTGCACGTTCAATGGAGCGCCGGCGTCGGCCATGGTGAACGGCTGCACAATCAGGGCTTCGTAGCGGGCGCCGAAAAAGGTCCAGCCAGGCGTCCAGAGGACACCCGTGACCGCTGACGCCACGCGGATCGGCGTCGCACTGCTGGGATCGCCAGGACCGTAACGGTGTGCCTGGGCTGTATAGACTTCGTTGAAGCTGTAGAAGCCGGGCGCGGGCGTGGCGGCGGTCATGCCCAGAACCACTCCGGGTGGCATCGACCAGCCAGGGTAGCCGGCTTCGTAGGCGTGCGCTGACCTGCCGCCCATCATGGCGGCCCCTGCGAGCGCAACGCACCAGGCATATTTACGTGATTGCATGAATGTCTCCTCCGTATCGGCCTGCTTCTTGTCGAGCGGCTTCTTGTCTCGCGCCGACTTGCCGTGCGGCGGGCGCGGTGTCGGTATCACTGGCGCGACCCGGCGCCGGCATCGGGGCCGACGCGGGCCTCGTGCGCCTGAATGCCTGTGTTAGCGGATCTGCTCGCGCTGCGTGGCGTCGATCATGCAACCGCACAACAGACACGGTTCGTTCGAACGGTTGCTCCACGCGTGATTGGTGCCGCGGATCACGACGGTGTCGCCTGGCTGCATCAGTACTTCGTCGACGTCCGTCACCAGGTAGATCTCACCCCTGATGCAGGTGAGGCAGTCGAGGGTGTCGGTGCGGTGCATGCTCGGGTGGCGGGCCAGGTCTTCCGCGCTCGGCTGATGTTTCTGCTGCACCTCGAGGTTCAGCTTCCTGAGTTGTTCGACGTGATGTGCCTTATCCGCGGTATCGGGCGGAATCTCGAGCGCGCGAAACAGCAGGCCGCCAGGGAAAGGCTCA
>DASRQX010000188.1:0-1530 GCA_035696165.1 Acetobacteraceae bacterium | reverse complement strand
CGGGCAGGGCAGGAGGCGCGGTCGTCGAAACGACGGTTGATCATACTCTGATGCGCGGGTCGGAACCGCATGACCGTTGATGCGTCGCGGAGCTGCCTCGGTCTAGGAACCTGCGTCGGATCGACGATCCGGCAGATAGTGCACACGAGGGTTCTCCTGACCGCGACCGTGCCCCCAGCCTTACCCGGAAGGAGCGTGTTGGATGGTTCGCTGGCACCTCCTGTAAATGGGATCACGTGCTTTCTCCGATCAGCCTGCCGCCAGCATCACCTGGCGAGCGATGGCCCAGACGAAGCCTGTCAGCTCGCGGGCGATCGCGGTGGTGACGACATTGGCCGGCTTGCCGGTCCGGGCGAGCTTGCGATAGCGCGCGCACAACCGCACCTGCCCTTTCCAGGCGATATCACGGATCGGCTTGGGTTGGTTCTCCTGCCGCAGCAGCAACTCGCGGCTGATCCGGGCCGGAAAGCGGTAGCTCCACGCCGCCTCGATCAACAACCGGCGGGCCGCTCCATTGCCGGCCCTGGTGATGCCGCCGCGTCTGACGCTGGCACCGCTGGAATGTTCGGACGGCACCAGCCCGAGATAGGCCATCAGCTGGCGCGGATCGGCGAAACGCGAGAGATCGCCCAGTTCGGCGATCAGCGTCGCTGCATTGACCAGTGCTATGCCGCGCATCGTTTGCAGCGCCGCCACGACGGGGGCCAGCGTCCAGTCCGGCAGCATCGCCTCAATCTGCGTTGTCAGCCGATCGCGCCGCGTCTCGGCAGCTTCGACCGCCGCGATGTAATCCTCCAGCACGATGTGATGGACCGCCTGCTCGAACTTGAGCCCCGCCAGCCAGCGGCGATGCAGCTTGGTCCAGGCCGGCCGGCCATAGTGGCATCCCTGGCGCAGCAGAAATCCGGAAAGCTGCTGGCGCGCCCGGCGCAGGCTGTGGACGGCGTCGAGCCGTGTCCGCGCCAGATCACGCATCGCCTCGTGCCGAGCATCCGGAACCCACACCGCCGTCAGCTCGCCTGCCCGGTGCAGCCTGGCCAGGCTGGCAGCATCCCGCCGGTCGGTCTTGACCCGGTTGCCCGCTCGCCTGGGGATCAGCGAGGGGGCGACGACAACGCATTCGTGCCCGGCTGTCGATACCTGACGCTGGATGCCGTAACCGCACGGCCCCGCCTCGTAGCAAAACCGCAGGCTCACGCCGTCGCCGCCGAGCTTGCGCAGCAAACGATCCAACGCCGTGGGCGTGTTGGCGATCCGGCCGTACTCTCGGACCTCGCCGCGCAGACCGCCCGCCGCAACCGCGACAACGATCCCTTCCTTGTGAACATCAAGCCCGACGTAAGTGATACAATCCGCCATGACCCGTCTCCTATGCATGAGGACCGGCACCGGCCTATCCGGCGCAACCCTCGTTACCTGCATACTGTGAGACGGGTCGCCCCGACCTCAGGCGGACATGTGGTCTAGAGCATTTTCAGATTGAGTCTGCGTAGCCTGCGGCTCGGAAATAATTGGCGCATTCGTCCGGGG
>DASRQX010000187.1:0-3326 GCA_035696165.1 Acetobacteraceae bacterium | reverse complement strand
GTATGTCTCGTCAACGTACCAGCTCTTGCCGATCCGCCCTTTACGCCGCGCGGGAGGTTATCGATGAGGGTCGGCGTCAGCTTCGCCTCCCAATCGCGAACCGCCTCATAGCTGAATTCGATGCCCCGGATCAGGAACATCTCTGGCAGATCGCGCAGGCTCAGCTTGTAGGGAAGCCGCCAAAAGATCACCAGTGCGATGACGTCGGATGGATATTGAGCGTGATTGAGAATTCCACCGCTGCGTTCATTGAATTGCTTGCCACAGGCACGGCACCGGAAGTGTCGGTAACCCTGGGTCGTCCGTTCACGTCGTTCCGACACGTCCGCCACATCACACTCTATGCACCGCATTACACCGTTCTCCACCTGGGTCGGATAATAGCTCGCGGGGCATTCACCCGGCCAGCCAACCCTGGCGCGAAGGGTGACAGAACCTCGCCGGGCGATGCTTCCAGGGCGGCGCTTCCGCGCTATGGTTGCACAAACCCCGCCCGCCGCCGCATGGAGGTTCCGATGGCCCGTGATCCCGCCCACGACATCCTGTTCGAGCCGGTGCGCATCGGGCCGGTGACCGCGCGCAACCGGTTCTACCAGGTGCCGCATTGCAACGGCATGGGCCGGCACTGGCCGACGCCGATGGCGGTGATGCGCGGGATGAAGGCTGAGGGCGGCTGGGCGGTGGTGTGCACCGAGCAGTGCGATATTCATCCCACCAGCAACGTCACCAAGGAAATCCGGCTGTGGGACGAGCACGACATTCCCTATCTCGCGCGGATGACGGACATGGTGCACGCCCACGGCAGCCTGGCCGGCGTGGAACTGGTGCATAGTGGGCACCGTGTCGGGAATATGGAATCGCGGGAAATTCCACTGGCACCGTCGGCGCGGCCGGTGGCGGGGTTCTTGCCGTTCAGCGCGCGCGCGATGGACAAGCAGGATATTCGCGATTATCGGCGCTGGCATCGGACCGCCGCTCTGAGTGCGCGGCGCGCCGGGTTTGATCTGGTTTACGTCTATGCCGGCCACGATCTGTCGCTGCCGATGCATTTCCTGTCGCGCCGGCACAATCGGAGAAGCGACGAATACGGCGGCAGCCTGGCAAACCGCGCGCGGCTGCTGCGGGAACTGATTGAGGAAACGAAAGACGCCGTCGGCGATACCTGCGCGGTGCCGGTACGGCTCGCGGTGGATGAACTGCTGGGGCCGTCAGGCATCTGCGCCGGCGAGGAGGGGCGCGACGTCATCTCCATGCTCGCTGAATTGCCGGATCTCTGGGACGTGAATGTCAGCGCCTGGGAGAATGACAGCCCGACGGCTCGCTTCACCGACGAGGGTTATCAGGAACCGTATATTTCATTCGTGAAATCAGCAACCAAAAAGCCGGTGGTCGCGGTCGGGCGCTATACCTCGCCCGACCACATGTCGGCGTTGGTGCGCAAGGGAGTGGTGGATTTCATCGGTGCGGCGCGGCCTTCGATTGCCGATCCCTTTTTGCCGAACAAGATTTCCGAAGGGCGCAGCGAAGACATTCGCGAATGCATCGGCTGCAATATCTGCGTGTCCGGCGACAAGGTGGGCGTGCCAATCCGCTGCACGCAGAACCCGACCATGGGCGAGGAGTGGCGGCGCAGCTGGCACCCTGAAAAAATTCCGCCGCGCGACACCGACGATACGGTGTTGATCGTCGGCGCCGGGCCGGCGGGACTGGAAGCGGCGCGCGCTCTCGGCCAGCGCGGCTACCAGGTAATGCTGGCGGAGGCAACGCGGGAACTCGGGGGCCGGGTCGAGCGGGAGTGCCGGCTTCCCGGGCTCGCCACCTGGGCGCGGGTGCGGGACTGGCGGGTCGGGCAGATCGATCGAATGCGCAACGTTGCGGTGTATCGGGAAAGCCTGATGGATGCGGAGGCGGTGCGAGCCTCCGGCTGTTCGCTGGTGGCGATCGCGACCGGGGCGCGCTGGCGGCCGGACGGCATGGGGCGGTGGCATGACGGACCCATGCCGGGGCTGGGGGCGCTGCCCACGTATTCGCCCGACGACATCATGGCCGGCGTGGTGCCGGAGGGCCCCGTGCTGATCTACGACGATGATCATTACTACATGGGCGGCGTGCTTGCCGAGAAGCTGCGCGCGGCGGGGCGGGCGGTGACGTTGGTGACGGGGGAAAGTCTGGTTTCGGCGTATACGCAGTACACGCTGGAGCAGGCGCGCATCCAAAAGCGGTTGCTGGAGCTAGATGTCACCATCATGATTTCCGCCAATGTGGCGGCGCTGGATGCGAACGGCGCAGTGGTGGCCTGTGCCTTTACCGGACGGGAACGGCACGTGGCGGCGGCGTCGGTGCTGCTGGTGACGGCGCAGGTGGCGGAGGATGCGCTGTATGAAGAACTGGTCGCGGCGCCGTCGCCGGGCATCCGCGGCGTGGTGCGGATCGGCGATTGCCTGGCGCCCGGAACGATCGCGGCGGCGGTCTATGGCGGCCACCGGTTCGCGCGCCGGCTGGACGTGGCGCATGAGGACGTTGCCGATTTCCGACGCGAGAACGTGGTCTTGGCGGAGATCTGAGGCCGGCTATTCGGCGTTGCCCTGCGCTTCCCAGAACACCACGCGCACATGCAGCTAGCGCGCCGCGGCGGTGGCGGCGATGCCGATCAGCGCCAGCAGGATGGCGGCGGCGAACATGGTGGCGACCCTAACGTTCACCGTGGATGACGCGATGAGATAGCCAAGGCCGCGCTGTGCCGAGACGAATTCATCGACCATCGCACCGATCAGCGCCAGGCTGGCGCCGACCTGCAATCCCGCAAAAATGCTGCCGGCGGCCGATGGCGGTTTGACATTGGAAACAATATACCAGCGCGAGGCGTAGGAGGCGCGGCAGAGATCGATGGGTTCTGTCACCCTTCGCGCCAGGGTTGGCTGGCCGGGTGAACGCCCGGCGAGCTATTATCCGACCCGCGTGGAGAACGGTGTAATGCGGTGCATAGAGTGTGATGCGGCGGACGTGTCGGAACGACGTGAACGGACGACCCAGGGTTACCGACGCTTCCGGTGCCGTGCCTGTGGCAAGCAATTCAATGAACGCAGCGGTGGAATTCTCAATCACGCTCAATATCCATCCGACGTCATCGCACTGGTGATCTTTTGGCGGCTTCCCTACAAGCTGAGCCTGCGCGATCTGCCAGCGATGTTCCTGATCCGGGGCATCGAATTCAGCTATGAGGCGGTTCGCGATTGGGAGGCGAAGCTGACGCCGACCCTCATCGATAACCTCCCGCGCGGCGTAAAGGGCGGATCGGCAAGAGCTGGTACGTTGACGAGACATAC
>DASRQX010000186.1:0-4515 GCA_035696165.1 Acetobacteraceae bacterium | reverse complement strand
TTGCGGCCACCAGACGGCGGTGAGCGCGATGATGCCATGCACAAGGCTGGCGCCCAGGGCGGCGGCGACCGCCATCGCCAGCACGAGCACCGGGAAGGCCAGCACCATGTCGGTGATGCGCATCACCACCTCATCGACCAGTCGGCCCCCATATCCGGCGATCGCCCCAATCACCGTGCCGACGCTTGCGCCAATCACCACGACCACCAACGCTGCCGGCACCGACGCCCGGCCGCCATATATTACCCGGGCGAACACATCGCGCCCAAGCTGATCGGTGCCAAACGGATGGGTCAGGCTCGGCGGCTGGAGGCGATCGAGCACGTGTTGCGCGATCGGGTTATACGGCGCGAGCGCGCCCGCAAACAGGATCGCCAGCGCGAAGACCAGGATGATCGCCAGGCTGACGATCAGTTGCGGGTCCCGCGGGACAAGGCGGATCAGCCAGGCTCGGAGACGTTGACCAGAGCGCGTATTCGGCGTGAGCGCCGTTGCGCCGGAGCTCACCGCCGCCCCGATGTCATGGCCAGGCGGATGCGCGGATCGAGCGCGGCATAGACAAGGTCCACGCCGAGATTGACGAGTGTGTAGATGATCCCGAACGCGAGCGTGACCCCGATGATGGCGGGGAAGTCCGCATAGATCGCTGCCGAGTAGGCGTAGTGGCCGATGCCCGGCCAGCCGAACACAGTCTCGATCAGGATGACGCCGGTCAGCAGGTCGCCATAGGCAAGCCCGACCACGGTCACGATCGGTATCAGTGCATTCGGCATCGCATGACGCACAACGGTGTAAGCTTCAGTCGCTCCCTTGCCTCGCGCCGTCTGCAAAAAACCCAGCGGCAGCACCGACAGCATGCTGGTCCGTGTCATTCGGGTCAGGGTGCCCAAGCTCCAGCAGGCCAGGATCAGGGCCGGGAGAAGCAGATGCGACAGCGAATCATACAGCGTCGCCCACCGCCCGGCGAGCAGGCTGTCGATCGTGTACATGCCGGTGACATCGGGTGGCGCCGTGTCCGACGTGCTCAACCGTCCCGGCGCCGGCGCGATACCGAGCCGCAGGTAGAAAACATCGAGCGCCGTCAGCGCCAGCCAGAATATCGGCATCGCGACGCCGATCAACGTCGCCAGCCGCACCACGAGATCGAACGCGGACCCACGCCACACTGCCGCCGCGACGCCAAGCGGCACCGAGATCAGCACGCTCAGGATCACGGTGACAGTGGCCAGCTCGATCGTTGCCGGCAGATAGGATCGCAGGTCATCGATGACCGGGCGATGCGTATAGATGGACTCGCCCAGATCGCCATTTGCCAGATGGCCAAGATAGATCAGATATTGATCGGCAATTGGCCGGTCGAGCCCCCAGTGGTGACGATAAACAGCAACGATCGCCGGATGATCCGCCGCCTGCTGGCCGAGCGTCGCAATCACCGGGTCAGTGGGGATGGCCCGGCTCACGGTGAAGGAGATCAGGGTCATGCCCAGCAGCATCGGCAGCAGCAGAGTCAGCCGGCGCGCGACGTAGACGATCATCGGCACGTCCCCGTTGCTGTATCGGTCGGACCTGTCATCGGCGCAGTACTCATGGCAACGCGGCGACAATGCTGACGCCGCGGTCGCCATTCCTGCGCAAGCAGGAATCCATGCCATAGCACCGGGTCGGCAGCAGTCTCACTTCTGCCGGCGTGCGCTGGCACGGCGTGAGCAGGGCACTACACCAGCTCGATGCTGCCGACATCGAGATAGCAGACAGGATTCGTCGCCATCGATTTGATGACGTCCTTGCGATACCCGACCTGGATGTTCGCTTCGAACAGCCACGCGAACGGGCCCACCTGGTTCATCAGCCGCTGTGCCTCGTAGCAGATCTGCTGCTGTTTGGCGGGATCCACCGTGACCATCGCCTGCTTGGCAAGATCCGCGATTTTCTTGGCATCCGCCGAGAATTCCGGAGTCCACCCCTGACGCGGCCCCGCCACGTGGCCGCCGGGCGCGAACACGGGCAGGAAATCGGTCCATCCGATATAGTCGGCGCCCCAGAAATGGATTGCGGCATCGAGCTTTCCGGCGCGGAAATCCGTCAGCTCCTGGGTCGAGGGAACGGGCCGCAGGTTCGCGGTAATGCCAACGGCGGCCAAATCCTCTTGCACCTTGGCCGCGATCAGGCTGGCCGCGATGTTCTGGAACAGTTGCTCGGACGCGTAGGTCAGGTCGAAGACAAATCCGTTCGGATGACCTGCCGCCGCCAGCGCAGCCTTCGCACGCGCCGGATCGGTCTTGATCCGCTCCTCGGCCGGAAGCGCATTCGGGAGCCCGGGCGGAATGCAGGACGCAATGGGCTGGCCGCCTCCAAGATAGACCTTCGCCAACCCGTCATAGTCGATAGCGTATTTGATTGCCTCCCAGGTTTTCGGGTTCTTCAGCAGCGGATTGCGATTGACGTGCAGCCCCAGCCACGGAAAGCCCAATGATGGGATATTCAGGACCTCGATATTCGGGTTCTTCTGCACCGCGGCCGCCAGATCGGGCGTGAGGTTCGCCGCGATATGCGCGTCCCCGCGCACCAGCAGATCGCGCTGCACGTCGGGGTTCTTGACGAACTTGAACGTGATTTTATCGAACGGCGGCTTGCGTCCCCAATAATACGGATTGCGCGATATCGTGAGCTGCGAGCCATGTTCCCAGGCATCCAGCATGAACGGTCCGCTGCCCGCGCTGTGCTGGTCGAGCCAGGCACGCGCCGTATCAGTGGTCGCGGCGTCGGTGGCATCGGTGCCGCCGTGTGCCCTCAGCATCGCCGCACTGCTGATGGAAAGGAACGGCGAGGTCAGCAGGAACAGCCAGTCAAGATTGAGCGACGTCAGCTTGACCGTGACCTCATTCGGTCCGCTTTTCTCGACGGATTGCACGCCGTCCTGGAACCACGATGCCGGCCCCTTCAGGTATTTCTGGCGATTCAGTGAGAACACGACGTCTTCGGGTGTGGCCAGTGTGCCGTTGGAGAACTTGATGTTCGGATTGAGCTGGAATACGTACGTGAGGCCATCAGCGCTGACATCCCACTTGGTGGCGAAGTCCGACGTGACCTTGCTGAAGTCGGAGCCCGGGAATGTCAGAAGCTGGTCATAAATGCCGCGCAAGAAGATCGGCACGGTCAGTTCGTTCGCGCCTTGCGGATCAATAGTTCGCGTATCGCCTTCCTGGATCGCGACCACCAGCGTGGAGAGCTGCTTGCCCTGCGCCCTGGCCGGCCCAGAGAGCGCGGCCGACATCAGAGCAGGCAGGGCGGCGCCGACCGCCGCGTGCTGCAACAATCCGCGGCGCGAGATGGGTGACGTGATGCGTGGGTGATCGGATGTGTCGTTACGATCATTCATGGTTGCTCTCCCTGATGTTATTCGGCCTTTTGCTTACGGTGGACGCCTGCCGGGATTGGCGTCGCGGTTTGTCCCGGTGGTTATCGGCGCGACTCTGCACTGGCTTCTGTGCGCTCGCGCTTTCGACAAGATCAGCCTCGTGGTGCAGCCAGACCACCGATCGGCGCACATGAGCCCGCATGGCTGCCTCAGCGTTATCAGGATCATGCCGACGCAGCGCATCGAGAATGGCGGCATGCTCGGTCATCCCGTCGCGGATCGACTTGATCAGGCCGGCGCCAAAGGCGAGGACGAGAATATTGACCGACTGCGTCGTCTGCGTGAGCGGCGTGCTGGCGGCGATCTCGAGAATGCCGGAGTGGAACAGGTAGTCCTGGCGCAGATAGGCGCGGCGGTTCGCAGGCGTATCGGCGGTATCGATATCAGCGAACAGCGCGCTCAGCTGGTCAATCTGCCGCGGCTTGATCAGCATGGCGGCGCGACGCGCGGCGAGGCCCTCTAGCACCTCGCGCACCTCAAACACCATGGCGAGCTCGCGCTTCGACAGGCGGCGGACGAACACCCCGCGCCGCGAGCGCCAGGTGATGATGCGCTCCTGCGACAGGCGTTTGAGCGCGCTCAGCATCGGCGTGCGGCTGACGCCCATGTCGCGGGCGAGCTGGTCGGGGACGATGCGCTCGCCGGGCAGCAGGGTGCCGTCGATGACCATCGCCTTCAGGCGTTCGTAGATGTGGTCGTCGAGATTGGCCCGCTCCGCCGGCAACCCGGCGCCATTGGCGCGGCGTGGCGATGGTCGGACGACGCTGGTCACCCCATCGGTGGCGTTCTCCCGTCGGTGTGCGTTGACGCATGCATCATGTCTGCCATTGGTTTATGCCGATCGTAGGCTGAATTCAGAAGTGAATACAAGATTCAGGCCATGACGGAACCGCCAGGGATCAAGGCTCTCAACAAGCTGCCCGGGCGCGGACGGACGCTAAGTGTCTGTTTGGAGGTGTCACGCGCTGAAGTCCTCGGCGACGATGCGCTTCAGGCGCCGAGCGAGGATTGAGATGAAGGCAATCGCAACGAACGCGACAAGGTGGTCCTTCGAGCGCTCGAAGATGGTGTTCAACCGCCGGTAGCGGCTCAGCCAG
>DASRQX010000185.1:0-15887 GCA_035696165.1 Acetobacteraceae bacterium | reverse complement strand
TCCAACATGAAGCCGCTGCGCCGCAACAGCGGCAATCAGCATCTCCATCGTACCTCGCTCGAGTACCGCAACGACGTCAAGCGCAAGCTTCACGCTTACCACGTCTTCATCCAGGCCGGCATCATCTGCCAGGGACTGCTTGAGTACCGCGCCGTTGCCCATCCCCGGCTCGTCTGGAGCTCTTTCGGCTCCTGGCCGCGAACCATTCGCCCCGGCATCCCGCTCTCCGAGCTCGTCGTCGTCACCGCGCTACGCCAGAGCCTCCCAGAATTTCTCTTGAATACCCCCAAAAGCTCCATCTTCGCGAAATTCGTGACCGAACGACAGGACACCAACAAAATGCACGCCTTACGCCTTGCCGCCTGATACCCAAATTCCTCGCAAACCCCAGACTCGCGAGTGTCTAACATGGCGTTCACGAAAACTGATCGATTGGCGATTCCTTCTACGGCGCTCGTTGTTGTTGCGCGATCGCCGAGATCAGTACGGTGTGCCGATTTCGTCCTGTCGTAACCGTAATGTAGCGGCATGACTGAGGACAGACGGTTGGGCGCAGAGTGCGGATGTTGCCGCTGGGAGACCGCAAGCTGGCGGCCGAAGCGATCGGACTGTGGTCCGCAGCCCCTGGCGGAACCACGGCCGATCGCCGGCCATCTGTGCATATTCGCAAGGAGTGTTTTCCGTTAGCTCACGGTAACGTGCACAACAACTGGCGTCTCGAGGGTTCAAACTCTCGTTGCGCTGATTAGATGGTTGGCTATGTCGGCGCGAGTCGACGTTCGACGCGCATGTGTAAAGGCATGCGTTCGGGGGTCTATGTTAATAGGTTAACGAAACTTAATGAACAAAAGAGGTCCGTGACAATGAGTGCAAACGATAGCGGTGACGGTCTCGCTGGGATTCTGCGCAGCACGATCGTCGATCTGGTACGGCGGGACGGCCCCGATTTGTCGGCCCGACAGCTTGGCGTGTTCCTGACGTGCTATCTTGAAAGCGAGGCGCAGACGGTCCGCGGGCTGGCGGCAAAGCTCAACGTGTCGAAACCCGCGATCACCCGGGCGCTCGACCGGCTGTCGGAATTCGATCTGGTTCGTCGGAAGACCGATCCGCTGGATCGTCGCAGCGTGCTGGTGCAGCGCACCCCGCCAGGGATGGCGTTCCTACGCGAGTTGCGTGGCTATCTGCGCGACGCGGCCGCGCCGCCAAAGGCCTCACGCAGCCGCGCGGCTGCCTAGGCCAGATCGGCGGTCCATTGCCCGGCACCTCGGGGCGGGCCTATCACGGCCAGCCACCGAGGAAGCCGGCAATGCACGATCCACTTCGCGCCGCGCCATGGACCGCTGTTCGCGAGGGTAGCGGGCGATTGGGGTTGTACCACGATCTTGCCGAGGAGCTCGATGCGCTGCTGCGCGGCGAGACAGATCCGGTTGCCAATGCCGCGAACACCGCTGCGGCGATCTATCACAGTCTGCCTGATCTGAATTGGGTCGGCTTCTACTTCGTGCGTGGCCAGGAACTCGTCCTCGGGCCGTTCCAGGGGAAGCCGGCGTGCGTGCGCATCCCACTCGGCAAAGGTGTGTGCGGCACCGCCGCCGCGGAGCGCCGGTCCGTGCTGGTGGCTGATGTGCACGCTTTCCCCGGCCACATCGCCTGCGACGCCGCCTCTCGCTCGGAACTCGTGGTGCCGTTGCTGGCCAAGGCCGGGCTTAGCGACGCCGGCGTGCTGGGCGTGCTCGACCTTGACAGTCCGCTGCCCGGGCGCTTCGACGCCACGGACCAAGCCGGCTGCGAGGTTATCGCGGCCGTCCTCATGCGCCATCTATCGGCGGACCAGCTGCCTCAGGCTGACAGGGTGGCGTGCTCCGTGCTGAACTGCCGCGCGGCGCCGCGCGCGCTGTAGTTCAACGGGAGCCAACGCAATGCTGATCGATCACCGCACCTACACGGTTCGCCCCGGCACGATGCCGCAGCAACTGAAGCTGTATGAGGAGTTTGGGCTGAAGGCGCAGAAGCGCCATCTCGGCGAGCCACTGGCCTACCTGATCGCCGAGTCGGGTGAGTTGAACACCTATGTCCACATCTGGGTCTACAAGGACGCTGCCGATCGCGCGACCAAGCGCGCCGCCATGCAGGCCGACCCCGACTGGCAGGTTTTCATGCGCAAAAATGCCGAGGCTGGTTACTTGATCAAGCAGGAGAACAAGCTGATGACCCCGGCTCCCTTCGCGCCGATCAAAAGCTGATCGGGATCCCCCCAGCCCTTCACGGGCGCTCTTCACAGCGCCGCGGAGGGTTGGGGGCGGAGCGGGGCGCGGGTTGCGACTGGTGTGGTATCTGCAACGGTGTCCTATGCGCAACAGAGTGGCGTGTGCATCAGCACGGCACCGGCAGCGCGGCGTCTGCCCTGTACCTGATCCTTCCATCGCTAGACAGTCCGCCAGCGAATCGAGTCGATGGATCGGTACGGGGTCAGCATTCCAGCGCTTTGGCACGCACGTTTTCGCCCGATTGCCCCGCCACCGGAATGGCCATGGGTGGCTTGCGCCGGCGCTGCGTCCTATCGTGTGGGCGTCCAAAGGAGCAGGCCGATGTCGCCCAGTCCGTTTTCCGTTGCGTTCCTCTGCGGACTGCTCTGCTTTGTCGTGGGATCCGCATCCGCCCAAAGCACGTCCAAGGTCCTGCGGGTGGTGCCGAGCGCGGATGTCGCCGAGCTCGATCCCGCGCGCGCCGCCAATCAGATCGGGCGCATCTATTCGCAGATGGTGTTCGACACGCTGTTCGCGCTCGACCAGCAACTGTCGCCGAAACCGATGATGGTGGACAAGGAAACCGTCAGCTCCGATGGGCTGACCTACACGTTCACGCTGCGCACCGGCCTCAAGTTCCACGATGGGAGCCCGGTCACCACGCGCGATGTGACGGCCTCGCTGACGCACTGGATGGACGGCGCCTCGACCGGCGGCGAACTGAAATCCAGGCTGGAGGCGATGAGCATCGTCGATCCCCTGACCTTCACGCTGAGGCTAAAACAGCGCTTCGGCCTGCTGGAGTTCCTGCTGGCCGGCGCCGGCGCGCCGATCGCCGGGATCATGCGAGAGGCCGACGCCACGCGCGATGCCCGCGTGCCGCTGACCAACCCGATCGGCTCGGGCCCGTTCCGCTACGTCGCCGGCGAGCGAGAAAGCGGCCACCGCGTGGTGTTCGACCGCAACCCCGACTACATCCCCCGCGCGGAGCCGCCGGACGGGGCGGCCGGCGCGCGCATCGTGAAGGTGGATCGGGTTGAATGGACCATCATTCCGGACCCGACCACGGCAGCGAACGCATTGGTCACCGGGGAGGCGGATTTTTGGGATACAGTCACCGCCGAGATGGTGCCGTTCCTGAAGTCGCACGGCATCAACGTGCGCCGCACCGCATCGCTGCCTTCGGTCGCGTGGATCCGGCCGAATTTCGAGCTGCCGCCCTTCAACGATGCCCGCGCCCGCCAGGCGCTCGCGCTGCTGGTCGATCAGAAGGAGTTCATGCAGGTCGTCGCCGGCGATAACCCGTCGAGCACCTGCTATTCCTTCAGCGTGTGCGGGTCCCTGCTCGGCACCGAAATCGGATCGGAATCGTACCGCAAGACCGACATCGCCAAGGCCAAGGAATTGCTGGCGGAGGCCGGCTACAAGGGCGAGCCGGTGGTCGTGATTGGCACGCCGCAATTGCCGATCATCAGCGTGATGTCGCAGCTTTTGGCGCAGCGGCTGCGTGAGGCCGGGGTGAACGTCGATCTCGAGATGGGCGACTGGGCCACCATTTTCACGCGCATGAACACCCCGCATCTGACGGTCGGACATGGCGGCTGGAACGTGGGCGCGACCTATTCCCTCGGGGGCACGTCATTCAATCCGCTGACCAATACAATGCTCAACACCTCGTGCGGCCCCACGTCCACCAGCAGGATGGGCTGGCCGTGCGATGAGCGGGGCGATGAGTTGCGCAAGGCGGTGCTCGCCGCGCCGGACGAGGCCGCCCGCAAACTGGCGTTCGAGACGTTCCAGCGGCGAATGTGGCAGTTCATTCCGTTCGTGCCGGCCGGCCAGTTCGACCAGCAGAATGCCTATGGCAAGAACATTTCCGGGGTGTTGGGCGGCTACGTGATTTCCTATTGGAACATCGAGAAGAAATGAGGCGCCCGGCGTGGCGAACGGAGACCGGGCGATGAGCCGACACATCGTGGCCGCGGTGCGTGATTTGCCCATCGGTGGCCGCAAAGCGGTGACGGTGAACGGGCGGCCGATCGTCGTGTTCAACGTTGCAGGTGAATATTTCGGCCTGCTGAACCGCTGCCCGCATCAGGGCGCCTGCCTGTCCGACGGCATTCTTGGAGGCATTGCGCAGGGCGACGGACCCGGCAAGGTCCGCTACACCCGCCAGGGCGAATTCCTCCGCTGCCCCTGGCACGGCTGGGAGTTCGACATCCGCACCGGCCGGTCCTGGTGCGATCCGCAGCACGTCCTGGCCAGAACCTATCCGGTTGCGGTGACCCAGGGCACGCAGCTCGTCGAGCGGCCATATGTCACCGAGACTTTCCCCGTCTCGGCCGAGGAAGAGTACCTGGTGGTCGAGGTCTGACGATGGACGGCCTGGATCTCGGTGCGATCGATTGCGACATTCATCCGGGCGTGCCGGGCACCGCGGTGCTGCTGCCCTACATGGATGAGTACTGGCGCGATCAGTTCGTCTCTCGTGTCATCGACGGCCTGGAACTGGCGAGCTACCCGCCGAACGCGCCGCTGAGCTGTCGGCCGGATTGGCGGCCGGCGAAGGGCAAGCCCGGCATCGATATCGCCATGCTGCGCTCCCAGGCGCTCGATGCGTTTGGCATCCGCCTGGCCATCTGCAATCCGCTGTATGGCGGGCGGGTGGCGCTCAGTGAGACGATGGGGGCGGTTGTCTGCCGTGCCGTGAACGACTGACTGGATCGCCAGGGAATGGCAGGACGCTGAGCCAAGGCTGCGCGCTTCCATCGTGGTATCCGCCCAGAGCCCGGAACTCGCCGCGGAGGAAATCGAGGACCGCGCCAGGGACCACCGCTTCGTCCAGGTGCTGTTGCTGGCCTCGGGCGAGATGATGCTGGGCCGGCGCTATTACTGGCCGATCTACCGCGCCGCCGAGCGCCTTGGCCTGCCCATCGGCATCCATGCCGGCACCATGTATCGCCACCCGACGACCCCGAACGGCTGGCCGACGCGTTACCTGCAGGACGACGCCGCCAACTCCAACTTGTTCGCGAGCCAACTGCAAAGCCTGATCTCCGAGGGCATTTTCGGGAAATTTCCCCGGCTTCGCGTGGTGCTGATGGAATCCGGCGTGACCTGGCTGCCCGGCTTCATGTGGCGCTCCGACAAGACCTGGCGGGGCGTGCGGGGCGAGGTGCCCTGGGTGACGCAGCCGCCGTCGGCGCTGCTGCGCGAGCATGTCCGCCTGACCGTGCAGCCGATCGACGCACCCGCGGATCCGGCGCAGCTCGGACGCATCATCGACCGGCTCGGCAGCGATGACATGCTGCTGTTCGCGACGGATTACCCACACTGGCAGTTTGACGGCGACAAGGTCCTGGCGCCCGGACTGCCGGCCCGCCTGCGGCAGAGGATTCTGCTGGACAATCCGTTGCAGACTTTTCCGCGATTGAGGGACGTTATCGCATGAACTCGGCCACCACGTCACTCGACCGCCGGCCCGAACCGGAAGCCGGGCCCGGGATTATCGCCGGGCTTGGAATCTTCGACTGCGACATCCACCCCTACCCGAAATCCGCGACGGCCCTGTACCCCTATTTGCCGCTGCGCTGGCAGCAGCATATCGCCGCCTATGGCGGCTCCTTGCACGGCCCGCACGCCAGCACCGGCGCCTATCCGCTGTATTCGCCAAACGCCTCGCGCCGGGATGCCTGGCCGCCCGGCGGTGGGCTGCCGGGCTCCGATCTCGTTTTCATGTGTCATCAGCATCTCGACCGCAACAATATCGGCCATGGCGTGCTGCTGCCGTTGTTCGGCGGCAGCTCGTCGCGCAACCTGGAGCTGAGCGCGGCGCCGTGTAGCGCGATCAACGAATGGCAGCTTGCGGAATTCGTTTCCAAAGAGAATCGCGTGAAGGCATCGATCCAGATCCCGCAAGACGACGCCGCTGCCGCGGTGGCCGAAATCGAGCGTCACGCCGGCAATCCGGGTTTCGCGCAGATCCAGCTTGGGTCCAGCACCAGTGAGCCGATCGGCCGCAAACGCTACTGGCCGATCTTCGAGGCCGCGCAACGTGTCGGGCTGCCGATCGGCATGCATGTCGGCGGGTCCTCGGGCCATCCGCGGACCGGCGCCGGCTGGCCGTCCTTCTACAACGAGGCGCGTTACGACCTGATCCATGGCATGCAGGCGCAAGTCGCCAGCATGGTGCTGGAAGGTGTGTTCGAACGTTATCCAAGGGTGCAGGTCGTGCTGGTCGAGGGCGGGTTCGCGTGGGGGCCGTCGCTGGGCTGGCGCCTCGACCGGCTGTGGTCGCGCATGCGTGATGAAGTGCCACATGCCAGGCGCCCACCGTCCGAATACATGCGGCAGAACCTGTATTTCACGACGTAGCCGATGGAAGAGCCGGAGGAGCCGGATGATCTCCTGCTGACGTTCGAGCAGATCGGCTGGGACCGCGTGCTGTTTTCGACCGATTATCCGCACTGGGATTTCGACGATCCGAGGCACGCCTTCAGGGTGCAGTTGCCGGAGGCGCGCAAGCGCATGCTGTTCCACGACAATGCGGCGAAACTCTACGGATTGGGCTAGCCTGGATTTCTCAAACGCTCGCAGGTGGTAGCGCAACCCTTGCCGCGCCAAAAGATTCTCGCCAAGACATCACGCCGAAGATCATCAGCCCGCGATCATCGAGCCCAACGTCACCCAGGCCCAACGTCACCCAGGCCCAAGGTCACACAGAAATGAACGCCCAGAACATCTACGACGACCCGGCGTTCTTCGCCGGCTACACGCAAATACCCCGCTCCCGCTCGGGGTTGGGCGTGGTGTTCGAATGGCCCGCCTTCCAGCGGCTGCTGCCCTCGCTGCAGGACAAGAGCGTGCTCGATCTTGGCTGCGGCCTGGGGTACTTCGCCCGCGAGGCCCGTGCCCGTGGCGCCAGCCAGGTGACCGGCGTGGACCTGTCCGAACGCATGTTGCAGGAGGCCCGGGCACACACCGATGACGCAGGTATCAGCTACATCCGTGCCTCGCTAGAAGACTTCGAGCCGGAGGCGGAATCATTCGATCTCGTCGTGTCGTCGCTGGCGCTGCACTACATTGCCGACTACCCGCGCCTCGTGCGCCGCGTTGCAACGTGCCTGGTGCCGGGCGGCCGATTCGCCTTCTCGGTAGAGCATCCGATCTTTACTGCGAACGGCACCAGCGACTGGTTTGCCGGCGCGGACGGAACTCGGCTGCACTGGCCAGTAGACCGCTATCGCGACGAAGGCGAGCGGCGGACAAAATGGTTCGTCGACGGCGTCGTCAAATACCACCGCTCGGTCGAAAGCTATGTGAACGCCCTGCTCGACACCGGGCTAGTACTGGCACGCCTGGAAGAGCCGGAGGCCGAACTCGCCGCGCTGGCCGAGCATCCCGAGTGGCGGGACGAGCGCCGCCGCCCACCCTTCCTGCTGCTGGCCGCCGACCGGCCAGGATAAGGCTTTGCCGCCATAGTGGCTGAGTGGCGGAAAAAGCCACGCCCCCGGCCATGATCCGCCGGGTGCGCACTCGGTGAGATAATCGACGCGCCAATCCATCGCCTCACCGGCGTGACAATCATGAGCACGGCTGGAGATTGACAAGGCATAGCTCAAGCGCCAGAGGGAGATGCGCTTGGCCCTATGAAGTCGTTCGTGAAACCACCAACAGCAACGAAGACAATCACGTCGTCGTCAACTTTTTGGCGCCCGAAGCGCGCACCAACAGGAGCATGTCGAATGTTTAGAAATTCTGCCGTAGCCGGTCTGGCCCTCAGTGCGCTCGCTCTGTTGGCGCCAGCGCACGCGGCGGACACCACGGTGAAGACCGGTATGTTGAACTGCCACGTGTCCAGCGGATGGGGCTTCGTCTTCGGATCCACCCGCGACCTGCGTTGCGTCTACACAGGCGGCGGACGGACCGAAAACTACGCCGGTAAGATTTCGAAATTCGGTGTGGATATCGGCTATCAGCAAAGCGGTGTCATTCTCTGGGCCGTGTTCGCTCCGAGCACCGACCTGAAGGCCGGCGCGTTGAACGGGGATTACGGCGGCCTCACGGCGGGCGCGTCCGCCGGCGTCGGCGCGAATGCCAATGTGCTGATCGGCGGCTCGACCAAGTCGATCTCTTTGCAGCCCATCAGTATCGAGGGGGACAAGGGCATCAACCTGGCGGTCGGCATCGGTGCCATTTCGTTGAAGTATCAGCACTAGTGGATCAAATCTGACGGAAAGAGCCGGTAGATTTTTCGCACAAGTCGTTGATTTTGTGGTCCGGTCCCGACGTTCGTGTGGTGAACGTCGGGATCGGCTCACGAGAGGCTAATGGGCAGAGCCACCGTGCTCCCACAGGTGAAATGGAAGTCGAGGCCAAGACCGATCAGCGTGCTGCTGATCGGCCCGCCAAGACCGTCGTTGCGGCTGTGGCGGCGTGGCTGATCAAAGTCGCCGTTGGACGCCGGGAAATCCGCCCGCCACGGATCTGAGCGCCGTTCCCAAACCCGCCCTATCGCAACTCGTCGTCGCGCCGGCGTTGCCAGGCTTCGACCACCAGGCAGAGGATCTCGAACAGGATTGACGCACCGTTGAACGCGGTCAGGCCGCCCACGTCGAACGGCGGCGCAACTTCGACCAGGTCTCCGCCGAGGAAGTCGATCCCGCGCAGTTCGCGCAGCAGGCGCAGCGCCTCCAGCGCCGTGATGCCGCCGGCTTCCGGCGTGCCGGTGCCGGGGGCCTGCGATGGATCGAGGCCGTCGATGTCGAACGACAGGTAGGTCGGGCCGGTTCCGGCGATCCGCCGCGCCTCGGCCGCGGCGAAGCGCCAGCCCTGGTCGTGGAACTCGTCCATGCTGAGCACACGCATGCCGCTGTCGCGCGAGAAGCCCCACATGTCTGGATCGTTGGTGGTGCCGCGGATCCCGATCTGGATCACCCGGGTCGGATCCAGCACACCTTCTTCCACCGCGCGGCGGAATGGCGCGCCGTGGTGGAAGCGCGAGCCGAGGTAGTCGTCGCCGGTGTCGCAGTGGGCGTCGATGTGGATCATCCCCACCGGCCGCGCGGCGCCGACGGCGCGCAGGATCGGCAGGGTGACCGAATGATCGCCGCCGACGCTGACCGGGGTCACACCCGCTGCAACGATGCTTTTATAGAACGACCCGATCTCGTCATGCGCGCCTTCGAGGGCGAACGGGCGCTCTATCCAGCAATCGCCGAGATCGCGGACCTGCACGTCCGCGAAGGGGGCAACGCCGGTCGCGGCGTTCAGGCGTCGCATCAGGCTCGATTGGTCGCGCACCGCGCGAGGCCCGTGGCGGGCGCCGGAGCGGTTGGTCACGCCCCCGTCATACGGCACGCCAATCAGACCGATATCGACCTCGGTCAGATTGTCGGCTTGGGGAGTGCGGAAGAATGTCGGAATGCCGGTGTAGCGCGGCCGAGCCTGCGGATCGGCAAGGTCCGGATACGTACTGGGCGGTTTGATCATCGGTGCCTCCATCCCCAAAACGACGCGTGCTGACAGTATGATCCATGCCGCCCTTCCGCGAAAACTGTCGCCAGACGAACCGGCCGGTAGTGTCTCAGTTTGAAACCGGCACCGGCCCGCACCTCCGTCCGGCCACCCAACGACAGGATATTCGCATGGGTGGCCGGCCGGGGGTGCGGGCCACAGCCAGTTTCAAACGGAGACACTGCCAACCGACCGCATCGGCAACCACGCGATTATACACCGTGCTACGATCCGCGCGGCCGGCCTGATCAAACGCCGGCGATTCTTGGGACGGGGGCTGTCCAACATGGGTGATGCAACACAGTTCCGGATCGACGTGCCCGAGGCGCGGATCGACGCGATCCGTCGGCAGTTACGCGGCTTCGCCTGGGACGCAATGCCGACGCTGGTCGAGCATGGCGATCCCTGGTCTGCCGGTGCCGACCCGGGCTTCCTGCGCGAGCTCTGTGGCTTTTGGGCCGACGGCTTCGACTGGCGCGCGCAGGAAGCGGCGATCAACCGCTTCCCGCAGCTGATGGTCGAGATCGACGGCCACGCCATCCACGTCCTGCATGAACGCGGCTCGGGCGTGCACGACGTGGCGCTGGTGCTGACGCATGGCTGGCCCGGGTCGATCGTCGAGTTCCTGGGCGTGATCGACCGGCTGGCGCACCCTGGGCGGTTCGGCGGCACGGCGGCGGACGGAATCGACGTCGTGGTGCCCGCATTGCCCGGCTTCGGCTTCTCCGGCCGGCCGGCGGCGCCGATCGGGCCACGGCGGATCGCCCGGCTGTGGGACACGTTGCTGCGAGAGACCCTGGGCTACCGGCGCTACATCGCTCAAGGCGGTGACTGGGGATCGATGGTCTCGGCGATGGCCGGGCTTCACCACCCCGTCGCCAAGGGCGGCGGCTGCGCGGCGATCCACATCAATATGCTTGGCGCGCGCGTCGAGGGGCCGGCGGAAACCGAAGCGGAACGTGCCTACGAGGTCCGTTGTGAACCGTTCCTGCGCGACGGTCGCGCCTATGCCGAGACGCACCGCACGCGTCCGCAGACCCTGGCCTATGCCATGCAGGACAATCCGGTCGGTGTGGCGGCGTGGATCATCGACAAATTCCACGCCTGGTCTGACCGGAGCAGTGCCGGCGCGGAGCAGCCGCTGACCGACGTGTTCAGCCGTGACGCGCTGCTGACCAATCTGATGTTCTATGTGGCGACCGGCAGTTTTGCGACGGCCACCTGGATCTACCGCGCAGTGCAGGACGAGGTTGTGCGGGTATTGCCCGCGGGCACGCGGATCGAGGTTCCGACCGGTTACCTCAGCCTGCCGCGCGAGATCCGCCCGTTGCCGCCGCGCGGTCTGCTGGAAAAGACCTATCGGCTGGAGCGCTTCACCGAGCACGATCGCGGCGGCCATTTTGCCGCGCTGGAGCAGCCCGACCTCTTCGTCGCCGATGTCGCGGCGTTCGTGCAGCAGGTGCGCGCGATGCCCGACGCCGCCTGACGCCGGGGTCTCTCGGGATGGGCTAGCGCGGCGGGCGCCCACTGCGCAGCGGTGTCACCGAGGCTGGCTTCGGCGGGGGCGGCAGATCCTCCTCCAGGATCGTCAGATGCACCGAATAGGAGACCTCCCCGTCGTCGGTGTCGCGATGCACGGTGCCGATCACTTCGTCGTTCACCGCGATCTCCACCGACAATCCCGCCCGCGGCGGCTCCACCACGTTGATGCGGTCGGAGCCAAGGATCCGCCGCAGATAGGCCTGCACCCGGTCGATGTCAGTCTTCGTCATGATCAGCGCCTTCTGCCCTCGTTGGCGGACGGATAGCCGGGCACGGGCGCCATGACCAGAGCATACTGGCGCAAGTCCGCTTCGCGCTGGCCAGCGGTTGTGTCCCGCGACATAGTCCCAGTCCACTCGAAGTCCCAATCGCAGTCCTGGGGGCCCATGCGAAAAATCGCGATCATCGGCGGCGGCGCGGTCGGCAGTTCGATTGCCTATCATCTGGCCAGCCATCCGGCCTTCCACGGCGATATCACCGTGGTCGAGCGCGATCCGACCTACCGCATAGCGTCGTCGTCGCTGTCGGCCAGCTCGATCCGCCAGCAGTTCTCCACGCCGCTCAACATTGCCATGTCGCGCTTCGGCTTCGAGTTTCTGCGCACCGGGGGCGAGCGCCTGGAGGTGGACGGCGACCAGCCCGCGCTCGGCCTGCGGCACAGCGGCTACCTGTTCATGGCCTCGGCCGGCGGTCTGGAGACGCTGCGGGAGAACCACGCGGTGCAGCGCGCCGAAGGTGCCGATGTCGCGCTGCTCTCGCCGGGGGAAATCACCGCCCGCTTCCCCTGGATCACCACCGACGGTGTCGCCGCCGCGTCCTTCGGCCTGTCGGGCGAGGGTTGGTTCGACGGCCCGGCTCTGCTGGCCGCATTCCGTCGAAAGGCCCGCGCACTCGGCGTGACGTATGTGGCGAAGGAGGCGGTGGACTTGATCCGCGCCGGCGAGCGGGTTACCGGCGTGCGCCTGGCCGATGGGGTGGAGTTGGCGTGCGACGTGGCGGTGAACGCCGCCGGCCCGTGGTCGGCGCGTGTCGCGGGCTGGGCGGGCATCGACCTGCCGGTGCGCCCGCGCAAGCGCATGGTGTTCGTGGTCGCCTGCCGTACCCCGCTGCCCGGCTGCCCGATGGTGATCGACCCATCCGGCATCTGCATGCGCCCGGAAGGTGCCTTCTACCTGTGCTGCCGCTCACCTGGTCCAGACGAGCCGGACCCCGACGAGCCGCCGCTGGAGGTCGATGAGACGATGTTCCACGACATGATATGGCCGGTGCTGGCCGAGCGCATCCCGGCGCTGGAGGAGCTAAAGCTGGCCAGTTCGTGGGCCGGTTACTACGAGATGAACCTGTTCGACCACAACGGCATCGTCGGCCCACACCCGGGGGCGCCGAACCTGATCCACGCCACCGGCTTCAGCGGCCACGGTATCCAGCACTCCCCGGCCACCGGGCGCGGTGTTGCGGAGCTGATCGGCGAGGGTGGCTACACCAGCCTGGACCTGTCGCCGCTGGGTTGTGAGCGGCTGGTCGAAGGGCGGCCGTTGGTGGAGCGGGCGATTCTATAGGACGCCGCCGGCGGCCGTACTGTCGGATCGGGCAGGCTCGCGATGCAACTTGCGACAAACCGTCCAGCGACGCTGCTTGTTGGCCTGCGCGCTACGCGATCAGCGGGGCTAATTGTCCCGGTACAAGTTCGGCCGATAATCCGCCGGCGGCAGCGTTGCCCCCGGAAACACCTTCTCCCACAGCACCGCCAACAACCGCTGGGTTTCATCCTTCTCGATATTGATCACCACCGACGCGGACTTGAACTGCGTCTCGATCTCGATCAATTGCGCCGCCGTTCTCGCGTCGGCGGCGCGGCGGTCGGCGTTCCCGGACGCCACCAGCCCCTTGACGACCTGCATCCGCCCGTTGATCTGCGACCGATCGTCCCTGCTCAACATGTCCGCCTGTGTTGAGGCGCTCGAGGCCACGGCGGTGTTTCGCACCGTCTCAGCCACGGTGGCGTCGGCGACTTTGATGTTTTCCACCGCGACCGAAGCCGCCAGCAGGCTGGAATCGATTTTGAGCCCGATCACCAGCCAAATACCCGCGATCAGGACAAACGAGATCGATATGAGCGAGGCCAGCGATGCCCAATTGGGGCGCCCGACTTCGTTCAGCCTGGTGTGGACCGGCCGCAACTCGGCCTCGAGCCGGACGTTCATCGCCTTGGCCTTGCCGTCGACCTTATCGGCGAGGATGGCGCGGGCGGCCTCGGATTCATCTCGCGTGATCAAACGGGCGGCCTGATCCGCCAGCGAAGCACGGAACTCGTTCATTGCGTGCAAGCGTCGATCGTTGGACTCGAGCGCAACCTGCACCGCTTCTTTCTGGTATTCATCACGCAACGTGTAACGACGATCGTTAGACTCGATTATCGACTCGAAGTGTTCTTGAGTTGCGAGATAGTCTGGAGCGCGACGATGTCTGGCGGATTCGATGTCACGTGTGGCGTCCTTGCGGTAGTAGAATGATCGTTTGGCTCAACCGGCGGAAATTGAGGCTTCGGATTGGGTCCCGTGATCTTCGAGATCGCGCCTTTGGGGTGCGCGCCGTTATCTCGCCGCGCAGGCGAATGATCCCGATGTCCATAATGCTATTGCGCGCGCAGGCCGGCGGGATTCTCGTCACATAAATGCGGAAATGGCACGAGAGGCTTCCTTCGGACGTAAGCCTGTACAGGGATGCCAAACTCAGCACTGAACATGGCGAGCAGTCAGGAACGTCGTGTAATGCGAGAAGGGGTCAACGCGACTATCACTCATCTTGATGTTTACAAGATGAAGGCAGGGCGTATTATACCAGCGTCCGAAACGATTGACGTACGCTGGCCACCCCCGTCACGGCCGGCCTTCGCCGGCCGTGACGGGTCGTGCCGTGATACATGTGGAAAATCCCGATTTGTTATGCATGACATATTTTGCCACGTTTGTCAAGCTTTATTTCCTATCGTGACGGTGGGAGATTTCGGGCAGCCCTCACCTCTGACCAAGCTGGCGGGTTGCCGTCACACCTCCCGACGTGGATGACGGAACGGGTAGTACTACTGGCGCGACGGGTTGGCCCGGTGGCCCGATTCCAGCAGCGCGGCCAACTCTGCCTCGTGCTCGTAGTCCGGCATCAGCAGGCGCAGTTTTGCGTCGCGCGCCGTGGCAGGATGGAAATAAATCTCGCTGGTACCGTCCGGCAGTACGGCCAGCAAGCGGGACAGTCGCTCCGTCGTCATGTGGCCGCTCCACGCCAGGCCGAAACAGTGGTCGTTGGTCGCCAGCCCGGCCGCGCGCGCCTGGCGGCGCAGCAGTCCGGTCCAGTGATAGAGCGCGCGACCGCCCAGCCCGACCCGCGTGCCGCAGGCAGCCAGTACCGCGGGCGGTTCGGCCGGGATGCGGATTGCCGGCAGGCCGAATTCCCGCCCGATCCCGACCATCATCCGCCCGACTGTCGGATGCAGGTGCATGTGCTTGTGTGCATTGGCGTGGTCCAGCGTCAGCCCGGTGGCGGCGAAGGCGGCGAACTGCGCGCGGATCTCGGCGGCGAGCTGGCGGCGGACGCGCGGGCGGAAGAAATAGTTGATTCCCAGGCGAAGCTGATCGGAGGGAAACTGCCCCCGCGCATCGACAAGGTCAGGGATTTCCGCGGGCGGCAGCACCGCGGGACCCTCGATCACCACCAGGTGAAGCCCGACGCGCAAGCCCGGCAGCGCCCACGCACGGCGCACCGCGTCCACCGCCGCCGGCCCGGCGACCATCAGGCTGGCGCTGGTCAGCGCGCCGTCGCGGTGCGCCAGTTCCACCGCTTCGTTGACCCGCTCGGTCAGCCCGAAATCGTCGGCCGAGAAAATGACGCGCTTCATGGCATCCCCGGTGGGGTGGACCAGACCGCCGGGTCGAACCGGGCGCCGCGCGTCAGCGTGTAATACGGTCGACCGCCATTCGCCACGGCGCCACCTTACCCGGCAGCGCCTTTGCCGCGCACATCGTCACCGTCGGAGCCAAATAGCGCCTCGCTCCGCAGGCGCGATGATGGCGGCGGAGTAGGAGTGCGGGGGCCAAATGTGCCAGGAAAGGCAGCAGCAGAGGCAGGCCAGCATGAGCGAGCGCGCCGTACGCGGAATGTCACAGGATCAGTTCCTGGAATGGTGCCAGTTCCAGGATGCCAATTACGAGCTGGTGGATGGCGTGCCGGTCGCCATGGTCGGCGCGAGGCGTGCGCACGACCGCGTTGTCATCAACGCCATCAGAGCGCTAGGCAATCAATTGGACGACAATCCCTGCCAGCCGTTCACCGACGACAGCGCGGTCCGCATTCCCAACGGCAACACGCGCAGGCCTGACGTCGGCGTTGATTGCGGACACTTCGATCCCGACGCCTTGGCGGTCGACGCACCCAGGCTCGTCCTTGAGGTTCTGTCGCCAACAACCCGTACCTTCGATATGTTTGACAAACCGGATGAATACACAACCGTTCCCGGTTTGGCTCATATTGTCCTGATTGATCCCGATGCACCGCAGGCGATCCATTGGTGGCGCGAACCGGATCAGGCCT
>DASRQX010000184.1:0-13263 GCA_035696165.1 Acetobacteraceae bacterium | reverse complement strand
TGTATGGCGTTGATGACGGAAAAGCGGTTGCGTCATCTTCCCGTCCTGGATGACGGCAAGCTGATCGGTCTCATCTCGATCGGGGATTTGGTGAAAGACATCATCTCCGAACAAAATTTCGTCATCGAGCAACTTCAGTGTTACATCAGTGGCCAGCAAGGTTGAGCATCTTGCTTCGGTTCTGGTGCAAATTAAGCGGTTTTCCCACGAAGTCTAAAATACAACGTGATACGGAACGTAATAGACCAATTAAATTAATGTATTATGATTCCGTATTAGGAACGAGAATCCGACTCCGCGGAAGAGTTATTTAAATTGCACCAGAGCCGCGGCCTGCAGCCACATACCGCAAAGTCAGAGGTGGCTTCCGTTCTACCTGGGGTGCCGACCCGTTCGCTGGAGTGCGATCCGTCATTGGAACGGCAGCGCGACGAGGAAAGGATATGGATCAAGCGATTCTCGCAGTCCTAGATGGAGAATCGGCCATTCAGCCGGGTTGAGCAGATACGGCGGTATTCAGATCGATGCCTAGCGGTACCGGAACGGCGTTGCGCGGGCTTGCAACGACGAACTCCCCGTATCCGCCCGAGATGCCCTCACCGTAGAAGTTCGGTTCGTTGCGGCAGAGATTATCCGGACCGGCGCGGCACGCACGGCAGACACCGCAGGGGTGCGCTGCGTCAGCGCCACGCAGTCGCCAGGACCGAAGCCGCGAACCAGTTCGCCGACGGTTTCGACCGTACTGGCAATTTCATGACCCATGACGCAGGGCGGTTTGGTTTCCGGGAAGTACCCTTGGCGGTTCAACAGGTCGTGCCCGCAGACGCCGCAAGCGGCGACCCGTACCAGCATCTGGTCGGTGCGCGGGACCGGGCGTTCCACCGTGTGGCATTCCAGCACGCCGGGCCCGCCGAAGCGGGTGAGCACCATCGCCTGCATTTGATTCATGCCGCCCTGGCGGGGAGCACGAGGGCGGCAACGCGCTCACGATGCCAGGTCGCGTCGCCAAAACTGTATTCCAGAAATTTGCCGCGCTTCATGTACAGATGCACGTCGAATTCCCAGGTGAAGCCGACGCCGCCATGGATCTGCAGGCATTCGTTGCAGACGAAGCGACAGGCATCCCCGGCAGCGGCTTTGGCGACTGATACGGCGAGCGGTTGGTCGGGTGCGTCCTCGGTCGCGGCCCAGGCGGCGTAGTAAGCCGACGGTCGCGCCGCTTCCAGCGCGACCAGCATATCCGCGCAACGGTGCTTGATCGCCTGGAATGAACCGATGGGACGGTCGAACTGGGTGCGCTGCTTGGCGTAGGCGACGGCCAAGTCGAGCGCCGCGCCGGCGATGCCGATCATTTCGGCGGCAGCGGCTATGGCACTCGTTTCCAAGAGGCGGGAAAGTGCATCAACGCCGAGTACGGCGGCGGGCGCGGCATTGAGATCGACGCGGCAGGGCATGCTGTCGGCGTCGACGGCGATGTTGCGCGTGAGCGTGACGCCCTGGGCGGGCAGGTCGCAGAGGAAGAGCGCGGCGCGGCCGTCGGGGAGACGGGCGGAGATCGCGAGGACGGTGGCAGCGTCGGCCGCCGGCACCAGGATCTTGCGACCGTGCAGGCGCCACGCGGAGCCATCGGAAGTGGCGGTTACGCCGGTCGGTTCTGTGCGATGGCCGGCGCCGGGTTCGGCATGGGCGAAGGCAACGCGCGCGGTGCCCGCAGCGATGGCCGGCAACAACGCCGCGCACTGCGCCGGCGTGCCGAAGCGGGCGATGACTTCGCTGATCAGGATGGTGTCGCGCACCGGGCCTGGTACCAGGGCGCGGCCGAATTCCTCGAAGGCGAGGACGCTGTCCACCAACCCGAGGCCGGAGCCATCATGCTGCTCGGGCACCAGCAGGGTCTGCAGGCCGAGGCCGGTCAGACCCTGCCATAAATCGGCGCTGAAGCGTCCGCCGGCGGCGCGCAGCTTTTTGGTGTCCCAATGATCGGCGAGGAAGGCGCGCACACTGTCGCGCAGGAGGTACTGGTCCTCGATGAAATCGAAGTTCATCGAATCCTCCTATCGCGGCAGGCCGAGCACGCGCTCGGCGATGATGTTGCGTTGGATTTCCGAGCTGCCGGAATAGATAGTCATGGCGCGGGACTGCAGGAATTTGTAGGGCAGCGCGCCGTCGAGCGGCGCGTCCGCGTCGCCGGGCAGCAGGGCGCCGGAACTGCCTTCCACTTCCATCGCGACCTCGGTCATGCGCTGGTACATGTGGCTCCAATAAAGTTTGTTCAGCGAGGCTTCAGGGCCGATCGTTTCGCCTTTGATGACGCGGCTGAAGCTGCGCAAACCGCCAAGGCGCATCAGTTCGAGATCGATATAGCTGGCCGCGAGCTTTTGCCGGATGGCGGCATCGTCGGCGACGCGGCTGCCGTCGCTGCGCGTGGCGGCCGCGCGTTCGAGGATGGCGTCGAGATCGCGACGGAAGCGGACCTGACGCGGGAGGGCTTCCTCGGGGCCGCGCTCGTAGGTGAGCGTGGTCATGGCGATGCGCCAGCCGCGGTCGAGTCCGCCGACGAGGTTTTCGCGCGGGACGCGGACATCGTCGAAGAAGACCTCGCTGAATTCGGTGTCGCCAGTGATCTGCACCAATGGGCGGATGGTGATGCCGGGCGAGCGCATGTCGACGAGAATGAAGCTGAGGCCGTGGTGTTTCGGTGCGGTCGGGTTGGTGCGTGCGAGGACGAAACACCAATGGGCGTATTGCGCGAAGCTGGTCCAGATCTTCTGGCCGTTGATAAGGAAGTGATCCCCGTCGATGGTCGCGCGGCAGCGGGCGGATGCGAGGTCAGATCCGCTGTTGGGCTCGGAAAACCCCTGGCACCAAATTTCTTCGCTGGAAAGGATCTTTGGCAGGAAGCGTTGCTTCTGTGCGGCGGTACCGTGTTCCATCAAGGTCGGTGCGGTGAGGTTGCGGCCGATAATGTTGACGCTTTCAGGCGCGTTGGCGCGGGCGAGTTCTTCCTGGAGGATTGCCTGCTCGACGAGGGTTGCGCCGCGGCCGCCGTGTTCGCGGGGCCAGGCAACGCCGCTCCAGCCGGCCGCATGGAGCTTGTGTTCCCAATCTAGGCGGAAGGCGAAACGCGCGGCCTCGTCTTCCGGTTCGCGAAACGTGGTACCCCATCCCGGCGGCAAATTGGCGTGCAGCCAGTCACGAATGGCGCTACGGAAGCCTTCTTCCTCAGGGGAGTACCGAAAATCCATCCGAGTTTCTCCTTACAGGTAAAAGTTTTTTGGTTCTTTTCTTCAAAAAAGAACCTCTTCACTTACCGAGAGAACACGGCCCGCCGCTTTTCGCGGAATGCCTGCACGCCTTCCCGGTGGTCGCTGGTACTAAGAGCAACGGCCTGTGCGTAGGCTTCGAACTCCATCATCTCGTCGAGCGAAGCAGTGGCGGAAAGGTTCAGCAAACTCTTGGTCATGCCGATCGCGGCGGCCGGGCCATCGGCGATCCGGCGCGCGAGTGCGTGGGCGGCGGGCATGAGCTCGGCGGCCGGCAGGGCGCGATTGACCAGCCCAAGTTCTTCAGCCTCGCGCCCAGTCAGCTTGCGGCCCGTGAAGCAAAGTTCCTTAGCGCGGTTGAGACCGATTAGGCGGGTGAGCAAATAGAGGCCGCCGGTGTCGGGTACCAGGCCGACTTGGACGAAAATCTGGCTCATCGTAGCGGCCTCGTCGACCAGAGCGATGTCGGCGGCGAGGGCGAGGTTGAAGCCGGCGCCGACGGCGGCACCGTTCACCGCGGCGATTACCGGCGTCTCCATGCGGATGAGCGGCGCGAACACGCCGTGCAGCATGGTACGCAGCCGGTTGCGGCCGGCGAGCGGCGAAGGATCGGCGCCGTCCATGTCGTTGATATCGCCGCCGGCACAGAATGCGCGCCCGGCGCCGGTGAGGATGACGCAGCGGACTGCACCATCCGATGCAATCATCGGGATCAGCATCGCCAGTTCGCGTTGCATGGCGGTGCTGAAGGCGTTGAGCGCCTGTGGGCGGTTCAAGGTCAACGTGGCGACACCATCGTCCACGGCGTAGAGGAGTGTTTCGAATTGCATGGGGGAACGCAGGGAGCACCGCCCATCCCGCGCCTTTCTGTCAGGTACGGATGGCGGATATGGGGACCACGCGACCGTCGGTGATTTTGTTGATGTTGATGTCGACGGCGGACTGGTTCTTGCCGGCGAAGGTGTATTGCTGCAGCACGCCCTTGTAGTCGAGTTTCCTGAGCGCATCGCGCAACGCGGTCGGGTCGGTCGAGCCGGCGGACTTCATGCCTTCGAGCACGATCATCAGCGCGTCGTAGGCGGTGAGCTCGTAGGGCAGCGGCACGTGGCCGTCGATCTTTTGGAAGTCACCGCTGACTTGCTCCACCGCGGCGGTGCCAGTGGTGCGTGGTCCGGTGGCGATGTAGACGCCCTCGGCGGTTTTTCCGGCGGCGTTGAGGAACACGGGCGAGGACCAGATCACGGCGACGCTGAGCAGGATCGGCTTCAAGCGGATTTCGCGGTACTGCTTCATCAGCGGTACGCCATCCTCGACGAAGGTGGCGGCGACCACCGCGTCGGGGCTGGCGCCGCGCACCTTGGTGAGCAGGCTGAAGAAGTCGGTGGTCTTGGTGTCGAAGTATTCCTCCACTACGACCTTGGCGCCGAGCTGTTCGGCACGGGCAACGAGCGCCTTGCCGGCGCTGCGGCCCCAGTCGTCGTTGCGACCGAGATAAGCGATCGATTTGACGCCTTGTTCCTTGACCAGAAAGTCGATCGAGGGGTTGACGTTGTCGAGCGCGCTGAGGGTGCTGCGGAAGCTGTAGCTGAATTCGGGGCCGGTGACGGCGGGGGCGGAAGCGACGTAGCTCATCGCCACGACCTTGTTCTTCTCGATCGTCGGCAGCATGGCCAACGTGGCGGTGCTGGCCGGGGGCGTGAAGATGACGGGCACTTTTTCCGAGCCGATCAACTGTTCGGCGGCGGCGACCGCGCGTTCCGCTTTGGATTCGTCATCGACGTTGACGAGCGCGAGCGTGTACGTGTCGGCGCCGATTTTCCAGCCGCCGGCGGCATTGATCGCCTTGACGCCATATTCGAGGCCTGACAGGCCCTCGCGGCCGATCGAGGCGTTCGGGCCGGTGACGGTGCAGATGGCGCCGAGTTTCAAGACTTTCCCGGTCTGGGCGCGGGCGCCGCGGAAGGCGGCAAGCGCCGGCAGCGCGAGCAAGGTGCTGCGCCGGGTGATTCGGAGGTCGCGATTCATTGTGTTGATCCCTTTTTGTTGGACGTGTCGTTGCTCATGTGTCACTGCGCAGGCTGCGGCGGAGGATTTTTCCGGTCGGCCCCTTCGGCAGCTCAGCAAGAATTTGCAGTGTGGCCGGCACCTTGTAGGAGGCCAGCAGCGTGCGGCTGTGCGCCAGCAGCGCTTCGGGCGTGGCCGATGCGCCGGGCTTCAGCGCGACATAGGCTTTTGGAACTTCGCCCATGAGGTCATCGGGTTCGGCGATCACCGCCGCCTCGGCGACGGCCGGATGGGTGTACAGCGCCTCCTCGATGTCGGCCGGGTAGATGTTCTGGCCGCCGCGGATGATGAGGTCCTTCTTGCGGTCGACCACAGCGAAATGCCCGTCGGGTTCCATCTGGCCAAGGTCGCCGGTGTGCAGCCAGCCGTCGCGGATGGCTTCGGCGGTCATTTCGGGCAGTTTGTAATAACCTTTCATAACGCAGGCGCCCTTGATGCAAATTTCGCCAATGGTGCCGAACGGGACTTCGTTGCCAGCCTCATCCTGGATGGCGATATCGATGCCGGGCAGCGCGCGGCCGACCGATTTCGGCCGGTGCAACTGGCCATCCGCACCGAGCCGGACATCGTGGATGGTATTGAGCGCGGTCGCCTCGGTGAGGCCGTAGCCGGTGATGACGGTGATCTGGGTGCCGGCGAACGCGTGCACGAGGGCGAGCACAGGGGCTGGAACCGGCGCGCCGCCGGTGACGATGCGACGCAGCGAGGTCAAATCGTAATCCGGTGCCTCCGGATGGTTGAACACTTTCTGCAACATGGTCGGCACCGCCGGGAAGAACGTGCAGCGGTGACGCTGGATCGCGGCCATGCAGGCCACCGCATCGAACCGGCGCAGCAGCACCATGGTGGCGCCGAGGAAGACCAGCGCGTTGATACACTGGTTGAGGGCAAACGTGTTGTAGAGCGGCAAGGAACACAGGATGACCTCGTCGGGTTGCAGGCCCAGCCATTCCGGTGTGCGATCGTAGTTCGACGACAGGTTGCCGAGGCTTAGCATCACGCCCTTGGCTTTCCCGGTAGTCGCGCTGGTGTAGAGCATCAGCGCCAGGTCATCGTCGTCGAGGTCGGCGGGCGGCGGGCAGGCGGCGGGATCGCCTCGCAGAACTGCCGCGTCACGCATCGGCAGCGCCAGCGGGGCGGGCGGCGTGCCTTGCACTAAGATCGCCGCCAACGCCGGGCAGCGGGTGTGCAGATCGGCGGCCAGGCGGTCTGCGAAAGCAGCCTCGATTACGAGGAACTCGACGTCGCAGGTGCCGAGCACATGTTCGACCTCGTTGCTGCGGTAATGCATGTTCATCGGCACGACGACCACGCCGAGCATGAAGGCGGCGTGTTCAAGCAGGATGAACTCGGGCGCGGTTTCGAGCATGAGGCCGATCTTCTGGCCGCGCCGGATCCCCGCCTGTGCGAGACCAGCTGCGCGAGAACGCACCTCGCGCAGCAGGTCGGCGTAGGTAAAAGTCTGGTCTTCGAAGATCAGCGCGGCCTTGTCGGGCTGCCGGGTGGCCTGGCGGATCAGGGCGTCGACACGATTGCTCACGCGATCGATCCTCCGAGATAGGTTTCATGGACGGCGGGGTCGTTCAACAATTCCGCGCCGGTGCCGGTGCGCGCGATGCGGCCGGTCGCCATCACGTAGGCGCGGTGGGCAAGGCGCAGCGCCATGCGGGCGTTCTGCTCGACCAGCAGGATGGTGGTGCCGTCGTGGTTGAGGCCGCGGATGATGGCGCCGAGCTGCTGCACGATCGCCGGCGCCAGGCCGAGCGAGGGTTCGTCCAACAGCAGCAGGCGCGGACGGCTCATCAGGGCGCGGCCGATGGCGAGCATCTGCTGCTGGCCACCGCTCATTCGCCCGGCCGGCCGGTGCAGGCGCTCGCGCAGGATGGGGAACAGATCCAGGACTTTTTCCGCGTCGGCGCGAGTGGCGGCGCGGTCGTGCCGGTAATAAGCGCCAAGGTCGAGATTTTCCGACACGGTCATGTCGGGAAACACGTGGCGGCCTTCGGGGACCATCACGACGCCGCGCTTGATCATGTCGGAGGAGGCAAGTCCGCCGACGCCTTTGCCAACCAGACGGATGGCGCCGCCGGTGGGGCGCAACACGCCGCAGATGCTGCGCAGGAGGGTTGATTTGCCGGCGCCGTTGGCACCGATGACGGTGACGATTTCGCCCTCGGCCACGGTCAGCGACACGCCGTGCAGCGCGGTGATGCGGCCATAGGCGGCCTGCAGGTCCTGCACCTCAAGCATCGGGTTCGGTCCCGAGATAGGCCTCGATCACGCGGGCGTCGTTGCGGATTTCGGCGGGCGTGCCGTCGGCAATCTTGACCCCCTGGTCGAGCACGACGATGTGGTCGCACACCTCCATCACCGCGGGCATGTCGTGCTCGACCAGCACCACGGTGATGCCGGTGTCGCGGATGCGGCGCACCATCTGCGCGGCGGCGCGCGTCTCGCCGGGGTTCATGCCAGCGAACGGCTCGTCCAACAGCAACAGGCGCGGCCGCACGGCGAGGGCGAGGCCGATGCCGAGCAGGCTTTGATGCGCATACGGCAGCGCACCGGCGGGCTCGTCGGCCCTCGCTTCGAGGCCGATGCGGGTGAGCAGTTCGGCGACCGCGGTGGTCGCTTCGGCCTCCACCGCGCGGGCGGGGGGCAGGCCGAGCCAGTCCGCCCAGAACCCGAGTTGCGCGCGCGCCAGCACGGCGGTGCGCAGGTTTTGCGCCACCGTCAGCGCGGGGAAGATGCGGGTGCCCTGGAACGTGCGGGCGACGCCGTGGGCGGCGATCCGGTCGGGCCGCAGACCGGTGAGCAACGTTCCATCCAGGCGAACTCTGCCGCCATCGGGCGGCAACATGCCGGAAATCAGGTTGAACGTAGTGGTCTTGCCCGCGCCGTTCGGCCCGATCAGTCCAGTGATGGCGCCGCACGCGACCGCGAAAGACACGTCGTTGACCGCGCGCACGCCACCGAAGCTGCGGCTCAAATTGTCGACGCTGAGGATATCCGCTGCCGGGATCATCACCGCGCCACCATCCGCCGCCAGGGCAGGTCGGCGCCGACCGGGCGGAACAGGCCGACGATGCCGCCGGGCAGGAAGATCGTCACCACGATCAGCAGGCCGCCCATCAGGATCGGCCGCAATTCGCTGGCGAAGCTCAGCAGTTCCGGCGCGAAGATTAGGAACACGGCGCCGACCAGCGGCCCGATCAGGGTGCCGATGCCGCCGACGACCACCATCACCACCATGTCCATCGAGGCGAACAGGTCGAACTGGCTGGGCGAGAGCACGGTCAGGAACGGCCCGATCAGCAGACCGCCCAACCCGGCGACGAGAGCGCTGAAGCAGAGCCCGATCACCTTCTGGCGCAACACCGGAATGCCGACGAACCCGGCGAGGATTGCATCCTCGCGCACCGCCACCAGCATGCGCCCGGTGCGGGCACGGATCAGCCGCGCCAGGCCGACGAGGCTGACCGCCAGGGTCGCCAGCACGAGGTAGTAGAAGCCGAGCTTGGTATCGAAATGTAGGCCCAGCACCGGTTCGGGCGGCGGGATCGGGCGCAGGCCGAGCGGGCCGTTGGTCAGGTCCTGCCAGTTGGTCAGCACGAGGCGGACGATCTCGCCGAATCCGAGTGTCACCAGCGCGAAGAACGGGCCGCGCAGACGCAAGGTGATCAGGCCGAGCAGGGCCGCGAGCACGACGACAAAGGCCAGCGCGAACGGGGCGGCGGCCCAGAAGCTGAAGCCGAGCTTCAGCCGCAGCAGGCTGGAGGCGTAGGCGGCGAGCGCGACGAAACCGGCCTGGGCGAAATTGATCTCGCCGATGAAGCCCAGGACAAGGCCCATGCTGAGAGCGAAGATGGCCCACAGCACTGTCAGGCTTAGCAGATAGACGTGGTAGTCGCCCATGAACGGCGGCACCACCAGAAGGGCGGCGGCGAACGCGCCTGCGATGCCCATCATGTGCGCCGCGCCCCGAGCAGTCCGTTCGGCCGGAACAGCAGCACGCCGATCATGGTGAGGAAGGTGAAGACGTCCTTGAAGCCGTTGCTGATGTAGCTGCCGGTGAGCGTTTCGGTCAGGCCGATGACGAGGCCGCCGACGATCGCGCCGGGGACGCTGCCAAGGCCGCCGAAGATGACGATGACGAAGCTTTTCAGCAGCGGCGCGGCGCCCATTCCCGGGTCCACCGCGTAGAGCGCACCGAGCAGGCCGCCGGCGGCGCAGGCGAGCGCGCCGGAGACCGCGAAAGCGAAGCTGACGACGCGATTGACGTTCAGGCCGATCGCCTGCGCGCCGTGGCGGTTCTGCGCCACCGCCCGCAGCGCCTTGCCGACGCGCAGTTTGTAAAGCACGCCGTAAAGTGCCACCACCAGCAGCAGCATCGTCGCCACCACCACCAGGCGCTGGTTGGGGATGATCACGTCGCCGATCTCGACGATGCCGTCGACGCCCATGTCCATCTGCCGCGGGTCGGTGCCCCAGACGGTGATGGCGAGGTCGTGCAGCACGTAGAGCAGGCCGGTGGTGACCAGCAGCACCTGCAATTCGGAACCGCGCAGCACCGGACGGACGATGACGAAATAGACGCCGACGCTGAACGCGGCCAGCAGCAGCATCGCCAGCGGCAGCGCGAAGAAGAACGAGATGTCCAGCAGGTTCATCAGGGTGAGCGTCGCGAAGGCGCCCAGCATCAACATTTCGCCATAGGCGAAATTGACCACCCGCGCGGCGCCGAAGATCAGCGTGAAGCCGAGCGCGGACAGCGCGTAGATGCTGCCCAGCACGACACCGTTGGTCAGTTGCTGGGCGAGCACCGCGACCTCCTGCCGGCGCGCGCGGAGTGCGTCATGCTGCTTCGCCGGGCACCGCCCACCACTGGTCGGGCATGGTGTGGGGAATGCGATCGTCGTGCGCGGGCACCACGATGTCGGCGCGGGCGAGCACGCGGGCCATCGAGCCGCTGTAGGCCATTTCGCTCTCGCTGCGGATCGACCCGGGCCGGAACGCTCCACGCATGGCGTTCGAGGGCGCTTTCGTCGCCCGCGGGTCGGCCGGGTACCAGGCGTTGTATTCCTCGCCGAGATCGGACACCAGGCCGACGGTGCCGCGCGCGGTTTTCGCTAGCACGATCTGCATGCCGGGCGTGTGGCCGGGCGATTTCAACACTTCGAGGCCCGGCAGGATGACGGCGTCACCGTCGATCAGGCGCAGTCCCGCCGGACGGCGGCGGTCCAGCAGCGGCAGGTAGCTCGGCTTGGCATAGTAGAGGCGCTGGGTCGGGACCGGATCGATGGCGTGGAACAGTTCTTCCCGCTGCACCACGATCTGCGCCTTGGGGAACAGTTCGAGGTTCCAGGCGTGGTCGAAATGCAAATGCGTGAGGATCAGCGTGCCGACCTGCTCGGGCGTGGCGCCGACCTTGGCGAGGGCGGCGCGTAGCCAGTCCGCGCCGCCGCCGCGCGCCTCGACTTTCCATTTCGCCTTCATCTCGTCCGGCGAGGGCATGCCACTGTCGACCATCACCCAGTTGGCGCCGTCGGTCAGCGCCCAAGCATGGGTGGGGATCCAGTCGCCGCTCTCGTGAAAGCCGGGCAACAGCAGGTCGCCGGTGCCTAGTGTGTGGATGCGCCAATCGGTCACGGCCTAGTCCTCCGCCCGCATCCAGGCGATCGCGCCCTTCAGGCCAAGCTCCTTGATCTTCGCGGTCATCTCGGCGGCACCCTTGCTGTAGTGCGCGATCGCATCCCATTCGGCGCCGAACATCGCGACGTTGCGAAAACCCTGAGTGTCCATCACGCGGTTAATGGCGAGCTTCTTGAGGCGCAGCAGGTCGGGCGGGGTGCGGGAAATGCGCCTAGCCATCTGGCGGGTCACGGCTTCGAGTTCGCCGGCGGGGACGGCGCGGTTGGCCCAGCCCCAGAAATGCGCCTCGGCGCCGGACATCTCGCTACCGGCGATGAAGCTCATTTCCTTGGCCTTTTTCGGGCCAATCAGCCAGGTCCAGAGCGGGCCGATTAGGCCGCCGCCGATCGGCAACGCCGGCCACATGATGCGGGCATCCTCGGCCACCAGGGTGATGTCGCAGCAGATCGCCAGCATCGAGGCGCCGGCGGCGCAGACGCCGTGGACCTGCGCGATCACCGGCTTGGGAAACTCCCATAACCGCAGCCAGTGCTCGGTGGCGTCTTGCAGCCATTCGCGGTCTTCGGAGATGCTGTGGTCGGCGGGCGAGAACTCGCCGGGGCTGATGTCGTAGCCGCCCGAGAAGCCGCGCCCGGCGCCGCGGATGATGATCACGCGGGCAGACGGGTCGGCTTCGGCATGGGCGAGGACCGATGCGAAATCGGTGAGCATCTGGCCACTGAAGGCGTTCAGCTTTTCCGGCCGATTGAGCGTGATCGTTCCGATCGCGCCATCCGTCTCGTACACGACGGTTTTCCAGTCCATTGCGCTTCTCCCCGGCCTGGCTTGTGACCCGAACCATATCCGATAATTTTTCGGATTTATCGGCCGCCACGGAGCCTGTCAATAGTTATTCCGAAAAAATTTCGGAATTCTTCGCGCCGTGGTAAGATGCCCGCGAGCACCAGTCGGGAGATGCGTTTTGAACAAGGTCGGCGAACCTGGATGGGCAACGCTTGCCGGCGAGGCGGCACGGCGCTGGGCGGTTCCGGAGCAGTCGGGCAAGCAGGATCGCAGCCGGCGGCGGCAGCAGGTGATCCTGGAGGCGGCGGTGCACGTGTTCGCGCGCGATGGGATCACCCGCGCGCGGATCGTCGACATCGCAACGCAGGCGGGCGTGCCGCTGTCATCGGTGTACGACTATTATCCGAGCAAGGAAGATCTCGCCTACGCTCTGCCGGCGACCCGGATGGGGCAGTTCTATGCCGAATTCATGGCGAAGGCGCCGGCGGAACCGACGGCGGAAGCACGGCTGCGATTGTATTTATGGCTCACCGCCGATTTCGCACGTCGCAACCCCGCCTGGGCGCGCGTGCTGTACCTTGAAATCTGGCCAAGCATCATCGTCACCGAAGGCGATGTCGGCCGCAGTATCGATGACTTCGCGCGCATCCTTGTTGCCCTGATCCGCGACGGCGAGCAGCGCGGCGAATGGCCCGAGGGACCGGACCGCTACCAGACAGCGTCGATTTTCATCGGCAGCATCAGCCAGATCCTGATTACTTGGCTGCTGTATGCCCGCCCACGAAATCTGATGGCTGCCACATCGGCGATGATCGAGCGAATTCTGCCAATACTCGACTTGGCCTCCGCACCGCGCCACGCCGCCATCTCCTCTGGGTAAGCTCCAGGCCCAGATCGGCGACGTGCGTGCCCGTCGATACAGCCAAGCTTCCATTCCGCAGTCCGCCGTCGTGTCAGCCGGCGGATTCCGCAGTCACGTGTGCCCCACCACCACGAACGCCACGTTGCGATTGTCTCGCTCGCCCCCGGCACGCTGCCAAAATACCATGTGCGCCCGCCTTGGAGCCCATCACAAACCGGGGGCAAGGCCGCTGGATGCCGCTCCAAATCTGAACATGTGACCTAGGCGGCGATCTCGCATCAGCTCATCCCGCGCTGCGACCCCAAGGTTCAAGGGACCAGCAGGTACTGGCCTTGCTCCCGTTTTGTGATGGGCTCCAGGCAACTACCTTGCCCCAGCCGTCTTTGCCCCCAGCCGGATGGTCCACGCCATGAGCCGCTTCCCAGATCGAGAGCGAAAAGGATCATGTCGCCGAACTCAATGTCGGCGAGTCAAGGTGCTGCCCCAGGATCTTGCCACTCTCCGCCTCGGTACCGATCGCACCTTGTGGTCGGCACTGATCTGGCCACGTGCCGCCGACCCGATAATCGGCTAAAGTGTCGGCTCGCCTGGTGTGCCGCACATGCTCCTGTGGGCATCAGAGACGGGAGGGAAGCATTCAAG
>DASRQX010000183.1:0-3805 GCA_035696165.1 Acetobacteraceae bacterium | reverse complement strand
AATTCCATCCCCGGCGCCTGCAGACCGAGCGCAAGGATCGCATCCCGCGCGAAGCCGCGCAGACCGCAATGGAAGTCGCCACACGGGCTGCGAAAGAAAATGCGCCCCACGGCGGTGAGCACCGGATTGCCCAGGTAGCGGTGCAGCGGCGGCATCGCGCCGGGCTTGATACCGCCGAGGAACCGGTTGCCCATCACAAGCTCATAGCCTTCGCGAAACTTTGCCACGAAGCCGTCGAGCTGCGAAAAATCGTAGCTGTCGTCAGAGTCTCCCATGATGACGTATCGGCCGCGCGCGGCGGCGATGCCGGCGAGCAACGCGCTGCCATAGCCCTTCTCGGCCACGGCAATGACGCGCGCGCCCTGCACCTGGGCAATCTGCTGCGAACCGTCGCTGCTGCCATTATCGGCGACCAGCACCTCGCCGATGATGCCGCTACGGATCAGAAAAGCACGCGCCTTGGTAATGCAGACCGCCAGCGTTTCCGCCTCATTGAGGCAGGGCATCAGGATGGTTAGCTCGCAAGATTCTGCCAGCGGCTTTGGCTCGTCGAGACCGAGACCCTGCGAAGATTGAATTGCTGCCGACATGGTCGGGCAGTGTGTCGCAAGAGCGGAGCCGTGTGAAGCAGGGCGCTACTCGATATCCTCCAGGCTGAACTGCTCCGCTTCCTCATCGTAGCTGAACAGCTCGGCATATCGCCCCCAGGCGACGACAATACGCAGCGTATCCTCTGCGTAGTCCGGCGACATGTGGTCCTCCAGCTCGTCGCGGAAGCGCACGGCGGAGGCACGGTGGTTCCAGCGCTCATCCAGCACCTGGCGGATCATCTTGACCAGCGGCACATGCGCCATCAGCGCGTCGGCGAACAGCTTCTTGCGTTCGTCGGTATCGCCGAGGGCGAAGCGGCGACCTCCCTCGGTGAGGGTAATGTCGCCTTCCTCCAACACCGCGAAATGCAACAGTTGCAGTGTTTCGCCAAGTGGCAGCAACTCGTCCGCCTCGTACTGCAGGGCGTTGGCCAGGGCCGGCAGGTCGGCCCGGCCATTGTACGGCGGATTGGCCAGCGCCTCCATCAGGCCGGCCATCTGGTTGGTACCGACACGGTGCAGCGGGACGGCGATGCTGGCCGTCGCCGCCGTCGCGACCGTGCGGCTGGGCACCGGGCGGCGCGTCATCAGGCCATAAATGTCGTCGACGATCTGCAAGAACGCGGGATCCAACCGGTTGCGCGGATGCGGGAACGGCACGCGAAGTTCGCTTGCGACCCTGCCGGGGTTGGCGGAGAACACCAGGATGCGGTCGCACATCAGCACCGCCTCCTCGATGTTGTGGGTCACCATCAGCACCGCCTTCACCGGCAGCTTTCCGTCAGACCACAGGTCGATGAGATCGGTTCGCAGGGTTTCCGCCGTCAGCACGTCGAGCGCACTGAATGGCTCGTCCATCAGCAACAGGTCGGGATGCACCACCAGCGCACGCGCGAGCCCGACGCGCTGGCGCATGCCGCCGGAAAGTTCTTTCGGGTAGGCGCTCTCGAAGCCGCCCAGACCGATCAGATCGATCGCCTCCTCGGCGCGCTTTTCGCGTTCGGCGCGAGCGATACCCCGCGCTTCCAGGCCCAACTCCACGTTCTCCTGTACAGTCAGCCACGGGAACAGAGCGAAGCTCTGGAACACCATCGCCACGCCTTCTGTCGGCCCTGCCACCGGCTTCTCACGCCAAAGGATTTCGCCCGCCGTAGGCTCCAACAGGCCGGCGACGATACGCAACAGGGTGGACTTGCCGGAGCCTGAGCGGCCGAGCAGAGCCACCATCTCGCCCTCGTGCAGGCTGAGATTGACGTCGTCGAGCACCACCAGATCGGCGTTGGTATCCTTGTGGTAGGCCTGCATGCAGTTCCTGACCTCGAGCAGGGACTGCTGGGTGACATTGGTGTCCATCCACGCCTCTCCTTTAGCCGAGCTTCAGGTGTCGTTCGGAATAGCCGTAGAGCGGTCGCCATAGCAGACGGTTGAACAGCAGCACGAATATCGCCATCACCACCACGCCCAGCACGACACGCGCCATGTCGCCCTTATCGGTGGCCTGGGCGATATAGGCGCCGAGGCCGTGGGCGGTCAGTTTCGTGTTGCCCCAGGACGCGACCTCGGCAACGATGGCGGCGTTCCAGGAGCCGCCCGAGGCAGTGATCGCGCCAGTCACAAAGTAGGGGAAGATGCCTGGGATCATCACCTTGCGCCACCATAGCAAGCCGCCGACGCGGAAGTTGCTGGCCGCCTCGCGCAGGTCGCCTGGAAAGGCCGCGGCGCCGGCAATCACGTTGAACAGGATGTACCACTGGGTGCCGAGGATCATCAGCGGCGTCAGCCAGATGTCTGGATCCAGCGAGAAATGCACGATGAACAGCACGAATGGCGGAAACAGCAGATTGGCCGGGAACGCGGCGAGAAACTGTGCCAAGGGCTGCGCGCGCCGCGCCCAGACCGGCCGCAGCCCCAGCCAGACGCCGATGGGTACCCAAAGCAGGGTTGCCAGGGCGATCAGGATGACAACGCGCGCGAGTGTAAATAATCCGAGGATGAATACCTGCTCCACATCGGACCAATGCAGCTCCGCTGAGACGAAGGTGACGATCTTGTCGAGTGCCCAGATCACGACGGCGGCGAGCGCGATGAGCCACAGCGCATCGATCACGCGAGACGGGCGCTGCACGCCGGCAGTCCTGCGCGGTCCGAAGCCGAACCGCAGGCCACCCAGCGCCGATGCGGCGTCGCCGAAAGCGTCGCCCAGACGGCTCAGCAGTTGCGTACGTCGAATAAGCCGTAGCAGCCACGGATCCGACGCTGTCGCGCCCGCCGTCGTTTCGAAGCGGAATTTTTGCGACCAGGCGACCAGCGGACGGAACAGCAACTGATCGTACGCCAGGATCACCAGCAACATGGTGATGATGGCGTAGCAGACCGCAAGGATGTCGCTCTTCTCCAGCGCCAGCGCGACGTAGGAACCGATACCCGGCAGCTTCCAGGTGTTGTCGCCCACCGAAATTGCCTCGGAAGCGACGACGAAGAACCAGCCGCCCGACATTGACATCATGGTGTTCCAGACAAGCCCCGGGACGGCAAATGGCACCTCGAGGCGCCAGTAGCGCTGCCACGCAGTCAGGTGGAAGCTGTCCGAGGCCTCCTTCAGGTCCGCCGGTATCGTCTTCAGCGACTGGTACAGGCTGAACGCCATGTTCCACGCCTGGCTGGTGAAGATCGCGAAGATCGCCGCCAGTTCCAGCCCCAGCACCTTGCCGGGGAACAGGTTCATGAAGAAAACCACGGTGAAGGTCAGGAACCCGAGGATCGGCACAGACTGGAGGATGTCCAGGATCGGGATCAGGACCAGCGCGGCTCGACGGCTCTTGGCCGCGGCAGTGGCATAGCTAAAGGTGAACAACAGCGACGCCAGCAGCGCCGCGAACATCCGCATCGTTGTGCGCACGGCGTAGGCCGGCAGATGGATGGGATCGAGGCTGACCGCCAGTGCCTGTGGCGCGCTGATCGGCACGAAGGTGCCCTGTGCCTCGTGCGCCACGCCAATAAGGAGCGCAACGACACACAGGATCGCCCCGGCGTCCCACACATTGGGCAGGCGCCGTCGCTCAGTGAGGGCGGGGTGGATCGTAGCTGACATCGGGCTCGGGCGGGGTTGCGGCGCGCCCTGTTAGCCCGGGCCGATGCGCAAAGTCACCCCCCGGTGACGTTGCAATCGTGTGACACCCCCCGCTTGTCATCCTCGCGGAAGCGAGGACCCAGGG
>DASRQX010000182.1:0-35435 GCA_035696165.1 Acetobacteraceae bacterium | reverse complement strand
AGCAGGCTTGTCTGGGACAACTATGAGGCCATCGTCGCAGCCTGCAAGGAGGCTTGGCATTTCCTCATCGGCGACAAGGAGCGCATTGATTCTATCGCCCGCCGCTCCTGGGCATGGGTCAATCATTAGGGCGGCTGGTATGAGGTCCGCATCGTCGTGGATCAGGCGGTGCCGCATGCCGATGATCTCACGCCATGTGATGTCCGGGTGAGCGTCGGGAAACTCGCGGGACACCTTGGTCGCCACCTCGCCGATGATCCCGATGCACCGGGCCACGGCAGCCTGGTGCAGTTTGCTGGCGTCAAACTGCGTCTGGTCCAGCCCGCATTTCTAATGCTGTTGCGGAATGATGGCCCAGGGCAGCGTAGCGCATTGTCGTGCCGCCAGGTTTTCGCGCCGCCGCCAATGCCAAGTGTATTGGCAAGGTGCGAAAACCTGTTGGCGCGGCAAGGACCAAGCCAGCATCCGCGAGAGTATGAGAAATGCGGGCTAGGCCTTCGACAAAGCGGCGCGCATCGCCGGCGGTCAGCAGCATGTCCAGCAACAGGGCTTCATCCCGCCACAGAGATCGGCTCCGCTTCCTGGAGGATGCGGCGGCGGCGCAGGTAGTTGCGGCTTTGCTCGACGGACCGGCGTTCGAACAAGTCGACCGATCGGCCGAGGGCCTGTTCCAGCGCGTCCTTAAGATCGAGGAAACCGGCGAACTCGGGTTCGGCTCCAGGTTCGAACTCGATCAGCAGGTCGGCGTCGCTGTGCTGGGCGTCGAAGTCCTCGGCGCGGGCGGCGGAGCCGAAGACCTCCAGCGGCGGATGTGGAAGCGACGGCACAGGTCAGCGATTGTGTCGCGCTTCGTAAGGACGGCGTTGTGCATGGTCGGCTTCGGTGGTGCGAGGGGCGATCGGCCGTATTACCCGATATCAGTTTTTATGGGCCAAGAGATCAGGACGCGCTTACCCCGACGCTTGACCGCCAGCGATTGCAGGGAATGGGAGGGCTAGACCCCTGACGAAGATCGCCATGACCCATCCTGGATCGCGATACCCGCCCTCGCGCCTCGGTGAGCGAGTGCAAGATGCTCAGGATGTAAGTCGTGTTCTGGGATAGGCCTCGCATCTCCGCCATGTCGACGCCGAGGCGTGCTTTGAAGAGAGAGTTCGAAGCACCCAATCGGGACCCCAGACGGATGCAACGAAGACGCGGACGCAAGGTGGACAGCCTTGCTGGAACAGCCAAAATGACACAATCTGAGGTCTCAATGCCGGCTAAGGTCTCAATGCCGGTTCATCGCGGGAATGCCGGATCAAGGGAGGGAACTTCCAATGGCCTTCATGCTCAAGATTCGCTGGGACATCAAGAAAGACAGGATTGCCGATTTCAAATCCAACCAGACGGCTCTGTGCAAAGTGATGCTCGATCATCCGGGCGTCATCTGCTACCACGTCGACTACCCGTCCGAAGGCGTCAGCGAATGGGTCGAAATCTACGCCAATGACGACACCTTTCGCGCTCACCTTGCGAACGAGAAGGGCAAGGCGCCGTTGGGCGCAATCATCGCTGACTGCGATGAGATCACCTGCCGCTGCTTCGGCAACCCCGACGCGGCCTCGCGCGAGATTCTAGCGGGCTTCGACAGCACCTATCACGACACGGCGCCCGATGCGTTCGCTGTCAACCCGCGAGCGGACAAGAATTCGCCAATTTGAGCCGGACGCGTGCTGACTGTGTCGGACGCGTGCTGATTTTGTGAAGCCGCGGCGCGTCAGGACGTCGGTGACGTGTCCGCGGCAGCGCTCGGGGCGACGGTCGCTCGGGCGTCGGGGCCAGGCTTGGTAGGCAGCACAAACCGCCGGTGAACCGCCCCCAACCCAATCAACGCCAGCCCCAACCCCAGGAACGACAGCACGCGCCACAACCCGGTCAGGTTCGCCATATCAATCAAAAACACCTTGGCGCAGACCAATCCGACAACGCCCAGCGCGGTCAGCCGCAGCAGGCGGTCGCCGCCTCGGATGCCCAGAAACATGAGGCCGATGCCGTAGGCCAGCCAGGCGCCGGACCAGGCCCAGAGTTCAGCGTCCTCGATCGACGCGTTGAGCAGGCTCATTCCGTCCGGGTGGAAGAACTGGCGGATCTGCAGGGTGACCCAGGCAAACCCGGCGATCACGGCATAAACGCCAAGGACCATGCGGAACTGGCGGCTGGTGACGCCGCGGCGGGCGAGGACGGCCAGGACGGCCGGGATGAGATAGGCGGCAAGCAGCGAGAACACACCCGCAGGCGCGTCGGTCAACGCAGGGTTCAGCACCAGCAACAGCGCGGCGACGGCCAGCGCGATGCCGCCCATGATGCGCCAGGCCCAGTCCAGGATCGGCCGGCCGGTGCGTTGGGCAAGGTGCAGCCAGATGCTGGCCTGCACCGCCAACGTCAGCAGGTGCAAGGCCGCTTCGCTGAAGCTGAGCGGGTCGCGAAGCTGGCCCTCGGCAAACCAGTCGCGGGTCTCCAGCGCGACGAAACAAGCCAGGAAGGCAACAGCGCCGGCCTCCAACGTGGCAACGAGCAAATCATCGGCTCGGCGCTGGAACATCGCGGCAGCCAGCGCGAAGGCGGCGGCGGGGACGGCGTAGGCGGCGACCAGGGCGTTGGCGATCGGCGTGGTGCCGAACACATAGTCGAACACGTACCAGTTGAGCAGCAGCCGAACCAGCACCAGCGCGGCGACGGCCAGCGCAACGTGGCGCAGCGGCGGCAGGTCGGCGCTGGCCTCGATCCAGGCCAGTGCGGGCAGGAACAACGCGATGGCGAGCGTCAACCACTGGTCGTGCAGCAGCATCGCGCAGCCCAGCGCCAGCGCGGCAACGGCGCCCGCGGCGTGGACGCCGGCGCGCTGCCGGGAGTGCTCCGCAGCGGCGGATGCGGCAGTTCCGGTGAGCGCGGCGGTCAGCGCAAGGGCAGCGGCCGCCCACGCCATGTCGGTCTGGAACCGCGCGACTTGGGCGTAGGTGACAGCCAGTGTCACGACAGGAACCGCGGCGACCAGCGCGGCCCAGCGCAGCGGGTTCGGTGCGCGGCGTTCCAGCCAAAGCCCGGCAGCAGCGTGGAAGCCGGCGAGCAGCGCGGCGGCGGTCAGCAGCGGGAGAATGACCTCCGGCGCCCAGGCGCCCGGCAGGACGGCGACGACGACGCCCTCGATGGTCAGGGCCTCGCCCGTCGGGTGCCATTCCGGCAGCGCCCACAGCAGCAGCGCCAGCACACCGAACAGCGCGGCGAGCCAGGGCAGCCGGTCGAGCCGCGGCTCGGTCATGCCTTTCCAGACCGCGATCGGGGACAGCAGGAACAGCGCGGCGCGCGGGGCGAAGCCGGGGACCAGCGCCTCCAGCACCAGGCCGGCGGCGCCGAGGGCGGCGAACGGCACCCAGGACAGCCGGCGGCCGACCGGGTGGTCAAGCGCCGCGGCGGGCAGCAGCAGCAGATGCAGCGCGGCGGCGGCCGGGATGAAGGCGGCGGCGGCCCAGGGGTCCGGTGCGTGGCCGATGGCGGCAAGGCAGACCCAGACGGCGCCGGCGATCGTGGTGGCCCACCCGAGCCAGGTCCAGCCGGTGTGGCGGACGACCAGCAGGGCGGCGACCGAGACGACGAACAGATAGGCAAACAGACCAGGGACCGACGTGTCATTAGTGGCGACCAGGGCGGGGGTGACGAAGGCGCCGACAATGCCGATGGCCGCGGCAAGCTGGCCGTAGCGCAGGGAAGCGGCCAGCCCGATCAAGGAGGCGGTGGCCATGAAGGCGCAGGCAACCAGTGGGGGCAGCAGGCCGTAGTAAGGCCCCGCGCCGTACGACGCGCCGAACAGAATGGCGGTGCCGCCGGCGCCTAGGCCGGCCGGCGCCTGGTCGACGTTGAAGGGGCCGGCGACGGCGGGGCCGGCGTGGCGCGTCAACCACTCTGCGCCGGCGATCAGGGCGAAACCGAGCAAGGCGGCGAGGCAGCAGCGGGTGGCCGGGCCGAGCAGGCCCTGCTCGGCGGCGTAACGCACCAGGAAGACGCCGGCGAGCAGCAGCGCCGCGGCGCCAAGCCAGACGCCCCAGCGCATGGTGAGCAGGGCTTCAAGGTCGCGCGCGGGTTTAGCGGACGATGCGGCCGCGACGGGCTCGGGACGTGGCGGCGACGGTGGTGGTTCGGCGGCTTCCGGCGCGGCGGCTTCCCGCGTGGCGGCTTCCGGCGCGACGGCTTGCGTCGCAGCCGAGGTCGCGATGAAGGGTGCCTCCGCGGGGATCGGTTCGCCTTGCGCCCACGGTTGCGACGCGGGCTGGCCAAGCGAACGGCGCAGCGCGCGCAGTTCGGTCAGCGCGATACCGGCGCGGAAGAAGCCGACAATGCCCAGCACATAGCCGCCGATCAGCAGCAGTCCAAGCAGTATGAAGCCTGACATCGTTGCAGAGGGCTACAGGTTGGCCGGCGCGTCAAGCAAGGTGGGTCAAGGCGTTCGCCTCAGACTGTTGCCGGATTGCCACGCTGGCGGATTTCGTACCACAAACCCGTCGCAAGCATGTGTCGTAGCAACCACCTGATGTAAGGTCCTGTCACATACAGAACCGACCTCCCCGAACCTCCCTCACTGGCCCATTTGTGTCCATGCACTGATGCCGAGGCCGTTTCACCGACAAAGCGGCCACCATGCTGAGCGTCGTCCCCGGGACCCAAGAAGTCTTACCGAGGGGCGCCTTCCCGAGGTTGTGGTGGTGCAGGTGACCGGCACCGACCCACAGGGCGACGCAATCGCGCGCCCGGTGACCTGGGAAGGCAGCGGTCCGCCACCGATGATCCTGATGGCATCGGAGCTACACGGCCGCCCGGCCCTTGCCCCGGGCCAACGCGTGCTCGCCCGGCTGCGGCCAATCCAGGGACCATCGTCCGGACCGGACCGCTACGAGGGCCGCAGCATCCGTCACCTGGACGACACGCCAGGGCGCATCCTCGGCGTATATCGCCCAGGATCACCAAAGACCGGATCACCAAGGACCGGATCGCAACAAAGCGGATCGCAACAAACCGGACCGCGCGAAAACCGCATCATCCCGACCGACCGCCGCGCCAAGGCGGAATGGCTGGTCCCCCCCGGCGAGGACGCCGGCGCGCTTGCGGGTGAGATCGTGCTGGCGGAGCCGCTGGCGCACCACCGCCTGGGCCTGAAGCCGGCGCGGGTGATCGAGCGGCTGGGCAACATCGGCGACGCGCGCTCAGTCAGCCTGATCGCCATCCACACCCACGATATCCCACAGGTCTTTCCCGACGCGGCACTGGCCGAAGCCGAGCACGCCCGCCCTGCCCCCCTCGGCCGCCGCACCGACCTGCGCGACCTGCCGTTGGTCACCATCGACGGCGAGGATGCACGCGATTTCGACGATGCAGTGTTCGCCGAGCCGATCGACACCCCCTCCCCCGGCGGCTTCCGGCTGATCGTCGCCATCGCCGACGTCGCGCATTACGTGCGCCCCGGCTCGGCCCTCGACCATGCGGCGCGCGACCGCGGCAACTCGGCCTATTTCCCCGACCGCGTCGTGCCGATGCTGCCCGAGGCGCTGTCCAACGACCTGTGCAGCCTGCGCCCGGGCGAGGACCGGCCGTGCCTGTTCGCCGAACTGTCGATCGACGCCGACGGGCGCAAGACGGCGCACCGTTTCGGCCGCGGCCTGATGCGCAGCGCGGCGCGGCTGACCTACGAGGAAGTGCAGCACGCACACGATACTCATGCCGAAGAGGTTGGCGCCCAGGCACCGGGCGTGGGCACCGCGACGCCCCTGCCGCTGGCACCGCTGTACGCCGCGTTCCGCGCCCTGCTGGCGGCCCGCCAGGCGCGCGGCACGCTGGACCTCGATCTACCTGAGCGGCAGGTGAAACTTGACGATGCCGGCCGCGTCGCCGCGGTGCTGCCCCGTCCGCGCCTCGACAGCCACCGGTTGATCGAGGAGTTCATGGTGCTGGCCAACGTCGCCGCCGCCGAGGAGCTCGAGCGCCGCCGCCAGCCGATAATGTACCGCGTGCACGCGCCGCCGTCGGAGGAAAAGCTGGCCGGGCTGCGCGCGTTCCTGGGCGGCCTCGGCATCAGCCTGCCGCCCGGCAACCAGTTGCACCCGCGCGATCTCGACGGCGTGCTGCGTTGTGTCGCCGGCACCGAGGAGGCGCCGCTGGTCAACCAGGTGATGCTGCGCAGCCAGTCGCAGGCTGCCTACAGCCCCGAGAATATCGGCCATTTCGGCCTCGCGCTGCCGCGCTACGCGCATTTCACCAGTCCGATCCGCCGCTATGCCGACCTGCTGGTGCACCGCGCGCTCATCACCAGCCTGCACCTTGGCCCAGGCGGGCTTGGTGCCGACGAAGCCGCGCGCTTCGCCGACACCGCCGGGCAGATCACCGCCACCGAGCGCCGCGCCCAGCTCGCCGAACGCGAGGCGATCGATCGCTACCTCGCCGCGTTCATGACGGACAAGGTTGGTGCGCATTTCGCCGCACGCATCTCCAGCGTGACCCGTTTCGGGATTTTCGTGACCGTCGCGGAAAGTGGTGCCAGCGGGATCGTGCCGATGTCCGCGCTGCCCGACGACTATTGGCAACACGACCAAACGGAGCAGACGCTGACCGGCCGGCGCACCGGCCAGACCTTCCGCCTGGCGCAGCCGGTCGAGGTGCGTTTGGCCGAAGCCAGTCCCGTCACCGGCGGCCTGGTCTTCCAGGTCGTGCCCGACCGCGCGGCCGCGCCCGCACGCCGGGGCGGGAAACGGTCCCCCGGCAGGTGATCAGGTTCGGCGCCATCTTGCTGCTGCTGCTGGTCGCCCCGGCCTATGCTGAGCAGGGTAGCGAGGCAGCCTTCAACGCACCGCTGGCCACCTCGGTCTACAGCACCGCGCTGGCTTTCATGGCGCCGCGCACGCTCGATCCAGTGCCGGTCTCCCAGCTCACGATCTGGGGGCTGCATGGGCTGACCGCCCTCGACCCCGACCTGGCAGTCGAGCTGCGCGACGGGGTGCTTCGTCTCAGTCTTCCCAATCACCCGCTGGCGAGCGGCATGGCGCCGCAAACTGACGACCCGGCCGCCTGGGCTGCCGCCGCGACAGCGCTTTCAACCGCCGCCTGGGACGCCTCGGCGAAGCTGCGACGCGCCGGCACCATCGGCGTGATCACTAATTTCTTTGATGAAATCTTCAATCACCTCGATCCCTATTCGCGCTACGTGCCGCCGATCGAAGCGGGCGAGGATCGCGCCCGTCGATCCGGCAGCGCCGGCGCCGGCGTCACGCTGATCACCGAAGGCAGCGCCATCCTGGTGCAGCGCATGGTCTCGGACGGGCCGGCCGCCGCGGCCGGCATCCATGTGCGCGATTCGATCGTGGCGGTGAACGGCCAGTCGACCCGCGGCGTCGACGTTGACACTGTCGCCGGCTGGATCGCCGGCCCCGAGGACACGCGCGTTGCCGTCACGGTGCGCGGTCGTGAAGGCCGCGTGCGCACCGTCGACGTCATCCGCAGCATGGTGCCGCCGGACACGGTGTTCACCGAGCGCCTGCGCGACGCGCTGCTGATCCGCATCACCGAGTTCGATCGCGCAACCGCCACACAGATGACGCGCCTGCTGAGCCGCGGGCTTAGCGGGCCGGGCGCCACGGCGCACCCGGTCGGGGGCATCATCCTGGACCTGCGCGGCAATCCCGGTGGCCTGGTGCGTGAGGCCGTCGGCGTGGCCGATGATCTGTTGCAAGCGGGCATCGTTGCCAGCGCGGTCGGCCGTGATCCGGACGCGACGCGGGTCTGGCGCTCGGCCGACGGCGAGTTGGCCGACGATCTTCCGGTGGTGGTGATGGTCGATGGCCGCACCGCCAGCGCCGCGGAGATCCTGACCGCCGCCCTCGCCGATCGCGGCCGCGCCGTGGTGGTCGGCAGCGCGACGCTCGGCAAGGGCCTCGTGCAGACCATCGCGCCGCTGCCCGACGGGGGCGAGTTGTTCGTCACCTGGAGCCGTGTGCTGGCACCGCGCGGTTGGCCGCTACAGGGTCTCGGCGTCCTGCCGCAGGTCTGCACCAGCCTGGGGCAGAATGTCGTGCAAAGCGAGCTGGACAGCCTGGACCAGGGCACTCAGCCGATGGCCGAAGCGATCGCGCGCCATCGTGCCGCCCGCCCGCCGCTGCCGCCGGCCCAGGCGGTGGCGATCCGCGCTGCATGCCCGGCAGCGGTGGGCAGCGACGCGGACGTGGCGGCTGCCCAGTTCCTGATCCAGCACCCCGCGGCCTATGCGACCGCATTGCTGCCGCCGATGCGTGATTATGGGGGGCGTGAAAACGGCGGGACGAGCCTGGGCGTGCGGTAGGGCTGCGGGCGCGTGATCCACAGTGGTCGGGCTGCCTCGCGGACTAATACCAGGCGGCGAAATGATCGACGCACGCCGCCCCCCCCGTCATGGCCGGCGCATGCCCGCCATCCACGACTTTCTTGTTGGCAACACAAAAGTCGTGAATGGCCGTACTGCGCCGGCCATGACGTTGAAGAGTCGATCATTCGGACACCTAGTATAAGGCATGCGCGGGTCGCCGGCACCGTGAGCCGCGCCATTCCGTACCGAATATTCAAAGCACACGACTGTATTCAAAACGACTGCAACTGGAATGAAATGCGGATCGTATCCGCGTTTCCTTACGAATTCTTCGTACTCTTGCCCTGAAAATGAAAACACCGGCCGGGACTGGCCCGACCGGCGCTTCAGCGGAGGAAGTGATGCACTACCATCGCAACCTCTTGCCGAAGACAGTGCTGATTTTGCGCTCCGCGTCAACATCATCATTACTCGACGGTAGGAGCCGGGCCAGTCCGTTCGCGGGCTGGCCCACTCCCCGTCGCGCAATCATAGCGCCGGCAGCGCAATCTTGGCAAAGCCGCCGTGTCCACCTGGCAAACCCGCTGGCACCTCCCGCTGCAATCGCGTGCGCCAGCCACCGCGATATGCCAAATCATTCTGCGCAAGATACCGGCGCATTGCCGGCGGCATCGGCCGCGGGCTGACCGGCATGCGTGCCGCCGCCGCCACGCCACGCAGCGTCTGCCACAGCAACCGGTTGCGCAGCCCCTTCACGAGGTATGCAGCGATACGCGGCAACAGTTCCATCCATCCGGCCCGCCGTTTGCGGGCGATATGAATGCGATTTCGTACGAAATAGAACCAACGCTCGCCCGACCAGTCGACGCGCTGCTCGGCACTGACCTTGTGGCGCACCACCAGGTCGCCGCGATATTGCACTCGCCACCCGGCGGCGATCGCGCGCAGGCAGAAATCCAGCTCTTCCCAGCAGAAGAACAGGGTCGGGTCATAGCCACCGGCTGCTTCCCACGTGGATCGCCGAATTGCGTGCCCGGCCCCCACGAACGTCGCGGCGTCGAAGGCCTGCCCCGCACGCGACAGCAGCGCCGGCGGATAGAGCCAGGACGACAGGTCGTCCGTACCGGTCCCGTACATCACGATACTGAAACCAACCGCGCCAACGTCCGGTGCCGCATCCAGGGCGGCAACCGCGCGTGCCAGCGTGGTCGCGTCGGCGAATTCCGCGTCATTGTCCAGCGCCGCAACCACCCGCCCGTGCCCGAGCGAGGCCGCCAGGTTGCGCCCCGCCGCCACGCCCAGGGTGCTGCCGGGCGAAACCAGTTTGACATCCGCCCGCTCCGCTACCGCCGCAGCGAGCCGCGCCAGCGTCGGCGCACACGACCCCTGATCGACGATGACCATGTGCCGCGGCACGCCGGTCTGTGCCAGGGCCGAGGCAATGGCGGCCAGCGTCTCGTCCGGCCGGTCCAGCGCCAGGATCAGCACGTCGGCGTCATAGTCGCCCTGCGGCGGCGTCCCAATCACGCTCGCGTCGGTTGCAGTAGCACCGCGCATCGGCGTGTCAGGCATCGGTGCGTTGCGCGTCGGCGTGTCAGTGACAGCCACAACGGTCACAGCCGCGCGGCAATGCCCGGAATGGCGAGATATGCCAACCGCCGCATCTCCCGCCGCCCGTGTGTCACCGTGTCCAGCACCAGGCCGCAGACAAAAGTCAGAAACGACAGCAGAACAAACCCGGTTGCCAAGACCGCGGACGGCAAGCGCGCCACGAAGCCAGTCTCCAGGAATTCCGCGACCACCGGCAGACCGATGCCGAACCCGACGAGCAGCAGCACCCCGCCGATCAGCGCGAAGAACTGCAACGGACGCTCCTCTTTCACAAGCAGAACGATCGCGCGCAGAATGCGAATACCGTCGGCATAGGTGCGCAACTTGGAGACCGAGCCCGGCGGCCGGCCGCGATAGGCGGTAACGATCTCGCCGATCGGCATCTTCAGCTCCAGCGCGTGGACGGTGAATTCCGTCTCGGTCTCGAACCCGACGGCAAGCGCCGGAAAGCTCTTCACGAAACGCCGGCTGAACACGCGATAGCCGGACAGCATGTCGCTGACCCGATCACCGAAAATCCGGCGCACCAACCCGGTCAGCACCGCGTTGCCGACCCGGTGGCCACGCCGGTAGGCGGCAGTCTCCTCGGTCAGCCGCGCGCCCGTCACCATATCCAGCTGCCGATCCAACATCAGCCGCAGCATCTCGGGCGCCACCGCGGCGTCATACGTGTCGTCGCCGTCAACCAGGACGAACACGTCCGCCTCGACATCGGCAAACATCCGCCGCACCACGTGGCCCTTGCCCTGCAGCGCCTCGGTCCGCACCACGGCGCCGGCATCACGCGCCGCCACCACGGTGCCGTCGTTCGAGTTGTTGTCGTAGACATAAATCCGCGCCCACGGCAGCACCGCGCGGAAATCGGCTACGACCTTCGCGATGGCCGCCGCCTCGTTGTAGCAGGGGATCAGCACGGCGACCGAAAGATCGTCCGGCAAACCCGACATCCGAGTCGTTGAGTTCTGCACGCGGCACAACCGATTCGTCTGAGGAACCCCCACACCATGCCCGCGACACGTGCCGCGTGAAAGGCTATCGGCCCCGATAATCGGGGGAAGGAAGCAAGCCGGGGCTCCGCCCTGGAACCCGCCAGGGGGCTTTGCCCCCTGGACCCCCACCAAAGGCGGAGCCTTTGGGATCCATCCATTTTAGTTGGGGCACGGGAGGGGGGACTGGGCCGGCGCGGGCTGCCGCCATCACACCGGCAATCGGCCGGTGTGATGGCGGTAGCCCGCACCGTCCCAGTCCCCCCTCCCGTGCCCCAATCAAGTGAAGGGTTCCAAGGGCTCCGCCCTGGCGGGGATCCAAGGGGCGGCGCCCCTTGGTGGGGTCCGGGGCAAAGTCCCGGCTTGCTTCCTCCCTCGATTGCCGGGGTCAGCAGGCATTGCGCATGCAGAGCACGACGGTTGCGGTACGCAACAGGATCTTAGGATCCAGCCAGAGCGACCAGGTCTCGATGTATTCCAGGTCGCTATCGACGCGGCGCAGCAGTTTGTCTTCGGTCTCGGTCTCTCCGCGCGAGCCGCGAACCTGGGCGTGTCCTGTGATGCCCGGGCGCATCCGGTGGCGCGCCGCGCAGCGTAGGCTGATCTGCTCGAACGGCCGGCCGCCGGCGCAGGTGCCTGGCGCGTGCGGCCGCGGCCCGACCAGCGACATTTCGCCGCGCAGCACATTCAACAGTTGCGGCAGTTCATCTAACGACAGACGGCGCAACCAGGCGCCGACGCGGGTCACCCGCGGGTCGTCGCGCCGTTTCTGGCGCAGTGTGCCGTTCGGTTCGCGATGGCACTGCATGGTGCGAAATTTCCACATCACGAAACTCGTGCCGTCGAGCCCGACGGGTCGCTGGCAGAACTGCGCGGGACCGGGGCTTTCAAGCCGGATCAGCGGTGCGAACAGCACGAGGGGCACCGCCAGCAGCACCAGCAAAACGGGGGTGAGGATCATGTCCTCCACCCGCTTCACCATGCCGGCCCGATCGTGGTAGCGTAGCGTAGATGGCCGCGCAAAGGCCATTCGCGGCAGCGCGGTGGCTCCCCCCGCATCCAGTAGTGTTTGACTCGCTTTGCCGCTGTGTTCGAACATGGGGATGCTGCATTCCTTGCATCGTGGCGTCGCATCGGATCGCGACGAGATGCATCATCAGCAGCGGAGTTCTCACCACGCGGTTAATAACGACGCTGGTGCAGGCTGGATGTTTTTAATTTAACTGTCGTGACGGCAACAAACCGAGAAGCTGCCGACATCCGCGTGCAGAATTCTGGCCGCAGAGGATTTGTGCCGATGGCGGACTGTCCCACCGGTGGCGACACGGCCAATGGCGGCCGGACGATCAGCGGAATACCACCGTACGCGACATGCGGAAATTGAGGAACATCCCCGCGACCGCGCCGGCGGCAACGGCGTAGACCGGCTGGGTCGCGCACAGGGTAACAAACGTCACCAGCAGTGCGTAGGTGCCGCGGTTCAGCGCGAACCCCAGCAGGTTGGTGGTCATGAAGAGTGCCCATTGCCGATGCGCCGGGCCGGAGCCACGACCGCGGAACGTCCACACCCTATTGAGCACCCAGTTGCCGGAGGCGGCGACGAGGTAGGCCACCGCCCCGGCGCCGTACAGTCCCAGTGACGCGCGCAGCCCGTAGACCGTGGCGGTGTCGATCAGGAAGCCGACCACGCCGACCACGCCGAACTTCATGAACTGGGTCAGCGTGCCGATGCGCGCCGGGGTGGCGTACACGCGCAATGGCGCCGGCAGCCGGGGGGCCAGACGGAGAAGCAGAGCCTGCATCGCGGCGGCGTGGCATGTCGGACGCGTGGAGGCAAGACGCGGGCGCGGGGCGCGGGCACAAAGCGGCGGCATCGGGAGGCGACGGACGGCCGGCACGCATAGAGGGGCGGTAGCGGAAAGCCGTGAGGGGCTGGGGTGACGCCTTTGCCGAGAATCCGCGCAAATTGCTTTGAGGGTCGGCAATACCGCTCATGATTTAGTCATCACTGGTCTGTGCAAGCTTCGAAGGATTAACGAATGGACATTTTTGTTAGCCTCCGACAGCTCTTTCACCGCCGCCCGCCCCGATCGTGAACATTTTGCATAAAATTCGAGCGCGGATTTGATACTGGCACGGACGTTGCTCTTTAGGCCGGCATTTCCGGTCATCCACAGAACAAAGGAGGCTGTACCTTGCGCAACGCATCGCCAGGCCCGCAACTCACTCGCCGGACTGCCTTGGCCGCGGGAACCGCGGCGGCGGTAACTGCAGCAATCCCCACGGCGCGCGCCGCGACTGGCGGCACCCTCCGCATCGCCTACCCACTGCCGGTCGCCACGCTCGATCCGGCCAAGTTCCGCGTCGGCGGCCTTGAGTACAACTACGCCCATTGCGTGTTCAATCGCCTGACCGCGCAGGACAGCAAGCTGCAGGTAATCCCCGAGTTGGCCCAAAGCTGGGAAGTCAGCGAGGACCTGAAAACCTATACCTTCCACTTGCGGTCAGGCGTGAAGTTCCACAACGGCAAGCCGTTCACCGCGGCGGACGTCGTGTTCACCTACGCGCGGCTGCGGGACAAGGAAAACGCCTCCGTCCTGCGCGCCGCGTTGGGTGTCGTCAGCAACGTCGAGGCAGTCGATCCGCTGACCGTCAAGTTCACGCTGTCGTCGCCGTACTCGGATCTGGCCGCGGTCACCGCCCAATACCAGGCGCAAATCCTGTGCGAGTCGACCGCGGACACGCTGACCACCAAGCCGATCGGCACCGGCCCGTTCCGCTTCGTCGAATACCGGCCGGGCGATCAGTTGGTGGTGGAAAAAAACCCCGACTATTTCGTGCCCGGTTCGCCGAAGGTTGACGGCGTCGTCATGCACATCATTCCGGAATACACCACCGCGATCGCCGGGCTCGAGAGCGGCGCGCTCGACATCGTCTACGATGTGCCGCCCGAGCTGATAGACCAGATCAAGGACAGCAAGGTAGCCCGCATCGAGGAGGTCGCCTGCGGAAGCTGGGAAGGCATCATCCTCAATAACGCGTTCAAGCCGTTCACCGACCCGCGCGTCCGCGAGGCCTTCATCAAGATCATCGACCGGCAGGCGATGACTGACATCGCCATGTTCGGCCACGGCACGCCCACGGTCACGCCGATCCCGCCGACGCATCCCTTCTTCCGCGCGGACCTGCTGAAGCCGCCCGATATTGAAGGTGCCAAGAAGCTGCTGGCCGATGCGGGATTTCCCAATGGATTCCCGATCGAGATGATCATCGCGACCGGCTCGCCCTGGGAAGAGCGGATGGGCACGGCGTTCCGCGACGCGGCGAAGCAGGTCGGCGTCACAGTGTCGCTGCGCGTGGTGCCGGGGGACAAGTTCGACGCCGAAATGGAAGGCAAGATCGCGTTCAGCGTCGATGGCTTCTTCGGTCGGCCTACGCCGGATACCATGCTGTATGCCTGGTATCACAGCACCGGATCCTGGAACAACACGCTGTGGCACTACAACAATCCCGAAGTAGACAAGATTCTCGACGCCGCGCGCGCGACCGGCGACAAGGCGGTGCAGAAGGACCTGTACGGCCGGTTCCAGGAGATCGTCGCCAAGGATGGACCGAGCTGCCTTGTCTTTGTGCGGAACTTTGCGTGCGGCGTGAGCAAGAAGGTGCAGGCGTTCACCGGTTCGCCGCAGATGTGGGTGGATATCAACAACGTGTCGATCGGCGCGTGATGCGCGCAGGTTGACGCCCCAGGTGATGCCCCGGTTGACGCCCCAGGTGACCCGATGACCGGCTACGCGCTGCGCCGGCTGGGCACCGCGATGGTGATCCTGGTGGTGATGTCGCTGCTGGTGTTCCTGGCCACGCATGCGCTTCCATCGGACACCGCGGCGCTGATCCTTGGGCAGTACTCCACGCCGGAAACCCTGGCGGCGCTGGAGCACAAGCTTGGCCTCGACCTGCCGCTGCAGGTGCAGTACTGGCGCTGGGCGGCTGCGCTGCTGCATGGCGACATGGGCCAGTCGCTGGTGATGGAGCGCCCGATCGCACCGATCCTATGGGATGCGTTCGGCCGCTCCGCCATCCTCGCCGTCGCCGCGATGGCAATCGTTTCCACAGTGGGCGTCGGAATGGGCATCGTGGCGGCGGTCTGGCGCGGACGCTGGCCGGATCATGCCGTCTCGGTGTTCGCCTATCTCGGCATCTCGGTGCCGGAGTTCTACTGGGGCCTGGTGCTGATCCTGGTGTTCGGCAGCACCTTCCATCTGCTGCCCGCGTCCGGCATCGGCAACTTGAGCGATGGCCTCGTTAGCTACGCCTCGTTCCTGGTGCTGCCGGTGGTGACGCTGACGCTGACCTACCTTGCGCATGTGTCACGGTTGACCCGTTCCAGCATGGCCGAGGAGCTGGAGAGCATGTACGTCAGGGTGGCCCGGTCACGCGGCCTGCCGGAGCGCATCGTGATCGTGCGCCACGCGCTGCGCAACGCGCTGTTGCCGGCAATCACCGTGCTGGCCCAGGATTTCGGCTTCATGATCGGCGGCATCGTTGCGATTGAAACCATCTTTGCGTATCCCGGGCTTGGCCGGCTGCTGATCTTCGCCCTGCAGCGCCAGGACCTGCCGCTGATGCAGGCGGCGATCCTGGTGCTGACCGCGGTGTTCTGCGTGGCCAATCTCGCCGCCGACCTGCTGTATGGCGTGGCCAATCCGCGCATCCGCAATGGCGGCGCAGTTGACTGAAGCCGCGCAAGCCCCGGCTGTACCGGTCGGGGCCGCGCCGGGCGTGGTCGTGCCAGGCGGTGGAGCGCGCCGCCGCTCCTTGCCCCCTGCCCTGCTGATCGGGGCGGCCATCGTGCTGGTGCTGCTGGTTGCCGCTGCGTTGGCGCAGGTCATCGCACCATACCCGTTCGACCAGATGCATATCCGCGACCGTTTTTCCCCGCCCAGCCTGCGCTACCTGGCCGGCACCGACGAGTACGGCCGCGACGTGTTCAGCCGCGTGCTGATCGGTTCGCAACTGTCATTGCTGCTCGGGGTCGTTGCCACACTGATAAGCATGGGGACCGGCGTGCCGCTCGGCCTGTTGGCCGGCTACCGCCGCGGCCTGATCGACGAAGTGATCATGCGCGTGCTGGACATCACGTTGGCGTTCCCGCCGATCCTGCTGGTGCTGCTGATCCTGGCAATCACGCAGCCCAGCCTGACGAAGACCGCCGTCGCCATCGGCGTGTTGTCCGCGCCGCCGATCGGGCGCGTCACCCGCAGCGTCACGCTGGACCTGATGAGCGGCGAGTTCATGGAGGCCGCGCGGGCCCGCGGCGAACGCCTGTGGTACGTGCTGTTGCGCGAGTTGCTGCCGAATGTCTGGCCAGTGCTGATGGTGGAAGCCAGCCTGCGTGTCGTGTTCGCCGTGCTGCTGGGCGCGGTGCTGAGTTTCTTGGGCTTCGGCGTTCAGCCCCCCGCCGCGGACTGGGGCCTGATGATCAGCAATGGCCGTTCCTTCGTCGAGAAGGCGCCGTGGATCTCGCTCGTCCCGGGCATCGCCATGAGCATCACGGTGATCGGCATCAGCCTGCTGGGTGACGGGCTGCGCGAGGTACTGGATCCGCGTCTGAGCGGCCGGCGATGAACAACGCGATCTCCCGTGACCCGCCGCTGCTGGAGGTCCGCAACCTGACGGTCCGCTATGGCGGTGAGACACACGGCAGCACCGCGGTGCACGATGTTTCGTTTCGCCTGCAACCCGGCGAGGCATTGGGCATTGTCGGCGAATCCGGCTCCGGCAAGAGCAGCATCGCCGGCGCCATCCTGGACTTCCTCGGCCCGGTCGCACGGATTACCGGACAGATCCGGTTCGAAGAGCGTGACCTGACGCAACTTGGGCCCGTCGAGCGTCGGGCGGTGCTGGGCCGACGGATCGGCGCGGTCTTCCAGGACCCGTTCACCGCGCTCAATCCGGCGATGCGTGTCGGCCGGCAGATCGCCGAGCCGATGGTGCAGCATCTCGGGATGCAACAACCGGAGGCGATGCGGCGGGCGGAATCGTTGCTGCGCGAGATGGGCATACATCGCGCCGAAGACGTGGCGCGCGCCTTTCCGCACCAGCTCAGTGGCGGAATGAAACAGCGGGCCCTCATCGCCGCGGCGCTGGCCTGCGAGCCGCCGCTGCTGATCCTGGATGAGCCGACCACGGCGCTGGATGTTACGGTAGAAGCACAGATTCTGCGGCTGCTGGCGCGGCTGCGGCGGCAGAAGCAGGTCAGCCTGCTGTTCATCAGCCACAATCTGGGTGTGGTGCGGCGGATCAGCGACAGCGTCGCGGTGATGTACGCCAGCCAGTTCGTCGAGCGAGGCGAGGTGCGCGAGGTGCTGGAGCGGCCGACGCATCCGTACAGCAAAGGGCTGTTGGCCTCGCGCCCGCCGCTGCAGCCCGGCGCGCGTGGCAGCCGCCTGCCGGCGATCCAGGGTCAGATGCCGAGCGTGGCGCACCCGGAGATGGGCTGCGTGTTCGCGCCACGTTGCCCGTTCGTCGAGGAACGTTGCACCGCTGGTCCGCAGGCGATGGTGATGGCCGCGACCGGGCACGCCGCGCGATGCTGGAAGGCCGATACGCTGGGTGAATGGCCGCGCCTGGCGCAGGAAGCGGTTGCCCAGCCGCCGTTCCGCCGCGGCGACGCGCTGGTGAACGTTACCCGGGTCCGCAAGACATACGCGACACGGCGCGGCTTTTCTGCCTGGGGCTTGTCGTTCGCCGGCGGTTTGCCGCGTCTGAGTTACCAGCCAACGCAAGTTATGGCGGTCGATGGCGTGTCGCTGTCGATCTCGCCGGGCGAGGTGCTGGGGCTGGTCGGTGAAAGTGGCTGTGGCAAATCCACGCTGGGCCGGCTGGCACTGCAACTGCTGCGCCAGACGGGGGGAAACGTCGAGTTCGATGGCGCCGATCTGGGCCAGTTGCCCGGCCCGGAACTGCGCGCATTCCGCAAGCAGGCGCAGATCGTGTTTCAGAATGTTGGTTCCTCATTGAACCCGCGGCTGTCGGTCGGTCAGGCACTGGAACGACCTCTGGCGCTGTTTGGATTGGTGCGGCCTCGCGCGCGCCGTCAGCGGGTCGAGGAGCTGCTGGAGATGGTGCGCCTGCCGTCGGCGTATCGACAGCGCTACCCGCATCAGCTTAGCGGCGGCGAGCGCCAGCGTGTTGCGATCGCACGCGCACTGGCGACGGAACCGCGGTTTATTGTGTGCGATGAGCCGGTGTCCGCGCTGGATGTTTCGGTGCAGGCGACGATCGTCAACCTGCTGGCTGATTTGCGCGATCAGTTCGACCTGGCCTACCTGTTTATTTCGCACGACCTTGCGGTGGTGGCGCAGCTCTCCGACCGCGTGGCGGTAATGTATCACGGCCGTATCTGCGAGACCGGCACGCCGGGTGATCTGCTGGCAGCGCCTCGCCATCCGTATACGCGCATGCTGCTTGCCGCGGTGGCGGACGATGCGGACGCAGAAATGGACCGGCCAATCGGTGGTGGCCAGGCTCCGCCGACAGCGGGTTGCGTGTTCGCTGCGCGTTGTCCAAACTGCCTGCCGATCGTGTGCGCAACGACCGCACCATCGCTGCGTCCGGTAAGCGAAGCGCACGAGGTGGCTTGCCATCTCGACATCCGCAATGCACCTGGCCCCGTTGTCGCGCTGCGGCAATCGGCCGGCTTCTGAATTTCCCGGCAACGAAAGGACCCTGTCATGCCCGCCGCACCATTCCATCTCGCCTGGTTCCTGCAAGGTTCCAGCATCCAGGCCTGGGGCGAGTCGTGGACCGGCAACATCAGCGAGGACTGGATGTCGTGCGACATGTTCCTCGATCTAGCACGTGGCTGCGAGCGGGCGTGCATGGACTATATGCTGCTGGAGGATTCGATCTATGTCGGCGAGAACTGGCAGAACTCGCGGGACATCTTCCTTAAGAACGGCATGTCGATCCCACGCCAGGAACCCTCGGTGGTCGCAACGTTGATGGTGGCGGCGACGACGCGGCTGGGGATCGTTCCGACCTTGTCGACATTTGCCTATGCACCCTACCTGACGGCGCGCATTGTCGGCACGCTGGATCAGATCTCGGGCGGGCGCGGTGGCTGGAACATGGTGACCGGCAGTTCCGATCTGTCGGCCAAGAACTTCGGCATGGAGCGACTGGCGCCACACGACCAGCGCTACGACATGGCGGACGAATACATGGACATCTGCAAGCAGCTTTGGGGATCGTGGGAACCCGGGGCGATCATTGCCGATCGCGAGCGCGGCGTGCTGATCGATCCGGCCAAGGTGCACACGATCGACTATGAGGGACGCTATTATAGCAGCCGCGGGCCTTTGAACTCGGGGCCCTGCCCGCAGGGCCAGCCGGTGATCGCCCAGGCCGGCGGATCGGATCGCGGACGTCGGTTCGCGGCCAAGCACGCCGACACGATCGTTGCGCATGTCAAGGGCGTCGACAAGATGAAGGAATACCGCGACGACGTGCGCGCCAAGATGGCGGCGGTCGGGCGCGATCCGGACAGTTGCAAGGTGCTGTTTCTGGTTTCCCCGATTGTGGCGGAGACGACCGAGGAAGCGCAGGCAAAGGCGGCGTTGCGTACGGTGAACGCGGAGAAAAGCATTGATCGGCGGCTGGCACAGATGGGCTGGAGCACGAACATCGATTTTTCGACGTTTGATCTGGATCAGCCGGTTGGGGAACTGACGACCAACGGGCATCAGCAGAGCCTGGCGCAGTTCCTGCGCAAGGCGGGGTCGCGGACGTTGCGTGAGGCGATCATCAGCTACACCAGCGGGGGTGCGTCGATCGATCTAGTGGGATCACCCGATGCGGTCGCCGCGCAGATGGTAGAGGCAATGGAGGAGGTCGGCGGCGACGGATTTCTGTTCTCGATGCCAAACGTGACGCGGCGGACCACGGCGGAGATCGCCGATGGCTTGGCACCGGCGTTGCAGCAGCGCGGGCTGACGCGGAAGGCGTACGCGCACAGCCAGCTGCGGGATAATTTGCTGGAGTATTGAAACGGACCGCAGCTGATTGGACCCACGTTCACCTCTCCCGCTCTTCGCGGGAGAGGTCGCGGAGCGGAGCGACGCGGGTGAGGGTGGTGCCCGCTAGCGCCACCCTCACCCGTCGCGCTTCGCGCGCCGACCCGCGAAGAGCGGGCGAGGTGTACGCGGGCCAGTCCGCTGGAACTTACCTCTGCCGCATTTCAACTCGCGTGCGCAACACTGTCCAGATAATGCAGCCAATGCGCGGGAAGCCCATGCGCTCGCGCGCCCTCACGCAACAGCGTAATATAGCGCAGCGACGGAATCCCGTCGGCCGGCCTCCCCACTGCGCTGTAGGCCACGACGGGCACCTGATTGCCGTCGATGTCCTCCGCCATCAGTGGAGTCGGCCGATACCCACGCCCCGGCACGCCTTCGGTGGAATCCAATCGCAGCAGGTCCCGCCCGGTAATGCGGTACAGCACGCCCCAGACCTCGGCGCTGGGATCCGGACGGATGTTGGCGGGAGCCGCCTTGCCCGGCGGCCGGCCATCAAGATTGAATCGCAGGCGGTAACCCTTGATCCGACCCGCGCGCCATTCGAACGGCTGGATGCGGCGACGAACCCGGAACGCGCTGTCGTGCATGTTCGAGCCGTAGGCAAAGTACCAGACGTGATCCGATGGACGTCCGTTCAGACGCAGACCATGCACACGATAATGCACTTTGGACAGCAGCCAGGATTTCGCCAGCCATCGGCGGCGCAATTGCCGGACGCCGCGTAGCGCGCTGCCCAAAGTCGTACGGACAGCAGTATTCGTTGCAACCACGCCCCACCCTGTCTGCGGCCAATGACGCCAATTGATAGCGCGACACCGGCCGGTCGGCAACGCACCGCGGTTCAGAACTCCCGCAGCACCTCGCGCAATGTCGTTCCGGTGTAGGCGACGCGGGCCAGGCCGCGGCGCTGCAACGCAGGTACCAGGCCCTCGGTCACTTCGGTAATGAAGCGGCGGCTGGTGCGTTGGAACGGCGTGCTGATCAGGAACCCGTCGCCGCCCACTGCCTCCATCACCTGGCCCATCCGCTCGGCGACGGTGTCGGGCGAGCCGATGAATTCCAGCTCCGGTTCGGCGGCCTCGAAGCGCTCCATCGCAAGTTGGCGCAGCGTCTTGCCGGTGCCCCATTGCGCGAACTTGTCGAGCGACCCTTGCTCGCCATTGGTGGTCAGCGGCGGAAGCGGTTCGTCGAGCGGGAACTTCGAGAAGTCGATATCGGTGATGCTGGAAATACCGGTCAGCGAGCGCTCGATGAAGGCGGGCGACGAGATCATCCGTTGGTATTTCGCGAGGGCTTCCGCGTCGGTTTCCGCCAGGATCGGGTAGACTAGGAACAGCACCTTGGCGTCGTCCGGGTTACGTCCGAATTTGACCGCATGTCCGCGCACGTCGTCGCGATACTGCTTCATTCCGGCGACACCGTTGGCGACCGCAATGATCGAGTCGGCGTGTTTGGCGGCGAACGCGCGGCCGCGTGGAGAGCCGCCGGCCTGCACGAATACCGGCTGGCCTTGCGGCGAGCGCACCGTGTTCAACGGCCCGCGCAACTTGAAGAACTTGCCCTCGAAGTTGATGGGGCGGACTTTGCGGTAGTCGGCGTAGGTGCCGGTCGCGCGATCCATCACCACCGCATCGGGATCCCAGGAATCGAACAGCTTGCACACCAGATCGACATATTCGTCGGCCATGTCGTAACGCAGCTGGCGTGGCGGCAGGTGATCCATGCCGAAATTCTGCGCCGCGAGCTCTTCGCCCGACGTCACGATATTCCAGCCGAAGCGGCCGCCGGCGATATGATCCAGCGTCGAGCACAGCCGTGCCAGCATGAACGGCGGATAGCTCAGCGTGGAGAACGTGGCGACCACGCCCATTCTCCTGGTCGCCACGCTGATGATGGCGGCCAGCGGCGACGGGTCGTGCTTCGGGGCCATTTGCGCGTATTTCAACCCGGCTTCGGCGGTGCCGCCATAGGTTTCAGACACCATCAGCGTGTCTTCAATCATGATGTAGTCGAAGCAGGCGCGTTCCAGCGCCTTCGCCATGTCGACGTAAAACTCGCCGGACCAGGGTGATCCGCCGGCGGCCAGGGGATGATCCCACTCGCCCGGCGTAAAGTTCATGAACCAACCCAGATGGAAGGGTTTTGCCGACATCGCTGAGCTCACTCCCGGTTGATGTTGCGCACGTGGGTGTTGCTGGACCGCATCGTTCACCGCAGAATCTGCGACAGGAACCCACGCAGACGATCACTGCGCGGTGCCTCGAAGAATGTCGCCGCGTCGGCGATCTCGACGATCTGCCCCTGGTCCATGAACACGCAACGACTGGCGACGCGGCGCGCGAAACCCATCTCGTGCGTCACGCAGATCATCGTCATGCCGTCGCTTGCCAGTTCCTCCATCACCTCCAGCACCTCCTTGATCATTTCGGGGTCGAGCGAGGAGGTCGGTTCATCGAACAGCATGATGCGCGGCTCCATGCATAGCGCGCGGGCGATGGCAACGCGCTGCTGCTGGCCGCCGGAAAGCTGGGCGGGGAATTTCAGTGCCTGTTCACCGATATGCACGCGATCGAGGTAGCGTTGCGCGACGCGGCTCGCTTCACGCTTCTTCATGCCGAGCGAAAGCCGTGGTGCCAGCATGCAGTTTTCCAGGATGGTCAGATGGGGGAACAGGTTGAACGACTGGAACACCATGCCGACCTCGCGGCGAACATCCTGGATGTTGCTGGTGGCGTTGTTGACATCGATCCCATTGACCACGATGCGCCCGCCGTCGTGCGGTTCCAACCGGTTGATGCACCGAATCAGCGTCGATTTGCCGGAACCGGACGGGCCGCAGACGACGATCTTCTCGCCGCGGTGAACCTCGAGGTTGATCTGCTTGAGCGCCTGGAACCCGCCATACCATTTGTCGAGGCCGGCGATGGCGATCGCCGGATTGGGCGCGCCCCCGCTCATCGTGCCTGTTCCGTGCCGGCGTGTTCCGTCGGGCCCGCGGGCAACGAAGTCCAGCGCGCCAACGCTCCCTGGGACGCGCCAACGACAGGCTTGCGCAGCCGCCGCTCGTCGGCAATCAGGTGGCGATTGAGCGAACGGTCCAGCGCCTCGAACCTGATGCGCATCAGGTTGACCAGCACCCAATACAATACCGCGGCACCCAGCATGGGCGTGACGGGATCGTAGGTGCGCTCGAACACTTCGTTGGCTGCCGCGGTCAGGTCCACCACGGTGATGACGCCGACGATCGCGGTGCCCTTGGTGAACATCAGCACTTCGTTCTGATACGCCTTCAACGCGTACCGCATCGCCAGAGGAAAACGGATCCAAGTGAAGGTCTGGCGCGGCGAAATGCCGAGTGCCGCACTGGCTTCGGTCAGGCCCGCAGGCACCGCGTCCAGGCCGCCGCGCAGGATCTCCACCAGATAGCTGGCGTGGTTCAACGTCAGGCCAATCACCGCGCACGCATAAGCGTTGGCGAAGATCAGCCACAGCGGTCCGTCATGCACGCTGGGAAGCTGTGCCAGTCCGTAATAAACCAGATACAGCAGGATCAGCGCGGGGGTGCCGCGGAAGAACATCACGAACGCGGCGGCAGGCAGGTTGAACATCGGACGCGGCGACATTCGCGCCAGCGTGATCGGCAGCGACACTGCCAGGCCCAACACCAGCACCAGGGCGGTGATCGTCACTGTGTTCAACATGCCGTACAACATGCGCGGCAGGATCGCCCAGGCGAGTGCCGGATCGAACAGCATCGCTACGCCTTCACCACGGCCAGGCCGCGGCCGAAGCGCCTTTCCAACCGCGCCGAAACGCGCAATGTCGCGGCGCTGAACACGACGAAGAAGAGTGCCGCGGTGACGAAGAAGATGAATGGTTCCTTGCTGGCGCCGGCGGCAGTCTTGGCGTGTGCGACCAGATCGTTCAGGCCGGCGAGCGACACCAGCGCGGTATCCTTCAGCACCACCATCCAGACGGTGATCAGGCCAGCCAGCGCCAGACGAACCGCTTGCGGCATGATCACGTGCCACCACGCGGACATTGGCCGGATCGCCAGCGCCGCCGAGGCCTCGAACTGGCCGCGCGGCACGTTGCGTATCGCGCCGCGCACCAGCTCGGCGACATAGACCGTATAGACAACAACCAGCGCGCTCAGCCCGGCGGCGAACGGCGTGATGTCGATCACGCCTTCCAGCATGCTGCTGCCGCCATAGTAGAACAGGAAGATCACCAGCAATGACGGCACGCCCATGATAATGGAAGCATAGACGCGCCACACCGCCTGGATCAGCCGATTGCGTGACAGGGTCAGCAACCCGACGACGGTGCCGCTTGCCAGGGCCAGCAGATAGCCGGACACCGCGAGTTCCATAGTGATCACCGCGCCGCCGGCAAGCTGGCGGAAGTAGCCGATCTCGCTGTCGGTCAGCAGCATCATTCGTCTCGTTCTTCCGCAACGCGCCGGCAGACGCTACGGCGCCTTGCCGAGGCAGGGCGCTTCCACCGCCGCCAGCACAGGGACCTGCAGATACTGCTCGCGGATCTTGGTGAAGGTGCAATCCTTCATCATCGATTCCAGTGCGGCGTTCATCCGCTTGATCAGCGCCTCGCCCGCCGGCCCCTTGCGGACGATCCAGCTCAAGCCACGCTCGGGCTCCGGCACGCTGGGATCGCCGACCCAGTATTCGCCGCCGTCGAGTTTCCAGTCCTTGCCTTCCGGCTTGTTGATCAACTCCAGCGTCCAGTTGATCTTGGGGCCGAAGGTCATGTCGATCCGGTGTGCCAACAGGTCGAGGCGGATCTGGTCGGGGTTGTCGTACAGCACGATCGGTACGCTGTCGCCAAGCACCCGCTGGATGTAGAACAAATCGGCGCCGCCGCGCTGTTCGCCGAGCTTGACGTTCTTCAGTCCCTCCTTGGTGAACTGATAGTGCGAATTCGCCGGCACCACGTAGCTGTCTGGGTTGTAGACGATCGGAATGGAAAACAGCGCCTTCGCCTTGCGCTCCGGCAGTGGGTTGATCTGCGAGACAAGTGCGTCGAACTTGCCCTCCAGCAAAGACGGGATCAGCGCCTTGAAGTCCATCACCATGAACTCGCAGTCGGCGTCCATGCGCTTGCACATCTCGTGCGCCCAGGTGGGCTCGATTCCGGTCAGCTTGCCGCTGGAATCGACAATGCTGAACGGCGGATAGATGCCCTCATTGCCGAGCTTCAGGTGGTCCGCCCGGGCAAACGGGACGCCACCGGAGAACACCGCCGCGACCATCCCGAGCACCGCGGCCCAGGACCTGGGGTGCCGGTATCGGCGTTGACTGATGATGGGTCGGGCTGCGGGCATGAATGGGTACCTCTGCTGGCGGCGGCGCAATCCAGCACGACCCGGCGCTGTCGCCCGGCACCGTTGATGGCGTTATGCACACCCAGATCGCGCTGCGGCGCACAATGGACAAAAGATCACCTATCCAGCAACAAAAATCGTCATCCGCCTATATTTCAGGCTACCTGACTGCAGAACATTCATGATATGCTGAATTTCTGCCCTTGCCCTTTGCTGCATCCGCCCATAGGACGGCACCAGCCACGAACAGCGGGTCAAAGAAGCGGCATGAGCGCCGCCTGCCCTCACCGCACCCTTCGCCGGCATGGCAAGACGCCAGCCCGCCCCCCAGGGCGATCGATTGCCGCTTGCGGCGGCGGCGCGCCCGGCTAGGATGGCGCCATTCACGCTGGCGGGATGGCGTCGACCGGTTGGCGATGCAGTAAAGACGCCATGGGAAATGCTGCTCGCCAGCTATTCTACCGCACCGTTGTCCCAAACTGGGCAGCGGCATCGACTATGTTGAACAGGAACTGAACAGGCGATGCATCGTCGGGACTTTCTGAAGACCGCGACCGCGGGATCACTTGCCGCGGCCGGTGGCTTGACCGCGCCAAGGCTGGCGCGCGCGGCGGATAGCCCAGCGAGCAGCAAGGTCTTGCGCTTTGTGCCGCAGGCCAACCTGGCCAATCTGGACCCGATCTGGACCACCCAGTACGTCGTGCGCAACGGCGCCCTGCTGATCTGGGACACGCTGTACGGCGTCAACGACAAGCTGGAACCGCAGCCACAGATGGTCGAGGGCCACGAAGGGAGCCCCGACTTCAAGACCTGGACGTTCAAGCTGCGCGACGGCCTGAAATTCCATGACGGCGCGCCGGTGCTGTCGCGCGATGTAATCGCCAGCATCAACCGCTGGATGGTACGCGATGCCCCGATGGGATTGCCGATCAAGAAGCGGATCGACGCGTTGGAGGCGGTGGACGACCGCACGTTCCGATTCCGGCTCAACCAGCCCTATCCGAAAATGCTGTTCGCCCTGGGCAAGAGCAGCACACCATGCCTGTTCATCATGCCGGAGCGCGTCGCGCAGGCCGATCCGTTCAAGCAGATCAGCGAGTACATCGGGTCCGGCCCGATGCGGTTCAAACGCGACGAGTGGGTGCCGGGGTCGGCGGCGGCGTTCGAGAAGTTCGCCGGCTACGTGCCGCGTCCGGAGCCGGCAAGCTGGCTGTCCGGCGGCAAGCGCATGTACTTCGACCGAATCGAGTGGCATATCCTGCCTGACGCGGGAACTGCCTCGGCCGCGCTGCAGAACGGCGAGGTCGACTGGTGGGAAACGCCGCTGCCCGATCTCGCGCCGCTGCTGAAGCGGACGCCGGGGTTGATGGTGGATATCGCCGACCCGCTCGGCAATATCGGGTCGTTCCGTATCAATCATCTGTATCCGCCGTTCAGCGACGTTCGCGCCCGCCGCGCGGTGCAGATTGCGCTCAGCCAGGCCGACTACATGGGCGCGGTGGTGGGCGAGGATCCCGCGCTGTGGAAGACCCTGCCCGGCTTCTTCACCCCTGACACGCCGCTCTATACCGAAAACGGCGGTGACCCGCTGGAGGGGAAACGCGACTACGATGCGGCAAAGCGGTTGCTGGCGGAGGCGGGTTACAAGAACGAGCCGATCATCCTGCTGGTCGCGACGGATGTGGCGATCACCAAGGCACAGGGCGATGTCACCGCGGACCTGCTGAAGCGCATCGGGATGAACGTGCAATACACCGCGCTGGACTGGGGCACCGTGGGCCAGCGGCGCGCCAAGAAGGACCCGCCGGCGCAGGGCGGTTGGCACATCTTCCACACCTGGCATGCCGGTGCTGACTGCGTAAACCCGGCGCCGTATACCGCGCTGGACGCCAGCGGCGACACGGCATGGTTCGGCTGGCCGAAATCCGACATGGTGCAGGAGCAGATCGCCGCTTGGTTCGCGGCTTCCGATCTTGCTGGGGAAAAAGCGGCGGTGGAAAAACTCAACAAGGCGGCGATGGACGACGTGGTCTATATTCCGACCGGGTTCTTCAAGGGCTACCAGGCGTGGCGCAAGAACCTGACCGGGATCGTCAAGGCGCCGTTTCCGGTGTTCTGGGATGTGAAGAAGGCCTGAGATGTTTGCTTATGCGATACGGCGAGTGCTTGCCACCATCCCGGTGATGCTGGTGGTCGCGCTGTTCGTGTTCAGCCTGCTGTATATCGCACCGGGCGATCCGGCCGCAATCATCGCGGGCGACCAGGCAACGCCGGCGGATGTCGAGCGGATCCGTGAATCGCTAGGTCTGGACCGCCCCTATCTGGTCCGCTTCGGCGACTGGCTGTGGCATATCCTGCACGGCGATCTTGGTACCTCGATCTTTACCAACCTGCCGGTCACCCACATGATCGCGCAGCGCATCGAACCGACCCTGTCGCTGATGCTGCTGACCATCGTGTTCTCCATCGTCGTCGCCATCCCGCTCGGCGTGCTGGCAGCATGGAAGCACGGCACCTGGATCGACCGCGCGGTGATGGTGATTTCCGTGCTGGGCTTCTCGGTCCCGGTCTTCGTGTTCGGCTACCTGCTGGCCTATGTATTCGCGCTGACGCTGGACTGGCTTCCGGTGCAAGGCTTCACGCCGATCAGCGATGGGGTCTGGCCGTTCCTGCAGGGCTTGATCTTGCCCACCGTGGCACTCGGGCTGATCTACGTCGCACTGCTGGCGCGCATCACCCGCGCGACCATGCTTGACGTGCTCAGCCAGGACTATGTGCGCACGGCAAAGGCGAAAGGCGTCGGCCAGCGCGCCGTGCTGTTCGTGCACGCGTTGAAGAACGCCGCGGTGCCGATCATTACGGTAATCGGCAACGGCGTGGCGCTACTGATCGGCGGGGCGGTGGTGACGGAGAGCGTGTTCGCCATCCCCGGGCTGGGCCGGCTGACGGTCGATGCGATCCTGCGCCGCGACTATCCGATCATCCAGGGCGTCGTGCTGCTGTTCAGCGTCACTTACGTCCTGGTAAATTTGGTTGTTGACCTGCTCTACACCGTGTTCGATCCGAGGATCCGCTATTGAGCGTTACTTCGCTTCCCTCTGGCCTTCCCGCCGGCGCCGCGGCGCCATTGCCGGACGTACTTCCGCCGGTCCGCCAGCGCGGCCGCGCGATGACCTTCGTCGTCCGCCACCCGACCATCGTCGCCGGCGGCGCCCTGGTCGGCGTCATGGTGCTGATCGCGATCTTCGCGCCCTGGCTGGACACGGTCGATCCGACCGCGCTTGCCCCGGCCAAGCGACTGCGCCCGCCATCCGAGATCTATTGGTTCGGCACCGATATGCTCGGACGAGACATCTACTCCCGCGTGATCTACGGCACGCGGGTGTCGTTGATCGTCGGCTTCTCGGTCGCGATCCTGACCGCGGTGGTAGGCGCCTTCATCGGCTGCGTGTCCGGCTTCATCCGCGCGCTGGACGCGGTGATGATGCGTGTGATGGATGGGCTGATGTCGATCCCGCCGCTGCTGCTGGCGATCGCGCTGATGGCGCTGACCCGCGCCTCCGTCCACAACGTCGTTATTGCCATCACGGTTGCCGAGTTTCCGCGCGTGTCGCGCCTGGTGCGGGGCATCGTACTGAGTCTGCGCGAGCAGCCCTATGTCGAAGCGGCGATCGCGTCCGGCACACGGCTGCCGATGATCATCTGGCGCCACATCCTGCCGAACACGCTGGCGCCGCTGATGGTGAATGCGACGTTCATCTGCGCCTCGGCGATGATCACGGAAGCGATCCTGTCGTTCATCGGCGCCGGCACGCCGCCGATCATTCCAAGCTGGGGCAACATCATGGCCGAGGGGCGGGCGCTCTGGCAGGTGAAATTCTACATCGTGTTCTTTCCGGCGGTGTTCCTGTCGATCACCGTACTGGCGGTGAACATGCTCGGTGACGGGCTGCGCGACGCGCTGGACCCGCGCCTGGCCAAGCGACTTTAGCCGCGCATGGCGCTACTGGAGGTCGAGCGTCTGCAGACGCATTTTGGCACACCGGACGGGGTGGTGCGCGCGGTCGAGGGCGTATCATTCCAGATCAACGCCGGCGAAACGCTCGGCATCGTCGGGGAGTCCGGCTGCGGCAAGTCGGTCACCGCGATGTCGATCCTGCGGCTGATCCAGGAGCCGCCTGGCAAGATCGCCGGCTCCATCCGGTTCGACGGGCGCGAGTTGCTGACGCTGTCGGAACCAGAGATGCAGGCGATTCGCGGCAACGCGATTTCGATGATCTTCCAGGAACCGATGACCAGCCTCAACCCGGTGCTGACCGTCGGCAAGCAGATCGGCGAGACGCTGCGGCTGCACCAGGGCATGGATGCGCGCCAGGCGGAGCAGAAGTCGATCGAGATGCTGATCCTGGTCGGCATTCCGGCCCCGGAACGGCGAGTGCACGAGTATCCGCATCAGCTTTCGGGCGGCATGCGGCAGCGCGTGATGATCGCCATGGCGCTGGCGTGCAATCCCAAGCTGCTGATCGCCGATGAGCCCACGACAGCGCTGGACGTAACCATTCAAGCGCAGATCCTTGACCTGATGCGCGACCTGAAGCAACGGCTGGGTTCGGCGATCATGCTGATCACGCACGATCTTGGCGTCGTCGCGGAAATGGCCGAGCGCGTGGTGGTGATGTACGCCGGACGCAAGGTGGAGGAGGCGACGGTTGGCGAAATCTTCGCCCACCCGCTGCATCCCTACACGCAGGGACTGCTTGGCGCGGTGCCGAAGCTGGGATCATCACTGCACAAAGGCGGGCGCAGCAGGCTGGCGGAGATCGCCGGCCTGGTGCCATCGTTGCGTAAGCCGATCGTCGGCTGTGCCTTCGCCGGACGCTGCGGAAATGCCACCGAGGTCTGCCGTCAGGTGGCGCCGGCGATCGAGCTGAAAGCCAGCGCCCATCTGGTGGCGTGCCATCATGCCGAGCGGCGCATGGCGGCGTGAGCGCGAACCGCCCCCTGCTTGAGGTCAACGGCCTCAAGAAGTACTTCCCGATCCATGGCGGACTGCTGGGCCAGGAGACCGCGCGGGTCTATGCGGTGGACGGCGTCAGCTTCGATATTGCGCGTGGCGAGACGCTGTCGCTGGTGGGCGAGTCCGGCTGCGGTAAGTCCACCGTCGGCAAGACCATCCTGCGGCTGCTGAAACCGACCGGGGGCGAAGTCTACCTCGCCGGCGAACGCATCGACAACCTGCCCGCAACGCAGTTGCGGCCGTTGCGCCAGCGGATGCAGGTGGTGTTCCAGGATCCGTTCTCCAGTTTGAATCCGCGCATGAGAGTGGGCGATATACTTGCGGAACCGATCCGGAATTTTGGTCTTGCAAAGAGCCGTGCTGACCTCGATCGGATGCTGGCCGAGCTGATGGACAAGGTGCGGCTACCGCGTGATGCGATTGGGCGATTTCCGCACGAATTCTCCGGCGGGCAGCGCCAGCGCATCGGCATCGCGCGGGCGCTGGCGCCCGGCGCGGACCTGATCATCTGCGACGAGGCGGTGTCCGCGCTGGATGTTTCGGTAAAGGCACAGATCATCAACCTGCTGGCCGACCTGCAAGCCGAGCTGGGGCTGACGCTGCTGTTCATCAGCCATGACCTGGCGATCGTCGAGCACCTGACGCACCGCGTGGCGGTGATGTATCTGGGCAAGATCGTCGAGCTGGCGGATCGGCGGTCACTGTTTGCCAGCTCGCACCATCCCTATACGCGCGCGCTGCTGTCGGCGGTGCCGGTGCCCGATCCGACGGCGAAACGCCAGCGGATCATTCTGACTGGCGATGTGCCCAGCCCGATCAATCCGCCGAGCGGCTGCCGGTTTCACACGCGCTGCCCGTTCGCGTTCGAGCGATGCCGGGTGGAGGAGCCGGTGTTGCGGCCGGTCGGGGTGGGGCATGTGTCGGCGTGCCATCTGGAGCACGTGCCGGGTGGGCAGGTGGTGCCGATGGCGGCTTGATTGCGTGACGGTGGCGTTTCGTGATATATAACTATCATGCTGATCACGCCGGAACAGATCCGTGCCGCCCGCGCCCTGCTCCGCCTCGAACAGGAGGAGTTGGCTCGGCGTGCCCAGGTTTCCGTGATCACGGTCCGCCGCCTGGAAGCGCCGGACGGGATCACCAAGGTTGCCCCTGGCACGGTGGACGAGGTGCAGCGCGCGCTGGAGGCGGCGGGCGCTGAGTTCGTCGACCGAGGCGTGCGGCGGCGGGCTCGCACCGCCGAGGAGATTGAGACGCTCCGGCGGAAGATCCACGAAATTTCCGAGCGCAGCGCTGCAATGCAGGCGAAATTGCCGCCCTTCACTGAAGCCGATCTCTACGACGAGAACGGTCTTTGAGCTCGATCGCGGTCGATACCTCTGCCATCATCGCGATCCTTCGTGCGGAGCCCGAGGAGCGTCTGTTTACCGATGCGATCATCGATGCCGATGCCGCCTGCATGTCCGCCGTCAGCCTTCAGGAATCCTCGATGGTGCTCGCCGGGCAGCGTGAATCGGCCGGCGTGTGGCAGCCACTGGATGAGGTGATCCGGCGGCTGGCGGTGGAGATCGTTCCGTATGACGCGGAACTGGTCCGCATCGCGCGCGAGGCATTTCTGCGGTTCGGCAAGGGACGGCACCCAGCGGCGCTCAACTTCGGTGACTGCGCCTCCTACGCCCTGGCGAAGGCGCGTGGCCTACCGATGCTGTTCAAGGGGCGGGACTTCTCGCAAACCGATATCGTGGCCGCGCTCGTCGAACCGGGTTAGCCCCCGGTCTGCGCAACAGAATCCACCCGCGTAAAGTCAGACAGACACTGCCGCCACCGCCGCATCGGCGTCGTGAAAGATCGGGATCAGGCTGTCGATGCGCAACGTCGTCAGCACCGTGATGACGTCCTCGATCGGCGACAGCAGCGCCATCTTGCCGCCCTTCATCGACACCGTCTTGGCGCCGTAGACCAGCACGCGGATGCCGAGCGAGGCGAGGAACGTGACGCCCGACATGTCGATCAATAATGCGCGGCGCGAGCCGGCGATGGCGTTGAACCCCAGGTCGATGACATTGGCGCCCTCGATGTCCAAGCGGCCGCGCAGCACCACCTTGGTGACGCCGCCGTCAAGTTCCTCGACCTGCATTTCCATCGCGACCTCGTTAGGCTATCCCAACCGCGAGTATCCGACACGCAGCGCTCGCGCTCAAGCCAAGCGTTGCGACAGATTTATGACAGCGCTGCACTTGCTGGAGCACGGATAAACCAGCGGATCGCTTCACACGGGGGATGCGCGCTGCAACAACGCCTCGATCTTGCCGAGCAGCCGAGCGAGATCGACCGGTTTCGTATCGAAATCGTCGCAGCCCGCGGCAAGCGCCTGTGCTTCACTGCCAACCATGGCATGCGCGGTCAGCGCAATGACCGGGATCGCCCTGGTCGCGTCGGCTGCCTTGATTTGGCGCGTTGCCTCCCACCCGTCGATGACCGGCAGGCTCAGATCCATCAGGATCAGATCCGGCGCGGCCGTCCCGGCCAGGTCGACGCCCTGTTGGCCATCCTCCGCCATGACCACGTCGTAGCCCTTGCGGATCAGGCGGCGGGACAGCATGTCCCGGTTCATCTCGTTGTCCTCGACCAGCAGGATCTTCGGCATGCGGCGATCCTCGTTCCGCGCGGTCAACCGCCGACTTCGGCGCCGGTACGCTTCAGAGTGTCGCGGATGGCCGTGCACAGGTCGACCCCCAGAGTCTCGCCCTTCGCGATCACCTTCTCGGTGCAGCGTTCGAGCTGCGCCAGTTCGTCAGCGGTGAAGTCCTTTGCCGTTGCGACCAGCACCGGGATGTCCGACCACTGATCGTTCAGCTGCAGCCGTTCAAGCACTTCGAAGCCATCCACCACCGGCATGATGAGATCCAAAAGGATGATCGACGGCCGCGGGTTGGTCTCCAGCCAGGCGAGCGCCTCCGCGCCGCCGGCAGCCTCGTGCACCTCGATGCCCATGCGCTCCAGCATGCGCCGGGTCATGTCGCGCATTTCCGGATCGTCATCGACCACCAGGATGGGCGCGGTCGTCATCGCATGGTCCCGGCTGCACCGCTTCAGCACCGCGCTCAACTGCGCCCAGTCGATCGGCTTCGACAGGAACGCGTCGGCGCCGAGCGACAGCGCGATCGCGCGGTCGTTCAGCATCGTGACGATGACCACCGCGATGTCACGCGTCTCCGCGTCCGCCTTCAACGAGGACAGCACGGTCCAGCCGTCCATCTGCGGCATCATCACGTCGAGCGTGATGGCATCCGGACGCTGTTCGCGCGCCAGCATCATCGCCTCCGGCCCGCTGCGGGCATGCAGCACGCGGTAGCCGTCGCGACCGAGCATGGCACCGACGACGTCGTGCACCGCCTCGTCGTCGTCGACCACCAGCACGGTGTGCGCGCCAGCCGCGTCGCCGGAGATCGCCCGTTTGGGTTCTGTGGTGTCCGGTTCCGATGGCGGGAGGCTGCGATCTTGTACCGGAATGGTCAGCGTGAAGGTCGAGCCGACCCCGGGTTCGCTCGTTACGCCCACGTCGCCACCGAGCAGTCGGGCGAAATGGCGCGTGATGGCAAGGCCGAGGCCGGTGCCGCCGAACTTCCGGGTGGTCGACGAATCCGCCTGGGCGAACGCCTGGAACAGCCGGTCCATCTGCTCGCGCGTCATGCCGATCCCACTGTCGGTGACGCGGAAGCTGATCTGGGCATCCGTGTCCGTGCCGATGTGCGAGACCGCCAGTTCGACGGTGCCGTTGGTGGTGAACTTGCTGGCGTTGCTCAGCAGGTTGAGCAGGCTCTGCTTGAGTTTCGTGACGTCGCAGTCGATGCTGCCGATCTCCGGCGCGCAAATAACGACGAAACGGTTGCCGTTCTTCGTTGCCAGCGGTTCGATGATCGATTGCACCTCGGCCAGCAATGTCGGGACGTTGACCGGCTCGATGAACTCGGTCATGCGTCCGGCCTCGATCTTCGACAGATCGAGGATGTCGTTGATCAGCTTCAGCAGATGGGTGCCGGCGCGCTCGATCTTGGTGAGATCGGCGACGTAGTCGTCCTGGCCGTCGTCGGTCGCCTGCTCCTGCAGCATCTGGCTGTAGCCGATGATGGCGTTGAGCGGCGTGCGCAGTTCGTGGCTCATGTTGGCCAGGAAATCCGATTTGACGCGGTTGGCGGCCTCGGCGGCCTGCATGGCACGGGTGAGCTCGACCTCGGCGCGCTTGCGGTCGGTGATGTCGGACAGGCAGGCGATCATTGCCGGTTCGCCACGGAATTCGAGCTGCTCCAGCGACGCCGCGACCCAGAGTTCGGCGCCGTCGGGGCGGACGAAACGCAGTTCCTGGTCCAGTCCGCCCGTCTTGCCGCGCGCGAGCAGGGCGGCGAGCTCCTGACCCTGTTCCGGGTCGGGAAAGACCTCGGCGAGCGGGCGGTCGAGCAGCGAAAGGGCGGCCATGCGGCGCACCGAGTGGTCGTCCAGGCCGTCGATCTGATACGCCTCCAGCAGGCCGAAGAACTCGACGAAATATGGATTGACGTGGCGGATGTGCTGGTCCTTGGCGTTGGCGATGACCACCGCGACCGGCACAGCGCGGTCGATGGCTCGGAAGCGTTCCTCTTCGTCGCGTAGCAGGCCGTCAGCCTGGCGGCGCTCGGTGACGTCGGTGTAGATCGCGATGAAGCCGCCGGTCGGGATCGGCTTGCGGTAGATTTCCAGCACGGTGCCATCCGGGCGGGTGCGCTCCAGCCAATGTTCGCGTGACAGCGGCTCCAGGCGTTGCGCGACGAGGGCGTCGATGTCGGGGACGCTGCCGAACTCGCCGCGCTCGGCAAGGTAGTGGATGTAGTCGGAGAAGGTGTGTTGGCCGTCGAGAAACGCGTCCGGCATTTCCAGGTATTCGACGAATCTCCGGTTCCAGGTGACCAGACGGTGCTGCGCGTCGTACATGGCGACGCCCTGCTGCATGTTTTCCAGCGTTGCCCGCAGCTCGGTCTCGCGCCGCGACAGTTCTGCGTGG
>DASRQX010000181.1:0-25626 GCA_035696165.1 Acetobacteraceae bacterium | reverse complement strand
ATCGGGTGGCGATGCGGCGCTGCTCCTTGAGATGCCCAATGAAGCACTCAATCCGTGACCGCAGCGCATAGAGGGGTTTGCTGATCGAGTACTGTACCTTGCGGTTGCTCCTGCTCGGGATCTCGGGTGTCGCGCCGCTGTTGCGCAAGTCATGGCGGATCGTATCGCTGTCGTAGCCCTTGTCGGCCAACATGGCGCCGGGATCGCTATCGCGTTGCTGCATCAACCCGTCGTAAGCCGTCACGTCATGGGCTTCGCTCTCGCTGAGTACGACCCCGATGGGGAGACCTGCGGCGTTGCAACGCACATGGATCTTGGTGCTGAACCCACCGCGCAAAACGACCGAGTGCCTGATTTTGCTCCTCGGTCCTTTCGCCGGCGGCGCAGCGATGCGCTCGGACGATGGTGCTGTCGATCATCTGCAACATGTCCATTGTGCCGCCGCCGTCAGCCAGCGCTTGAAGCAAAAGGTCCCAGACGCCAGACTCGCACCAGCGACGGAATTGCTTCCACACCGAGTTCCATCTGCCGAACGCCGCCGGTAAGTCGCGCCATGGCGCTCCGGTCCGGCAGATCCAGAGTATGCCGTCCAGCCTGTGCCGATGGTTCAAGGGTGGGCGCCCGCCACGCGACGAGGCGGTAATCGGGAACGGCGCGAAGATCGCCCACTCTTCGTCCGTCATCAGTCTGCGGATCATCGTCGGCCTCAAGTTTCCCAAGAGGCTGGTCAAGATTGGCCGCAAGTCGGTCAATTGAATCCCCAGACGTGAAAAAGCAACGAAACGAATCTCGAGATGGCGCCTCCGATTCTTTTCGGAATCCGCCGCGGTCCCCTTTGATTCTTTGCTTTCCGGTCCGGTCAGCCGATCAGCGCGTCACCCCGTGGCCAAGTCAGTGTTGCACCGCCCAAGCCGCTCGGGCTGCGCCGGCGTCAGGACTGGTTTGTCCACAGGGCCTAGTGACGAAAATACTCCCCCTCCCCTTGAGGGAGGGGGTTGGGGGGAGGGGTTGCGCAGGCGCTGGTGGTGCGGCTTACCCCTCCCCACACCCCCCTCCCTCAAGGGGAGGGGGAGAAACATCCATCCTACAGCTTCTTCCTTAGCGCCTCGTTCACCAGGGCGGGGTTGCCCTTGCCGGCCATCGCCTTCATTACTTGGCCGACGAAGAAACCGAACAGCTTGTCCTTGCCGGATTTGTATTCGGCTACCTTGTCGGCGTTGGCGGCCAGAACTTTGTCCACTGCCGTATCGATCGCGCCAGTGTCGGTTACCTGGCGCAGGCCTTTCTCCTCGACGATCGTGGCGGGGTCCTTGCCGGTGTCCACCATCGCCTCAAACACCTCCTTGGCGATGCGGCCGTTGATGGTGTTGTCCGCCATCAGGTCGATCAGTTGGCCGAGGGCGCCCGCGCTGACCGCGCTGGTCTCGATGGTCTGGCCGGTGCGGTTCAGCGCGGCGAAGAAGTCACCCATGACCCAGTTGGCGGCCAGCTTGGGGTCACGGCCCTTCGCCACGGTCTCGTAGAAATCGGCTGTTGACTGCTCGGCTACCAGCACGCCGGCGTCGTAGACCGGCACGCCGTAGTCCTGGATGAAGCGTGCCTTTTTCGCGTCGGGCAGCTCGGGCAGGTGGGATTTCAGCTCCGCGATCCAGTCCTCGTCCAGCACCAGCGGCAGCAGGTCCGGGTCGGGGAAGTAGCGGTAGTCGTGCGCGTCCTCCTTGGACCGCATCGACCTCGTCGTGCCGCGCGCCACGTCGTAGAGGCGCGTTTCCTGGCTGACGGTGCCGTTGGATTCCCAGACCTCGACCTGGCGCTTTGCCTCGGCCTCGATCGCCAGCATGACGAAGCGGATGGAGTTAACGTTCTTCACCTCGCACCGGGTGCGGAACGGCTCGCCGTGCTTGCGCACCGAGACGTTTACGTCGGCGCGCATGGAACCTTCCTCCATGTTGCCGTCGCAGGTGCCGAGATAGCGCATGATGGTGCGAAGCTTGCGCAGGTAGGCGCCGGCTTCCTCCGGGCTGCGCAGGTCGGGCTCGCTGACGATCTCCATCAGCGCGACGCCGGAACGGTTCAGGTCGATGTAGGATTTTGTTGGGTGCTGGTCGTGTAGCGACTTGCCGGCGTCCTGCTCCAGGTGCAGCCGGGTGATGCCGATCTGTTTGGTTTCGCCCTTGGCCAGCTCGATCTCGATCACGCCTTCGCCGACGATCGGGTGCTGATACTGGCTGATCTGATACCCGGCGGGCAGGTCGGCGTAGAAGTAGTTCTTGCGGTCGAATCGGCTGACCACGTTGATGTGCGCGTTCAGGCCGAGGCCGGTGCGTACCGCCTGGGCGACGCACTCGCGGTTGATGACCGGGAGCATGCCGGGGAAGGCGGCGTCGACGAAGCTGACTTGCGTGTTTGGCTCGGCGCCGAAGGTGGTGGAGGCGCCGGAGAAGAGTTTTGCGTTGCTGATTACTTGCGCGTGGACTTCCAGGCCTATGACGGTTTCCCAGGGGCCGGTGGTGCCTTCGATGATGTAGGTCATGATTCAGTCTCCACGGTCATCGCAGTACACCTCGCCCGCTCTTCGCGGGAGAGGTCGCGGAGCACTCGCGATGCGGGTGAGGGTCGTGCGCTCGGCAAGAACCCTCACCGTCTTCGCTCCGCGCCTCGACCTCTCCCGCGAAGAGCGGGAGAGGTGTACTTGCGCTCATCCTCCCGCCCTCAGCGCCGGCAGTGTATCGAATTTTGCCGCGCGTTCGATCGCCGCGGCTACCGTGAAGATTGTTTCTTCATCGAACGGCCTGCCGATCACCTGCAAGCCAAGCGGCAGGTCGTTGACGTCCAACCCGGCGGGCACCGATATGCCGGGCACACCCGCCATGCTGGCCGGGATGGTGAACACGTCGTTCAGATACATCTTGATGGGGTCGTCCATGTTGTCGCCCTGAGCAAACGCGGCCGAGGGTGCGGTCGGCGTCAGCAGCGCATCCACCTTGGTGAACACCTCGGTGAAATCGCGCAGGATCAGCGCCCGCACCTTCTGTGCACGCAAGTAATAAGCGTCGTAGTAGCCGGCGGACAACACGTAGGTGCCGATCATGATGCGCCGGCGCACCTCGGCGCCGAACCCGGCGGCACGCGTCTTCTCATAAAGGTCGCGCAGATCGGCGCCATCCTCGCGCAGGCCGAAGCGCACGCCGTCGTAGCGTGCCAGGTTTGACGAGCACTCGGCGGGGGCAACGATGTAGTAGGTGGTCAGGCCGTATTTGGTGTGCGGCAGTGATACGTCGACGATTTCGGCGCCGGCGTCGCGCAGCCAGGCGACGCCCTGCTGCCACAGGCGCTCTATATCGTCGGGCATGCCGTCGAGGCGGTATTCGCGCGGCACGCCGATGCGCATGCCCTGCACGCCGCGCCGGCAGGCAGCCGCAAAGTCCGGTACCGGAATATCGGCGCTGGTGGAATCCTTCGGATCATGGCCGGCCATCGAGCCGAGCAGGATGGCGCAGTCCTCCACCGTGCGGGCGAACGGGCCAGCCTGGTCCAGCGACGACGCGAATGCCACCACCCCCCAGCGCGAGCAGCGGCCATAGGTCGGTTTGACGCCGACGATGCCGCAGAACGACGCTGGCTGGCGGATCGATCCGCCGGTGTCGGTGCCGGTCGCGCCCAGGGCCAGCCGCGCGGCGACCGCGGCGGCGGACCCGCCGGAGGACCCGCCGGGCACCAGGACGGCGCTGCTGTCCTGGCGGCGCTTCCACGGGTTCTCCACCGCGCCCCAGGCCGAGGTCATGTTGGACGAGCCCATGGCGAACTCGTCCATGTTCGCCTTGCCGAGGAAGACCGCGCCGTCGCGCAGGAGGTTGGCAGTGACGGTGCTCTCGTAGGGTGGGACGAAGGGGCCGAGGATCTTGCTGCCGGCGGTGGTGCGCATGCCTTCAGTGCAGAATAGGTCCTTGATGGCGAGCGGAATGCCGGTGAGGGGGCGGACCTCGCCGCGGGCCAGCGCGGCGTCGGCGGCGCGCGCCTGATCCATCGCGCGGGCGTGGCTGACGGTAGTGTAGGCGTTCAGGCGCGGGTTGAGGGTCTCGATCGCTTCGAGGTGCGCGCGGGTTAGGGCCTCGGCGGTGAAGTGTTTGGCGCGCAGGCCGTCTCGGGCGGCGGCGAGGGTGAGGTCGGTGAGGGTCACTCCAGCACCTTCGGGACGGCGTAGAAATTCCCCGCCCGCTCCGGCGCGTTGGCCAGCACCTTCTCGGGGTAGCCGCCGTCGGTCACCACGTCCTCGCGCATCTTCAGCGCCATCTGCGCGGCGCCGGTCAGCGGTTCGACGCCGTCGACGTTCACCTCGTTGAGCTGCTCGATCCAACCGAGGATCGAGTTCAGCTCGGTTTGCAGCGTGGCGACCTCGGCATCATCGACGTGAATGCGGGCGAGCGAGGCGATGCGACGGATGGTCGCGGCGTCGAGCGACATGGGGCTCCACCAACCTTGGCTGCGAGAAGGCGGCGGACCATAACGGCGGGGATGGCACTGTTCAACCTGACCGAACTGCGCGGGATGCTGGCGTGGGAACAGCGGCTGATCGGCCTCGATCCAGGCGCGAAGGTGATCGGGGTGGCGCTGTCGGACGTGTCGCTGACGTTGGCCAGCCCATATGGCAGCCTGCCGCGGATCCGGCTGCGGGCGATCGCCGACGCCATCGTGACGATCGCGCGGAAGGAGGGGGCGGGCGGGCTGGTGGTGGGGCTGCCGCTGTCGATGGATGGCAGCGTGGGGCCGGCGGCGCAGGCGGCGCGCGACTGGGCGATGGCGCTGTCGGAGATGGCGGGGTTGCCGGCGGCGATGTGGGACGAGCGGCTGTCGAGTGCCGCGGTGAACCGGATGCTGGTGCAGGAGGCCGATCTCAGCCGCAAGCGGCGCGCGCGGGTGGTGGACCGGGCGGCGGCGGCGTGGATGCTGCAGGCGGCGCTGGATGCCAGCCGGTAGGGTGGGGTGGGTCGTGTGGGGCGGCATGGATTTCCGAGGCCCGGGCCATCGTCACCGGCTCCCCGTCGATCAATTGCCAGGCGCATCCGGACGGGTCCACCGGGTCCCAAGACGGGAACTCGGTCAAGGACATGCGGGCGCGCGTTTGCGAAGAGCGACCATCCGGTCGATCCGGCATTTCGCGGGTCGGGTGTCGCCGGCGCTGGTTCTGCGGGAACGTAGCGTGGCCCATTGGCCGCAATCGAAACAGGCACGACGAATAGCGCCACCATCGACCTGCCGCCGATTGAAGTGGTCGAACCGATGAACCTGTCGTCATTTCGGCAAGGTGTTGGTGCGAAGGAAGCAAGGGATTTTTAGCCGCCGATGAACGCCGATGACACCGTGCTGGACCATCTGACGGAGCAGATCATCGGCGGTGCCTTGACGGTCTCCAATGCTCTTTGAGCTGGATTTCTTGCGAAGGTGTCTGCCTGCTGCGCAACTTCGGCAACCCGCCCCTGGAGATCAGGCGCATCGTGCTAGGCCTGTGAGGCATTGGCCTTATCGGCGTTCATCGGCGTTCATCGGCGGCTGAATTAGCTTTGCCGCGCCCGGCACGATTTTGGCCAAGAGGCCGGAGGAACAAGCTTAATCGATATGTTATTGTCGTGTCGGCAGAAATTCTTCGCGCGGTGCGGTGATTCGTGGCGTTATACCAGGCGCCCGAATGATCGACTCTTCGGTGCTGCCCTGTCATGCCGGCCCCCGGGTCAAGCGCCCGAGGACAGGCTGAGCCTGCCCTTGGCGAAGGCCGGGGGCCGGTATCCACGACTTGCCTTCGTTGCAGCAATGAAAGTAGTAGATACCAGCATGGGCCGGCATGACGGGAGGGTGGCGGCCCGTGCGTCAATGTTTAGGGCCGTTAGTATTAGCTATGCAGGGCGTCGGTCACCTCGGGAATTCCGCCAAGTATCAGGAGCCGCGCTCATGACCCGCTGAACCAGTTATATCCCTGATCTTCCCAGTAGCCTCCGGGATCGGTGTTGGTCACGAACAGCGCGGCGATGTGCTTTGGGTTCTTGAACCCGAGCTTGGTGGGGACCCGAAGCTTGAGCGGGAAACCGTATTCGGGTGGCAGTGGCTTGTCGCCATAATCCAGCGCCAGGATGGTCTGCGGATGCAGCGCCGTCGCCATGTCCAGGCTGCTGTAATAACGATCGGCGCATTTGAAACCGACGTAGCGAGCCCGCGTATCGGCACCGACCCGCGCGAGGAAGTCGCGCAATGGCGCGCCGCTCCATTGGCCAATCGCGCTCCATCCCTCGATGCAGATATGGCGCGTGATCTGCGACTGCTGCGGCAAACCGCGCAACCGTTGCAAGGTCCATGGACTGCGATCCTGCACCAGGCCGGAGACTTCCAATTGCCAGGTCGCGCCGTCGATGTCGGGGACACTGTCCTCCGGGTAGAACGCGTTGAACGGGAATGGCTTGGTGATGGCACTCGCGGGATAGGTCGGCGCCAGCCGGTTCGGATCGAACATCCAGGCCTGCACACGGTCGTTGAAGCGCGACATCGCCCACAACACGCGGTCGACGGCATCGCCGTCCTGCAGATTGCAACCGGTCAGCAGGCCCAAAGCGCCCAGTGAAAGGCCGCTGCGCAGGAACATGCGCCGCCGCACCTGCTCAAGCGGCGGGGCGTGGTCTGTTGGATCGATTACGGAACCTCTGCGGGTCATCGCAACCCCCTTCATCGCCCCCGCCTTCATGGTACGCCCTTTGGCGCGGTGGCCGAGACGCGCGCGCGTCCGCTCAGCATGCCCGGCAGGGTGTGCGGCACCAGCGCCACCAGGATCAGATGCACGCCGACGAAGCCGACGATCCCGGCCATGGCCAGGAAATGGATGCGCCGTGCGGTCTCGTACCCGCCCAGCAGCGCGGCGAGTGTCTGAAGCTGCACGGGCTTCCACAGCGCCAGGCCGGATAGCACGGCCAGCGCACCCAGCATCAGCACGCCGACATAGGCCAGGCGCTGCACCGCGTTGTATGTCCCGGGTGGATGCGACAGGCGCAGTGACACGGCTCGCATCAGGTCGCGCCAGACCAGCTCGGGCCTCAGCGGCAGGAAGCTTCGGACGAAATGGCCGGACAACAGCCCGTAGGCGACATAGACCAGTGCATTGCCCGCCAGCAGCCACATCGTCGCCAGATGCCACGCGATGGCGCCGCCGAGCCAGCCGCCGAGCGTCGCCCATGGCGGGAAGGTGAAGCCGAACAGCGGGGAGGCGTTGTAGATGCCCCACCCGCTCATCACCATGCACACAATTGCCACGGCGTTCACCCAGTGGGTGAGGCGGACCATCAGCGGATGGATTACGATCCACCGGCTCCGGGTGCGATTATGCTGTTCGGTTGCCACGGGCGTCCTGCTGTTGGTGGAGCAACCGCGGTGCCGGTATCGCGAGGCACCGCGGTGGTTCCGGCCGGAGTTACATCGGCGGGGTCAGGCCGTTCTCGCCGACATTGACCGAGATCGCTGTCAGCGCGCCGTCGGCGCCCTTGCTGGCGAACACGATGACATGCGCGCCTGGCGTGAGCAGGGCGCGCGTGCCGGGCTCGATGCTGACGATCGGCACGTCGTCGGGCACCCGGACGGTCTTCTCGCCGCCCTTGTATTTGACCGTCATGGTGCGGCCATTGGACCCGACCAGGCTGCCGACGGTGCCGTTCGTCATCGTGCTGTTGGGCGCGCTGTCCCACGGCCGGAAGCCCTCGCCCGAGCCGACCATGCTCGGCGGAAAGACGTGGACCTCCAGTGCCTTCTGCGTTCCGTCGGGCTGCGGCGCGGCAGCGGTGCCGATATAGCTGCCCGGCTTGATGTCCTGGATCTTCGCCAGGGTAATCCCGGACACGCGTAGATCGGGCGGCAGCTGCACGGTCGTGGGACTGCCGTTGCGTGGGGTCACCGTCAGCGCCGTGGCGGTGACGCTGTCGATGGTGGCGCGCAGCCGTGTGGGCATCGGCGTCTGTGCGAACGCGATGCCTCCGCTGCCGATCGTCAGCCCAAGCGCCAGGGTGGCAAGGAGATGTCTTCTCATCATCTGGTCCATGTGTTGTTGAACGGCGCCGGTGCCGCGGCGTGGGGAGCGCGTCGCAGGCCGGTTGCCACGACAGACGCGCGGGAACCGCCGGTATTCCCACGGATGCGAAGCCGGCGGACACGAAGCCGGCTGGCGGCGGAAAAGCGCGGGCGGTCGGGCGCCAGCAGGCTGTCGAACGGGTGCGGTGGGAGATTCGATGCCGCCGGTGGGGGAGATCGAGGCGTCGATCCCCGGTGGGCGGCGATATGCCTGGAGCCTGCTGCGCCACCGCCATGATGTGGATGACCTGGTGGTTGCGCTGGGACATATCGCCCTCCGCGCCCTCACCCTGTGATGCTGCGCGTCTCGACCTCTCCCGCCAGCGCGGGAGAGGTGAACGTTGGGGATGTCAGTGGCGCTGGACCAGTTCGATCAGGTAGCCGTCCGGGTCTTTTACGAAGGCGATGATGGTGGTGCCGAACTTCACCGGGCCGGCCGGGCGGGTGATCGTGCCGCCGGCACTGGCCGCGACCTGGCACGCCGCGGCTACGTCCGGTACGCCGACCGCCAGATGGCCGAATGCGCTGCCGATTTCGTATTTTTCCACGCCGTAGTTGTAGGTCAGTTCGATCGCGGTGTTGCTGTCCTCGTCGCCGTAGCCGACGAACGCCAGCGTGTATTTGCCGTCCGGCACGTCGTTCCGGCGCAGTTCCTTCATGCCGAACGCCTTGGTGTAGAAATCGACGCTGCGCTGCAGATCGCCGACACGCAGCATGGTGTGCAGAAAGCGGCTCATGAGTGGCCTCCTCATTCGGATATGGTCGCCGGATCCAGGCCTAGCAGAAATAGCCCCGCCTTGTCCGCCGCGTCGATGGCCGCCGCGCGATCGGCCAGCAATGTGGCCCCAGCGGCGAAGGCGATCCCGCGCAACCCCGCGGCGGTGGCGGCGCCAACGGATCCCGGGCCGATGGTCGGCAGGTCGGCACGGCGGTCCTGCGCCGGCTTGACCAGCTTGACCAACACGCCGCCAGGGCCCGACCGCGCCAGGGCGGCGCAGCGCGCGAGCATGGCGTCGGTGCCCTCGGCCGCCTCGACCGCCAGGACCAGGCCCTGCTGCACCACGCAGCCCTGACCGACATCCACCGCGCCCAGCGCGCGTGCCACGGCGATCCCGCGATCGATGTCGGCCATCGCCTGGGCGTCGGGCGCCACGGCGCCCAACACGCCGGAGGGCGCAAGTGCCTCGTTGATGACTTCGTGTGCACCGACGACTCGGAAGCCTTCCTCGCCGAGCACCTTGATGACCGCGGCGAGCAGGCCGTCGTCCCCGGCGAACGCGGCGCGGCCGATTCGCGCCAGGATGCGGGCTCCGTCGGCATCCGGGCGGAGGGCAAGGAGGGATGGCCGCCGCACCGTGCCGATCAGCACGAGGTCGGCGCACCGATTGGCGCGCAACGCCGCCAGGATCCGTCCGGCGGCGCCGATTCGGATCACTTCGTGCGGCCAGGGCGCCAGCACGGGTGGGTCGGCGAAACCGTCGAGGCCGATCATGAACACGGCACGGCCCGCGGCGGCGGCGGCGGCGGCGACCCGGCCGGGCAACCGTCCGCCGCCGGCGAGAATGCCGAGCGCCGGCCGCGTCCCGGGATCGGCGCGGTTTCCCGCCTGCGTCACGGCAACCACGCGGCAACCCTCGCCGGCACATCATGGACGGAAGCTGACATACGTCGCTTCACGCCAAGGACAAGCGCTGCATGACCAGGGACGCCCCCCTTCCCAATGTCGGCCCGCCCACGGACGGGATTATTGAATGCCTTCTGCTGCTGGCAGACGACGCGGCGCGCCTCGGGCTGGCGCGGACCTATCTGGCAATATGCCAAGTGCTGAAGATTTGCGAGGCTGAGGGCGGCGAGCGCGAAACCAACGCGACTCCGGTGCGGCTGCATCGGGTCCAGTAGACGCGGAGTGGCGCGGTTCCGCCGAAGCCCGGTGGGCTTTTTCGCGCGGGCCAGCCGGCCTTTGCCGACGTGCCAGCTGGCTTTTGCCGACGCGCCAGCCGGCTTTTGCCGACGCGAACGCCTCGGCGGGCGGTGGCTCAGCCGTAACGGCGCCAGTTGCAATCTGTGACAGCGCCCTCGGCTAGCATCGCGCGCCGAGCGCGGCTATGGTCCGCTCGCCTGACAAACCCCGCCCTGACCGAGGCGGCGCGAGCTCGGGGTCTGGGGACAGATTGGGGGGTTCGCTTTTTGCTTTGCATCCGCGCCGTGCTGCTGGCCCTCGCGTTGCTGTCGCTTGCGTTGCAGGTCAATCCAGCCGCCGCTCAAGACGCGCCACCCCTGCCAACCGTCCAGGTGCCGCCGCGTGCGACGCCGGTGCCGCAACTGCCGGCGGGAGCGCCCGCCACCGGCGGCCCAGCCGCGGTTGGCCCAGTTACCAGGTCCCCTGGCACCGGTTCCCCTGGTACCCCGGCCGCCGGTGCGCGTGCAGCGGCCCCCGCCGCCGGGCCGGTTACGCCGATTGCGGCGCCCGGTACGATCCAATCGATCCAAATCCAGGGCAACCAGCGAATCGAGGGGGGGACCATCCTGTCCTACATGCTGGTGCGGCCCGGCGACCCGTTCGATCCCGCACGCATCGATCGCAGCCTGAAGACCCTGTATGCGACCGGCCTGTTCCAGGACGTCAACCTGACGCGGGAGGGCGACATGCTGGTGGTCAAGGTGGTGGAAAATCCGCTGGTCAACCGAGTCGCCTTTGAGGGCAACCACCTGGAGAGCGACGACCAACTGAAAGACGTCGTGCAGCTGCGTCCGCGCGCTGTGTTCACGCCGGCCTCGGCCGAGGCCGATCGGCAGCGCATTCTGGCGGCCTATGCCAAGCGCGGGCGGTTCGCGACGGTGGTGACGCCGCAAATCATCCGCCTGAGCGAGAATCGCGTCGATGTCGTGTTCCAGATCGCCGACGGGCCGAGCGCGTTCATCGCCCATATCGGGTTTGTCGGGAACCATGCGTTCAGCGAGGGCCGGCTGGACGATGTGATCAACACGCGCGAACACACCTGGTGGCGGTTCCTCTCAACAGCCGACGAATATGACCCGGCCCGGATCAACTTCGACAAAGAGCTGCTGCGGCGATTTTACCTGAAGAACGGCTATGCCGACGTCGAGGTTACCGACTCGACGACCGAGTTGTCGCCCGATCGGTCGGCGTTGTTCCTCACGTTCAGCCTGAACGAGGGCGAGCGCTACCGGACCGGGAAAATCACCATCAACTCGCACCTGCGCGGCCTGGATGGCGAGTCGCTGCGCAAGGACCTGCAGCTCGATGAGGGCGACTGGTACAATGGCGACGCGGTGGGGCGCACCGCGGACAAGATCGATGAGGACGTGCGATCGCGCGGCTACTCCTTTGTTGACGTCAAACCCGACGTCACCCGACATCCCGAAAAGCACATCATCGACCTGGCCTTCAACGTCGACGAGGGACCGCGCGGGTATATCGAGCGCATCGACATTGTCGGCAACGTGCGAACCAAGGACAAGGTCATCCGCCGGGAGTTCCGTGTGGCCGAAGGCGATGCGTTCAACGCCGAGGCGGTGCGCCGCACGCGTCAGCGCCTGCAGGACCTGGGCTACTTCAACACCGTGACGATAGAACCGACTCCGGGATCGGCGCCCGACAAGACGGTCCTGACCACCACGGTGGCGGAGAAGTCGACCGGGTCGGTCACACTTGGCGGCGGCTACGCGACCGACGCGGGAGCGTTGATCGATGCCGGCATTTCCGAGAGCAATTTCATCGGCACCGGGATCAACGCCGGGATCAATGGCGTGCTTGCCCAGCACGACAGCTCGGTCAACATCTCTGTGACCGATCCGTATTTCCTTGACCGCAACCTGGTGGCAGGCGCGAACATTTTCCTGGTGCAGACGAACTTTCTCGGCACCCAGCCGTACGACGAGAAGCGTGTCGGTTTCGCCCTGTCGATGGGTTACAATTACAATGAGAACCTGAGTCAGACCTGGAGCTATTCGCTGGTCGGACGCACGGTGTCCAATGTGCAGCCCGGTGCCAGCATCTTCATCGTTGACGCCCAGGGCTACACGTTGCTGTCGCAGGTCAGCCAGCAACTGGCGCTGGACTATCGGGACAGCAAGGTCGATCCGCACAGCGGAGGGATCTACCGGCTTGGCACCGACTTCGCCGGCCTGGGCGGCAATGCCCAGTTCATTCGCACCCACGTGGACGTGTCGTATTACGTCCCGCTGGAGCGGCTGATGGGCGATCCCGCCTGGGTGTTGGCGTTGTCCGCCGGTACCGGCTACCTGTTCAACCTGGGCCAGCAGGAGCAGTTGATCGATCGGTTCTATCTTGGCGGCGACAACCTGCGCGGCTTCGAAGAGGGCGGTGCGGGCCCGCACGACACGCAGGGCGATCCACTTGGCGGGCGGTTCATCTGGACGAGCACCGCCGAGTTGCGCTTCCCGCTGCCGGTATCGCCCGACCTGGGGCTGAGCGGGCGCACGTTCGTTGATGTCGGCGGACTGACCCAGGCGAACTTCGAGCACAACTCCTGCCCCGGCGAGGTCGGCGGCTGCCCGCCGATCCTGTCCTCATCGGCCCCGCGTATTGGCGTCGGCGTTGGCGTCTCGTGGAAGACGCCGTTTGGGCTGATCAACATCGACCTGACGCCCTTGGTCGTTAAGCAGCCGGGCGATCAGACGCAGATATTCCGCTTTGGTTTTGGTACGAGGTTCTAAGTGCGCCATCCCTGCCTTGCAACGACGGTCGCCGTAGCCGCCATCCTGCTGGTTCCGCTTGCCGCGGGCCATGCGCAGCAGGCCCCGGCGCAGACACCGGACTATTTCATCCCCGGGCAGTCCCGCCCGGCGGCGCGCCCGGCGCCACGACCGGCTACCGGCGCACCAACATCTGGCGCCGCCCCGACATCTGGCGCCGAGGGTGGGCCGGCGGCGGAGGGGGATCAATCGGCGATCACGCCGCAGCAACTGCAGCTGGTGCTGCCGCCGCCCGTCGTGGTGCCGCAAATCCCGAAGGGCGCCTTCCCGCCGGCCGCGATCATGGGGGTTATTTCGGTGCCTGACGTGATGCGCGGCTCCACCGCGTATCAGGCGGTTGACAAGGAACTGGGCACACGACGCCAGAAGCTGAACGAGGATGCCCAGAAGGAGCAGACCACGCTGCGCGATCTTGGCCAGGCGCTGACCACTGACCGCGGCAAAATGACCGCCGAGCAGATCCGCGCCAAGGAGCGCGAGTTGCAAGACCGGATCGCCGAGTCGCGACGCAAATTCGCCGAGCGCAACCGGATCATCCAGGAAGCCGGCCAGTACGCGCTGGCGCAGATCGAGCGCACGCTGCGCGACGTGGTGCAGCAGGTTGCGGTCTCCCACGGGATGAACCTTGTGCTGCATGCGCCGCAGACCGCGCTGTATTTGCCCGAGTTCGACATCACGGGGCAGGTGGCCGCGGAGATGAACACCGTGCTGCCCGCGGTGACGATCCCACCGGATGGGGTTTCGGTCCTGCAGTTGAAGCCACAAGCCGCGGCGACGCCGGCTGCCGCGCCGAGCCCAGCGAAGCCCGCGCCGGCGAAGAAGCCCTGAGCGGATGGGGATTGCCGATCGATGAAGCGTAACCCGATGCCCGATCCGGTGGCCGGGTCGATGCTTGCCTCGATGCCCGACTTGATGTGTGCCGCATGACCGAGCTAGCCCGCGTTTGGGTAAAGCCGGCGACTTCGGTAAAGCCTGTGACTTTGGTAAAGCCTGAGACTTTGGTAAAGCCCGCGACTTTGGTAAAGGCAGTGTGACGGACTGGCCCGAGACTGTCGGCGATCCACGATTTTTTCAGCGCGCTGGTCCGTTCTCGCTGGCCGCGGTGGCGGATGCCGCGGAAGCCGAGGCGCTGCCGCGGCGCCTTATGCTGGCCGGCGTGGCGCCGCTGCAGACCGCGGCCCCCGATCAGGTGAGCTTCCTCGACAACCGCAAATACGCGCCGGCGCTTGACGCCACACGCGCCGGGGCGGTGATCGTGCACCCCGACATGGCGTCGCGCGTGCCGGCCGGTGGCGTGGCGATCGTCACCGCGGCGCCGTACGTTGCCTGGGCCAAGGTCGCCGCGCTGTTTCACCCGGTGCCGCCGGTTCGTGCCGGCATCCACCCGACGGCGGTGATCGGGGCGGACGCCATCATCGATCCCTCGGCCGAGATCGGTCCGCTGGCGGTGATCGGCGAGCGTGCCGAGATCGGCCCGCGCTGCCGCATCGGCGGGCTTGTGGTGATCGGCCCTGGCGTTGTGCTTGGCCCGGACTGCCGGATCGGGTCGCACGCCAGCCTCAGCCACGCGTTGCTGGGTGCCCGGGTCTATGTCTATCCTGGTGCGCGCATTGGCCAGGAGGGCTTCGGCTTCGCCATCAGCGGCGAGGGGTTCTACAGCGTGCCGCAGCTCTGCCGGGTTATCCTGGAGGACGATGTCGAGGTCGGCGCCAACTCCACGATCGACCGCGGCTCCTTGCAGGATACGGTGATCGGCGCCGGCTCGCGGCTCGACAACCTGGTGCAGATCGGGCACAACGCGCGCCTAGGGCTCGGCTGCGTGATCGTTTCACAGGCGGGTGTGTCTGGCTCTACCGTCCTGGAAGACCACGTTATGATCGGCCCACAGGCGGGGCTGACTGGCCATCTGAGGATCGGCCGCGCGGCGCGGGTCGGCGCGCAGGCCGGGGTGATGGCGGACGTGGCGGCTGGGACGGAAGTGGTCGGCAGCCCGGCGCAGCCGCGCTGGGCGTTCTTTCGCGAGGTGGCAACTCTGCGCCGCTTGGCGAAAGGAGGTGGCAAGGCGGCGGCCGGCGATAAGTCTCGCGCCGAGCAAGCACGCGGCGGTGGGGTAAGCGCCGAAGAGGTACGTGGCGACGGGAATGCTGGCGGCGGGGCTGCCGCGAGCAAAAGGATAGACACGGACTGACCGCGATGGACGCATCGGCAATTGCAACGACCTCGGCACCGCCAGCGGGCTCGGTGGTGGAAGTGGTGGACATTGCCCGCATCCTGCAGGCGATTCCGCATCGCTATCCGTTCCTGATGATCGATCGCGTGGTGGACCTGGTGACCAACCAGTCGGCCGTCGGCATCAAGAACGTGTCGGTCAACGAGTCGTTCTTCCAGGGCCACTTTCCCAACCACCCAGTGATGCCGGGGGTGCTGATCATCGAGGCGATGGCGCAGACCGCGGCAATCCTGGTGGTGGAGACGCTGGGCCCCGACGCCGCCGGCCGGGTGGTTTATTTCATGTCGGTGGAGGGTGCCAAGTTCCGCCGCCCGGTGGTTCCGGGCGACCAGCTTCGCATCCACTGCACCAAGCAGCGCAACCGCGGCAATGTCTGGAAGTTCGAGGCGGTGGCACGGGTCGAAGGCATCTCGGTCGCCGAGGCGACCTATACGGCGATGATCATGGATCGCGCACCATCGATCGGATGAACCACCGTGCGCGCTGCAACCCACCACGGATTATGTCGGACCGGTTGCCGGAGGCCGGCCGCAATTCCGCCGGAATTCTATATGAAACAAACAGTTACAGGCCGATTGGCGAAACACGAAGCAACAATGATTGTGTTGGCCATCCCGGGGCCTCCACCTAGGGTGCCGCAGCGCAACAACCAAGGCGAGTGCCACCCCCAATGACCCCAGTGCTTGCCGCAACAGTGCTTGGAACACGAGCGCTTGCCCCGAAGGCGAAGCCGGTCTCGATCCATCCGAGCGCGATCGTGGCGCGCGGCGCGGAGCTTGGGAGCGGCGTCAGCATTGGGCCGTGGTGCAGCGTCGGTGCGAACGCGGTGATCGACGACGGGACGCGCCTGGTTTCGCACGTGGTGGTGGATGGGCACACGGTGATCGGACCCGACGTTGTGCTGTTCCCTTTCTGCACCGTCGGGCTGGAGCCGCAGGACCTGAAATACCAAGGCGAGCCGACTCGTTGCGAGATCGGCGCGCGCACGCAGATCCGCGAGCACTGCACGATCCATCGCGGCACGGTGACGGGACGCGGGATCACCCGCGTCGGCGCGGACTGCCTGATCATGGCGGTGGCGCATGTCGCGCACGACTGCCAGGTGGGCGATCACGTGATCATCGCGAACAACGCGGTGATGGGCGGGCATGTCAGCATCGCCGACCACGCGGTGATCGGTGGCGCGGCGGCGATCCATCAGTTCGTGCGGATCGGGCGGGCGGCGATGATCGGCGGCGTCTCCGGCGTGGAGGCCGACGTGATCCCGTTCGGCAGCGTGATCGGCAACCGGGCGCGGCTGGCCGGGCTGAACGTGATCGGGTTGAAGCGGCGCGGCTTCGACAAGGCGCAGGTTGGCCGGCTGCATACGGCGTTTCGCATGCTGTTCCGCCATGAGGGCGTGTTCAAGCAGCGGCTGGAGGAGACGCGGGCGGCGTATGGCGAGGATGAACTGATCGCCGAGGTGCTGGCGTTCGTCGATGCGCCGAGCCATCGCGGGTTGATCCGGGCGGATTAGCCGGCGCCTGCGATCGCGCGGCTGGTACCCGATGCTTGGCGGGGTTTGTGCCCTGCCGCATGTCGCGCAAGCAAGGTTCACCACGGAGGCACGGAGCAGAAAAGCCGAGTGATCGACTTGATGTTCTTCTGGGCGTCTCCGTGGTGAGTGTTTATTGCGACTGGTTATCAAAGACGCGGATTTGCACGAGCGAATAGTGTGTCAGGCAGCGTTTCCCTTGCCGCCGCTGCACTGGATCGGAGGACACGGCATGTCGCCGAATGAGCAGAATACGCAACAATGGCCAGGAAGCGGGCGCCGCAGCGCGCCGCAGCCGCTGCATTCATAAAAGAACTGGCAGGCGTCGGTCGGCATCGTCTCGGCCTTCGACGTGCCGCACCGCGGGCAAGTGATCGTTGAACGTCTGACGATGCTGCTGGTCATGCGACACCGTATGCCAGATGGAACAGCCTGTCCCCCTAACTCGTCTTCGCGACCGCTTGGTTCGGCGTTGCCCGAAACATAAGCCGGCGCATCGCGACTAGGGTCCGCGGCGTGGTCATGCACAACAGGAGGACAACATGCAGTCACAGCAATACACGAGCGGGGTCGCGATCTCGGCGATCTGGGAAGCGAAGGCGGGCAAGGAGGATGCGGTGGCGGGGATCCTGACGCGGCTGGGCGAAGCGGCGCGTAATGAACCGGGAGTGAAATTGTTTCTGGTGCATCGTGGAGCGGCGAATCCCGGGCATTTTTTGTTCTATGAGCTGTTCGAGGATGAGGCGGCCTTTGCGGCGCACCAGCAGACAGCGCATTTCAAGTCGCTGGTGCTGGAGCAGGGCCTGCCGAAGCTGACGCGGCGCGAACGGCTGCAGTATTCGGTGCTGTGAAGTGACCCGTGCGGCAGCGTCCGGCTTTGCGCCGCACTTCGGGGCGGGGAGGGGGCCGCGGCTTCCCGCCCCGCCTCTGTTGCGGTTTGGCGACGGGGTTCACGTGTCGTTGCGTAATGACGCAGGTCGGCTAAAGGCGGCGGAACCGCGATGCGTGTCGGCTTGCCGATGGGCATCCAAAAGTCTTGTCGCGTGTTGCGAAAACTTCGCGGCATGAGTGCGGCGATGCGAGGCGGATGTTGGCACGTAGCGCGATCGGACGAACGCGAAGCACGATGGCCGCACATTTTCCGTTTGGCACCGCGTGACCTTAGCCCCTCCCCCGGGGGGCGCCTCGAGTTGCCGCGGAGCCAAATATGCGTAATGTGATCGTCGTTCGGAGTTTTTCGTAACGGGCCCGATCGTAACCGCCCGCTGACAGGAGGAAACATGGCTGAGATCAAAGGCGCTGACTTGCTGGCGAAAAGCCTCAAGGAACAAGGCGTGCAATTCATGTTCGGCGTGGTGGGGTTCCCGGTGGGTCCGCTCGCCGAGGCAGCGCAGAAGGTTGGCCTGCCCTATATCGGGATGCGCAACGAGCAGACCGCGTCGTACGCCGCCGGTGCCGTCGGCTACCTGACGGGGCGTCCGGGCTCGTGCATCGTCGTGACCGGTCCGGGCGTCATCCACGGTCTCGCCGGCCTGGCGAATGCGCAGCAGAATTGCTGGCCGATGCTGTTGATCGGCGGCGCATCTGAGACCTACCGCAACGGCATGGGCGCCTTCCAGGAAGAGCGTCAGGTGCTGGCCGCGACGCCGCTGTGCAAATGGGCGCACGGCATCGAGCACGTGCACCGCATCCCGTTCTACGTCGAGATGGCAGTCAGGCAATCGATCTATGGGCGGCCAGGTGCTGCTTACCTCGACATAGCGGACGACATCATCACCGGCGGCTGCGATGTGGACAAGGCGATGCAGGTCGCGAAATGCCCGGAGCCGCCGCGCATCCAGACGATGCCGCAATACATCGAGCAGGCACTGGACGTGCTGCAATCGGCCGAACGGCCGCTGGTGATCATCGGCAAGGGCATGGCCTTCTCACGTGCCGAGGACGAGGTGCGCGCGTTCATCGAGCGCACACAAGTGCCGTTCCTGGCCTCGCCCATGGGCAAGGGCGTGATGCCTGACGACCACCCGCTGTCGGTCGGCGCGGCACGCAGCCTGGCGTTGCAGCAGGCCGATGTCGTCTTCCTGATGGGCGCGCGCTTCAACTGGATCATGCATTTCGGCCTGCCGCCGCGCTACAACAAGGACGTGCGGGTCATTCAGCTCGATATCGAACCGGAAGCGATGCACCAGAACAAACCGGCCGAGGTCGCGCTGTGCGGTGACGGCAAGGCGATCGTGGGGCAGCTCAATCAGGGCCTTACCCAGCGCCAATGGTTCTACCCGAAGGAGACGCCGTGGCGCGCGGCGATCACCAAGAAATCGGCTGAAAACGCTGCGCTGATTGCGCCGCAGATCGCCGATGATTCGGCGCCGGGTGGGTATTATCGGCTGTTGCGGGACGTCGCGGCCTGGACGCCGAAGAACGCGATCGTTTGCAGCGAGGGCGCCAGCACGATGGATATCGGCCGCACCCAGTTGCCGAATTTTCTGCCGCGCTCGCGGCTGGACGCCGGCAGCTATGGGACGATGGGCGTCGGCCTGGGTATCGTCATCGCCGCGTGCGTCGTGCACCCCGAAAGGCCGGTGGTGCATGTCTCGGGCGACTCGGCGATCGGCTTCTCCGGCATGGAGATGGAGACGCTGTGTCGCTACGGGATGCCGGCGAAGATCGTCGTGTTCAACAACGGCGGCATCGGGCCGGGCATGGAGGAAATCCCCGATAACCCGATGCTCAACATGCGGCCGAACTCGCTGATCTGGGGCGCTCGTTACGATCTGATGATGGAGGCGTTCGGCGGCAAGGGCTTCTATGTCGAGGACCCGAAGGACCTGCGCGGCGCGCTGGATGAGGCAATGAACTTCAGGGGGCCGGCGCTGGTCAACGTCAAGCTCAGCCTGGGTTCGCAGCGGAAGGCACAGGAGTTCCGTTGGCATAGCTGAGGTTTCGCTGAGGCCCCTCGCCGTTTCGGGGTTGACCCGGGACGGTGAGGGATGCGGTGGTTTCGCGGTAACTACCCTCACCCGCGTCGCGAGTGCTCCGCGACCTCTCCCGCGAAGAGCGGAAGAGGTATACTGTCATCGGAGGTGCCGGCATGTTCATTGCCATGAATCGGTTCAAGGTTGCGCGCGGCTCGGAAGTTGCGTTCGAGCAGGTCTGGACCTCGCGCGATACTCACCTGCGCGAGGTGGGCGGGTTCGTTGCGTTCCATCTGCTGCGTGGGCCGGAACGCGACGATCACGTGCTGTATGCCTCGCACACGCTGTGGCGCGGCAAAGCGGAGTTCGAGGCGTGGACACGGTCGGAGGCATTTCGCGCCGCGCATCGCGATGCCGGGCAGAACCGCCCGCTGTATCTCGGGCATCCCGAGTTCGAGGGGTTTGAGGTGATCCAGGCGATCGAGGCGGGTTCCGGCGGGTAGTGCGGCGGACAACGTTGCTTTGTCCGAGGGTCGCTTTTGTCGATCGCGTCGTCCTGCGTTTTTTCTCTTGCATTGTGAAATCACCTCCGCCATACGGCCGATCCCGTCGTTCAGCCCCGTGTCCGGGCTCGTGAGATCCCGGCTGGCGCGAGGCGCTGTGCGTTTTCGTGTTCCGCTGTTCGAAGGGTGCGGTCGTAGCTCAAGGGCAGAGCACCGGGATTGTCCCGGGTATATTGGTTCGAGTCCGATCGATTGCTCGGAAAGGATAGCTCAGATGGGTAGAGCAGATGTCTGATGAACATCGTGTCGCGGGTTCGAATCCCGCTCCAACGCTCCGGTTCAGCCTGTTAAGCTGAATCCCTCTGCAGGGAACCGGGCGCGCGCTTCAGTCGCGGTCCGGCCGCCTGGCCGAAAGGCCTTTCGTTCGAACCAGACACCTTGAGATCGGCATTGCGCCGCGGCGGATACCGCTCCCGCGCGGTTGACGGTTCACGTTTGCCGCATCGTGCCTCGGCATGGTCGTGGACGGCGTGCGCCTGACCGCGCGCGGGCTGAAGCCTCGGCCCGCCGGTGTTGCAGGAAGTTGCGTGCCCGGAACCCGTCTTTCCGCCTTGCGACCTCGCCGCGCGGCGCCGCCGTGCGGCCAACATTGGGAGATGTGTCGTGACCAGGCAGCGACTGATGCTGCGCGTGACGGTGAAGGACGGCGAGCGTGCGTTGCTGATGCGCAACGGCGGGCATCAGCGCGTGCTCGGCCCGGGCCGGTACCGGCTGCTCGACCTGAAGCGCGAGCTGACGGTCGAGACTTTGCAGGTGGTGCGTGCGGAATTCCCGGCGGACCGCTATGCCGTGATGAAGGCGGAGCGGCCTGAGCTGGCCGCGGCGCTGTTCGAGGCGGTGGAGACGGTGGCGAACGAGGTCGCCGTCGTCAGCCTCGACGGTCGTCCGGCGCATCTGCTTGGTCCGTGGCAGGCTCGGGTGTTCTGGAAGGTCGCGACCGCGGTGACGGTCGAGCGCATCGACGTGGCCGCGCGGCCGAAGCTGGACGCGCGTCACCTGACGTTGCTCGATCGCGCGCGTTCCTTTTGTATCCGAGACGGTGGTGGAGAACCACGAAGCCGGCCTGCTGTTCATCGAGGGCAGGCTGGTGGAGCGGCTCGCGCCGGGTCGGCACGCGTTCTGGACGGTCAACCGCAAGGTCGAGGTGAAGCGTGTAGACCTGCGTCCGCAGGCGCTGGAGATCACCGCGCAGGAGATGCTGACCAAGGATCGCATCGCGCTCCGGGTGACCTTGACCGCGTTCCGGCGGATCGCCGATCCCGAGCGTGCGGTGAGCACGGTCGCGGATGTCGATGCGTGGCTGTACCGTCTGGTGCAGTTCGCGATCCGTGAGGCGGTGGCTGCGCGGACGCTGGACGAGGTGCTCTCGGCCAAGAGCGCGCTCGACGCGGAGCTGCGTGCCTATGTGCGTGAGCGCCTCGGCGAGACGGGCATCGAGGTGACGGAGCTCGGCGTGAAGGACGTGATCCTGCCTGGCGAGATCCGGGAGTTGGTGAACAAGGTGGTGGAGGCGGAACGGACGGCCAAGGCCAACCTGATCCGCCGGCAGGAGGAGACCGCGGCGACGCGGTCGCTGCTCAACACCGCCAAATTGATGGAGGAGAACCCGCTTCTCCTGCGGCTCAAGGAACTCGAGAGCCTCGAGCGGTTGGTGGAGAAGGTCGGTCGGATCGATCTGCACACCGGCGATGGGCAGGGTCTCGATGCGCTGCTGACGCAGCTCGTGCAGTTCGGCCCGCGCGAGGCGGCGTGACGGTGGACCGGGGCCGCGTCGGCAACGGCGCGGCCTTTTGTCTGTGTTCGGCGCGGTGGCCGTTACGCCGCCGGTGCGCGCACAGCGGGGTTCTTGCCGCTGCCGTCAGCCGAAAGCCGGCGGTGTCGTCGCGACCTGGTCCAGCCGCGCGAACGTTACGCCCTGGTTTTGCAGCGCGCGCAGGCCCTCGACCACGCCTTCGCCGCTCGGTCGCGACGGCTGGTTTAGGTGCGCAACGATCACGTCGCCGCTATTCGCGTTCGCCATGCGCGCGGCGACCCGTGCTGCTGGCAGGGATGCGCCCTGGTCGGCGCTGAGCGAGTAGCCGCCGATGGCGTAACCCATTGCCTCAATTTCCGGGATCACGCCGGGCGTGTAGAAGCCGGTGGCGGCGCGATACCAGCGCGGCGCGGAGCCGGTGGCCGAGCGGATCGCCTGCGCGCCGCGATCGATCTCGTGCCGGATCGTGGGCAGGTCGCCCGCGACGCGGATGCCGAATATCGTGCGGTCGCCTAGCACCGGGGGAATGTGCAGCTCGCCGTGGTTTTGGATCGAGAACAAGTCCGCGTGCGCCGACAGCAGCGCGAGCGCATCGGGATTGCGATGCATCCATAGCCAGGTGATGAAGATCGTTGCGGGGATCCGCTGCGTGATCAGAACGGTTGCGATCCGCGCGTCGAACGCGCCGGGGCAGCAATCGAGGGTCAGCGCGATCACGCGTCTGTCCGCCGGTGTATCGGCCAGGCGGATCCGCGGTTCCACCGGCACATCGCGATCGGCCGCATGGCCGGTCGTGATCGACAGGCTTGCGGCGGTGCCCACCACGGCACGGCAGAAGCTTCGTCGCGACACGCGTTGCGACGCACCTTGCGACACGCCCGGGCACATGCAGTATCCACACATCATCCGGCTCCATCGCGGCATTCGTCGCCGCACGCCGGCGTGGCATAACACCACGACGAGTTATGGTCGATCAGGACGGACCCATGGCGCGCGACCCAGCGAGCTTGCCGAGCGGACTGCATATGGCGTTCGATCCGGACCCCTCAGTCGAGACGCGCCGGGCACTGGGCGCGGCGATCGACGCGTTCAACGCGCGCACCATGCCGCTCGACACTGAGCGCTTTGCGTTGCTGCTGCGTGACGATATGGGAGAACTCGTGGCGGGATTGAGCGGCGCGGTGTTATGGGGCTGGCTGTTCGTCCAGGCTCTGTGGGTCAACGACGATCTGCGTGGCCGCGGCATCGGTCGCGCGCTGATGATCGCCGCCGAGGACTGCGCGCGCGGGAAGGATTGCCACTCCGCGTGGCTGGACACGTTTCAGGCGAGCGGTTTTTACGAGAAGCTGGGTTACGAGAGATTCGGCGTGCTGGAGGATTATCCCCCCGGCCAGTCGCGGTATTTTCTGCGGAAGCGGCTGCGGCCAGGGGCGTAGGCACTGGCTGTCATTGCGTTATTCCAGCGGTCGAAAATATTGACGTACGATGCCCCACCCCAGTCATGGTCGGCCTTCGCCGACCATGACTGGGGTGGAGAGTCCGGGCACTATGCCCCGGTTGGTAGCAGGCGCGTCGTGCTGACGCAGTCCTGGTCTACGGCTTCGCGCTTCAGATGCACCTTGTGATAGGTGCCGTCGATCCAGGGATGGAACTGATCGCGATAGTGCGGGCTGCCGGGTATGCCCGAATTGCCGATGTTCTGTACTGCCAGGAACGAGGTGGGATCGCTGAAGTCCACGACGATGCGATACTCGGCGCCGGAGCTTGCGCCGTGCGGCGGGAGTTCGCCGCCGGTGTTGCGCACGGTGTGCGAACCGCCGTCCACTGGCGCTGGTCCGATATCGAATGCAGTGCCCAGAACCGGTGAGGATAGCGGGTGGCGCCAGTGCGCGATGTGCACGCGTTCCCACTGCCAGCCGGCGGGATCGGCGCCCAGGCGCGCGCGCAGCGTGGCGACCGCCTGCTTCGCCACGGTGACAGCCTGCGCTGCCGTGCCGGAGGCGAAATAGTCCGGCGCCTCATTCTCCAGCAAGCTTGTTGCCAGGCCGGTTTGCTGCGAGGTCAGGTCCAGCAGCCGTGGCGGGAGATGCTCGGCCAGGGCGTGGCGCGTCCATAGCGCCATGAATGTCTCGAACACTGTTGGCGCGTTGCTTGCTAAGTCGTAACGGTGGTTCCAGCCGGACAGGGCGGCGCGCGCCTGCGCCACGTCCGGGTCCGTGCTGCCGGCAAGCTGGCGGAGGATGTGCGGGCACAGACGTTCCGCGCGGCAGTTCTTTACGTCGTTCTGGAAGCGGATGCTTGCCGCGCGGTCGAGCCCATGCTTGCCGGCGAACTCCTGGTCGATGCGCACGCCGCGATGGCCCTGGGAGTAGGCGCCGTAGATCGGGTGCTTGTAGTCCGGGGCGACAATTCGCTGATTGGCGCTGGCGACATAGCCGCGGGCTGGATTGTAGCTGCTGGGCAGGCCGTCGAACGGGATGTAGCCCTGCCATTGGTCGGCCGGGTTGTCGGCGTCGCGGAAGCCGTAGGTGACGCGACCGCGCACCGGCACGCGGCCGGCCATCTGGTAGCCGATGTTGCCGGCGCGGTCGGCGTAGACGAAGTTGAATACTGCGATCGACCAGTCGCGCAGGGCGTCTCGGAAACCGCGCCAGTCCCTTGCGCGGGAGATGGCGATGCCGGCGCGCAGGTCGTCGATGTGCTCGGCGCCGACCCAGCGCAACGACAGCGGGGGATCGCCGCCTTCGGTGACCGGGGTGATCAACTCGTTCACCACGGGGCCGCGGGCGGTGGAGCGGATGGTGCGCGTCCGGGGCGTCTCGTTGCGGACTGGGATTGTTACGGTGCGCTCGGAAAATTCGCGCCAGGTGTCGCCGTCGCGGTAGCGCCGTGGGTCTTCGGGGTGGGGCGCCTCGCGATACAGGTCGCGGGTGGAGGCGGCGTTGTTAGTTATGGCCCAGGCGGTGGTGCCGTTGCAGCCCCACCACATGCCGGGGAAGCCGGGATGGCCGGCGCCTGCGGTGTCATCGTCCGGGCCGTGCAGGGCGTATTCGTACCAACTGGATGGCACCCAGAACGGCTGGTGCGGATCGCCGCACAGGACTGGGTGGCCGGTGCCGGTGACCGAAGCGTTCAGCGCCCAGTTGTTGCTGCCGGTGGTGTCGTCGGTGCCGACGCCGGTTCGCACGCCGCCGGCGCGTGACAGGATGGTGGAGGGGACCACGAGGTTCTCGGGTGCCTCGGGTGTTAGATAGAGGGTGCGGAGTGCCTCGGTCGGCAGCAGGCGCGCGGCCTCGGCTGCGGCCAGGCGGTCGATGCGGCCGTTCAGCGACCACCAGATGCCGCGGCCGATCGCTACGACGTCGCGGACGGTGAAGGGCGCTGGGGCGTAGTCCAACACCCGGAATTCCGGCGGGAGGTCGGTGCCCATCTGCTCGATCTGGCGGTTGATGCCGGCGACGAAACGGTCGATGAGCGCGCGGGTCGTGCCGTCCATCGCGGTGGCCTCGCGCTCCGCGATCAGGTCGAGCCCGACGGTCAGGTGTGCCACGTCGCTGGCCACGTAGGCGGGGCCGAGGACTTCCGCCTGGCGGCCGAGCGCGCGCCGGCGGAGCCGGTCGATCTGCCACAGGCGGTCCTGCGCGGTCGCGATGCCGAGGCCGAAGAACAGGTCGGCGGTGGTGGTGGCGTAGATGTGCGGCACCCCGGCGCGGTCGCGCTTGATCTCTACCGTGCCGGTCACCGCGGCCTGGATGCGCTGGTCGGTGAGCGTTGCGTGGCGGCGCAGCCAG
>DASRQX010000180.1:0-7088 GCA_035696165.1 Acetobacteraceae bacterium | reverse complement strand
TTGATTGTCATCCAGCAATACCCAGCGGGCAAAATGGATGGTGCCAACGCGGGACAGCCGGCCGCGCACATAGATATGCCGCGTGCTGTACTGCACCGCCCAGAGCAGGAAACGCAGCAGCCAAAGCCGGAACGCGCCGGGTTTCAGGCTGCCGAACGCGCTGAACTGATTGGACACGTCGAAATCCTCGATCGCCGCCAGCGCAGCCTCGTGCGCGACTGTCGGGCGCGGAAATATCTCAATGTCGGTCCGCTCGCGCTGGCGCAGCACGATCAGGAAGGGCACGGCCCCAACTATGAAAATCGGCAATAGCAGAAGCAGCACCAGCGGCACCCAGATGAGATCAAGCACCTGGCGGACCTGCCAGTCGGGCGGCGTCGGTTCAGACGGCGACAGCGGCAGCCGCCCGTTGCGATGTTCGTCCGCGACGTAGTCCAGCAGCGCCGCGCGCACCGCTTGTGGCGGCTCGTCCCGCGCGTGCAGAGCCAGCCTGCTGCGCAGCGCCCGGTGCAGCGCGGCTTCCTGGTGAACCTGGCGGACCGTGCGTCCGACCCAGTTGGCGTAGAAGGTGGCCGGCGCGACCGAGCGTGCCTGCAGCCAGGCAGTCAGGTCGGTGGCGTCGTCGTAATCCTCGCAGTGAGCGAAAATCGTTCGCAGGCCCGGTTCCGCCAGCGTGACAAATTCCGCAAGCTGCGCCTCGGCGGGTCCGTCGCAGTCACCAAAAAAGCCGAGCGCGACCGGCAGCGGCACGGCCGGCGCGCCACCTGCTACTCGATCGGCGAGCGTCGCATCCTCCAGCACCACCAGTCGCGCAAAATGCAGCCGCTCGAACCGGCTGAACGGGATCAACGCGTTGTCCGGATCGGCGATACCTGGCGTCTTGGTCATCCCGCGCAGTACCTCGCGCAGCGCACCGATCTGTCCATGCCGGATCGGCGCGACCACCATGAAGGGCGATTGCGGTGTCATGCCCCGCGGGACTGCTCAGTTCTCGGGCATCGCTCAGAACTGAAGGGCGAAGTCGATCAGCCTGGTTTGGTCCCAGTACACCAGGCCGAGATACAGCCCCGGCGAAATCAGCCGGATCTCGTCCCGAACCCAATGTGCGACGATCGAGGTCTGCGAGTAGTCCAGCACAATGCAGTCGCGCTGGTCGAGCCAGCTCGGCGCCACGTAGACGCGGGCGATAATCGCATTGAGGCCGAACGGCGTGATGCGGTTGCGCAGCTGCCCGGCTTGCGCGTCGAACACCTTGCCCTGCCAGGCGAACACGTTGATGAACGTCGCGATCTCCGGCGAGAAGACGGTGCCCGGTGCGATGATCGCGGTCCCGTTGGCCTCGCCGTTCGGGATCGGGCCCGGCTCGCTGGATTTGAACAGGGTGTCCAGTTCCGCCTGCGTCATTTTCAGCAATTGATTGACGTCGTATGCCATCGGATGCCTCCGAATGCTGCTTGGTCGTTCTCTTCCTACACGGCAACGATCGGCTGCGCAATTGCCGCCTGCTCGAATGAGCAAACCGTGATTACATCGGCGGGAACGCTGCCAGCGAGGCGCTGCACCATCAAGCCACGTCCAGCCGCGCCGCCGACCACGCGCTTGCTGCTGCCGACGGTCAGCCCGCGGCGCGGCCTTGACGCTCCAACGCGGCTAAGTCGGCATGGCTGAGATGCACCTCGGCGGCGCCCACGTTCTGCACGAGATGATCCGGTTGCGAGGTGCCGGGGATCGGCAGCATCACCTTCGATCGCCGCAGGATCCATGCGAGCGCGACCTGCGACATAGTCAGGCGAAGCCGCCGCGCGATCCCGGCAAGAGCGGACCCCGGCCGCGTCAGATCGCCGGCCGCCAGCGGAAACCAGGGAATGGGTCCGATACCGTGATTCTCGCGATATTCCAGGACGGCCTCACTGTTGCGGTCGATGAGATTGTATTCGTTCCGTACCGTTGCGACAGGGAAGAGTTTCCGCGCGGCCTCGATATCGTCGATGCCGACTTCGTTCAGCCCGACATGGCGGATCAAACCTTCGTTGCGCATATCGGCGATCACGCCGAACTGCTCGTCGCGCGTCCTTGGATCGATCCGGTGGAGTTGCCACAGATCGATCCGCTCAACGCCGAGCCGCCGCACACTCATCATGACGCATTGCCGCAGATAGGCCGGCCGCCCGAGCGGTTCCCAGAACGCATGCGGCCCCGGACGGGTCAAACCGCTTTTGGTCGCGACCAGCATCCCACCGTAGGGATACAGCACCTCGCGGATCATCGTCTCGCTGACGAACAGGCTGTAGCTGTCCGCGGTGTCGATGACGTTGACACCGAGTTGCGGCAGGCGGCGCAGCGTGTCGCGCGCAGTTTGAGGGTCTTCCGGGTCACCCCAGACCGCCGGGTCGGTAATGCGCATCGCACTGAATCCGAGTCGGTTGATCGTGATGTCGCCACCGACCCTGAATTGTCCGGCGGCGACGGCGGAAGGGCTGGCTGACATCGTCAGGTCTCCTTGCGCCCGTGAAGTTCCGGCAGTGAGTAATATTGTCAACACGGTATGATATCCGACCAACGAGGCGCCACCGCGAGCATCACGGCCGCCGGGACGATATCTGACGCGCCCGCGCTAAGCTGGTCAGACAAACCGTTGGCGTCGCAGCGTCGCGCGCAGCCCGAGCCCGATGTAGTGCCGCCACGGCATCGGCCCTGGCGTGCCACCCTGATAGGCGCGCGCGCTTTCGATCCCGGCGCTACGGATGAGTTCGCCGAAGCGGTACGCGTCCAGCATGGCACGATTCTCCCGCACCGGTTGCCACAGCCGCGCGATCAGCGCATCCGGATCGACCGGGGCCGACGAGCCGAACTCGGCGAGAAACGCCCAGTGGCGACCAGGCAACCCGATTACACGGAACCCGGCCGGCTCGAACAGCCGCGCCAGCCCGGCCAGTGAATACGACACGATGTGCCCGCGCCGGTGCGGTTCCAGATAGCCGGCATCCTCGTGCTCGACGAACTCCGGCTGACCGGAATTGAAGAAATACAGCGACGCGGGTCGCGACACACTGGCCAGATCGGCGATCAGCCGCCGCAGCGTGGCCGGCGTCAGGTGCTCGATGACCTCGACGTAGATTCCGGCATCGAACGGACCGTCAAGGTCTGCCAGCGTGCCGACATGGTAGTTCGGGTTGCGCGTCCGATGCGGCGGCGGCGGCGGGATTAACTCGACCGCGTGGAAGCGATCGATCGCCTCCGGCAACAGAACTTCCAGTGCGTCGAGCAGCCACCCGGTGCCGGCGCCGATGTCGAATAACCGGTGGATCGGGATGCGGCAATAGGCAATCGTCTCGGCGACGCGTAGCACGCTGGAGCCGAAACAACGTTCGCGCGACGCCTTCAATTCCTGCTGCCAATAATCGGACTGCTAGTTGCCGATTTCGCCGGCGTCGATGCGGGCCAGGAAGTCGGGATGCGCGAACAGCGAGCCGCACGCGGCGCAGCGGAAGTAGTTGATCCCAGAAATGCGGCGATAGAGGCCGGCGCCGTCAGCCTCACAGACCCGGCAGTGCATGCCGCCGATCGGGTCCACGCCGCGGTGGCCGTCGACCTTGGCGGATGGTGGTTTGGTGCGCATGCGACGTGCAGTATATGTTGCCGTCCCGGTCGAGCAAACAGGTTGATCGATCAGGTGTAGGCCGGTTCTCGGCACAACCAGCAGCGGCGAACCGAAAGCAACGCTCAGCAGAGCCGCCTGAGTGTCGGTCGCGATGGTCGCTTCGGCCTGGTAGGTAAAGCTGTGCGCGAGGATGTTGAGATCTGCAAGCTGCGACGGGATAAAGCGGCCGTGCGGAAAACCTTACTATCCGGAACAATCATTTCACCCATAGCCTAACGGGCGCCAATGAACTGTCGGATGGCAGCACCGCGCTAGGCACCATCTATATCGGCACGTCGCCGCCGCAGGGCGTCAAGGGTTTCAGAACAACTTCCAGAACCGCAACGTCACCATCCACGGAAACCGCATCGATGATTCGTTCATCTACGCGATCTTCGTCAGCAACGCCGATGGTGTCAGGATCATCAACAACGTAATCGGCCAGACGATCATTCGCAGCAGCGCGTTCGGCGTCGGCAAGTTCTACGGCGCAACCCCGAGCAGCGCCATCTTCATGGACCGAGCAAGGAACGCCGACATCCGCAACAACGAAGTCGCGCGCGGTCGAGTTACGAAAACCGCTGTGGCCGTGGATCGAACCTGCGTGAAGCGTTCCATCCATGTGGGAAACAACGTGCTGACCTGACGATGAATGACGGGGGTGGCCCGAAGCGCCAACCCTGGCGGTTTGAGGTACCAAACGCCTGTGCGGCGATCCGAACCGGCACGGCTTCCGCCATATTCAAGCCGCGGGTGCGCCGGTCCTGTCGACACTGGTTCGGTTATCGATTGGGTCGCACGATGCTTCCCGGCGGAACCCCGGCCAGTTTGTGGGCTTCCTGGTACTCGGCGGCGAGCGCGTCGCGATCCGGGCCGGCCGGACCACAAACAACGTGCCGCTCGCCGTCCCGGGCGCGACGGGTGGCGGACTGCCAGGGTTGGTCGTCGGTCATTGGGCCTTCGACCGAAAAGAAGCCTCGGTCATGGTCCGCGATGACCAGAAAGAACGGCACGATCGGGCGGGCGTCGGACATGGGGGTTTCCTACTCCCTTCCCACACATGGGAACACTATCATGCGTGAGATCGACCCCTGCCGCCATCAGTTCGATGAATTGACGCGGGCGCCTTGGAATGGACATAACAGGCGCTATGCCTGTGCCAACCCGGCCAGACGCGTGCGGAATCGGTGCCTGGGACATTCAAGGCGGTGCTGCCCGCCAGGCTGGCCGACATGGCCAAAATCGTCGTTGCGGGGGATGTTCGCCATGCCAGACCGTGTGATCGCGCACCTTATCGCGGAACGCCCGGCCATATTGGACCGGCTGAAGGCGCTGTTGCGCATCCCCAGCGTGTCCACCGATCCAGCCTTCGCCAGCGACATGCAGGCGGCACGGGATTTCCTGCTCGCCCGGCTGCGCACCATCGGCATGCGGAACGTGCAGTTGCTGGATGGTGGCCCAGGGGCCGGTAACGGGGGTGGCCCAGGGGGCGGTAACGGACAGCCAGTGGTGTTCGGCGAATGGATGGACGCACCCGGCCGCCCCACGATCATCGTCTATGGCCACTACGACGTGCAGCCGGCGGACCCGCTGGAGTTGTGGCGCTCGCCGCCGTTCGAGCCCATCGAGCGCGACGGACGGCTCTACGCGCGTGGCGCGTCCGACGTGAAGGGGTCCACCACGATCGCTATCGAGGTGATCGGCGCGTTCCTGGCGGTGACGGGAGGCTGCCCGATCAACATCAAGCTGTTTCTGGAAGGCGAGGAGGAAAGCGGCAGCCCCAGCCTGCGCGGCATCGTGGCGCGGCACCGCGGCAAGCTGCGGGCCGATGCGATGCTGTCGGCCGACGGCGCGCGGGCCAGCACGACGATCCCGACACTGGGGATTGGCGGGCGCGGACTGGCCGGGGTGGAGTTCACGCTGCGCACCGCGGCGACGGACGGCCATTCCGGGCGGTATGGTGGTGCCGTGCGCAATGCGGTGGTCGAGATGGCCGCGTTGATCGCCGGCTTGCACGACCGCCAGGGCCGCATCCAGGTCGCCGGATTTGGCGACGATGCGCTGCCCATCAGCAATGCCATGCGAGTTGCCGCGGCCGCCTTGCCGTTCGACGAACAGGAATTCTACGCCAGCATCGGCGGCACGCCCTGGGGCGATCCGACCTTCACCGTGCGGGAACTCACCACGATCCGCCCGACCATCGAGCTGAACGGCATGTGGGGCGGGTATACCGGCGCCGGCACCAAGACGGTGCTGCCGAGCGAGGCGCACGCGAAGATCACCATGCGTCTGGCACCGGGGATGGATCCCGACCGCGCCCGCGCCGCGTTGCGTGCGCATCTGGACGGTCTGGTGCCGGGCGGCGTGACGCTGAGCTTCGCGCCGGAACATGGCGGCACTCCGGCGCCCACGTTGCCGGAGGACCATCCGCTGTTGGTGACGGCATCCCGTGTGCAGCAGGCATTGCATGGACGGCCCGCGGTGGTGGTGCGGTCCGGCGGCACGCTGCCGATTTCAGCGATCTTCCGCGAGATGCTGGGTATCGGAACCTTGGCGTACGGGCTGGCCATGCCGGACGAGGATGTGCATGCGCCCAACGAATTCTTCCGCCTGTCGTCGCTGGACGAGGGGCTGCGTAGCTGGCCGATGCTGCTGGCCGCCCTGGGACAGCGCGATGCCGCGGAGTTCAGGCCGTTTCGGCAGTTGGTTGATGAGTAGACCGGGATCGGTCTGACCGGACCGCCGGCCCACTGAACACCTCTCCCGCCCCTTTGCGGGAGAGGTCGAGGCGCGGAGCGACGAGGGTGAGGGTCGTGGCGCGTGTACCATGCTCACCGTTGACCCGCTTCGCGGCTCAACCGCTCCGTTCGCCGCGTTGGTCTGCTCTTCGCGCCCCAAGCCCGCCAAGAGCGGGAGAGGTGCAGTTGATCCACCCAATGCGTACAGGAATCTGTGCTCTGCCGCATGTCCGCAAGCAAGAACCACCACGGAGGCACGGAGCAGCAAAGCCAAGTGATCAGCTTGATATTCCTCTCCAGGTCTCAGTGCTTCTGTGGTGATTATTTATTCCGACAAGTTATCAAATGTCCGGATTTCCATGGATGAGTGATATACCAGGCGTCCGAATGATCTACTCTTCCGCTGTGCCCCCGTCATGCCGGCGCATGCTGGTATCCACGACTTTCTTTGCTGCAACGAAGGCAAGTCGTGGATACCGGCCGGAGCCTGCCCTCGGGCGCTTGACCCGGGGGCCGGCATGACGGGGGGTAGCGGCCCGTGCGTCAATGTTTTGGGCCGCTGATATAACTAGGGCCTGTAGTCATTTAGGGGCTTGCGGCGCGGGGAAAACTTCGATTCATAGGGTGTCAGCCGATTTGGAGCTGACCAATGCGCCGCCACGCCCTTCGCGACGACCAATGGGATCGTATCGGAGACTTGTTGCCTGGAC
>DASRQX010000179.1:0-1949 GCA_035696165.1 Acetobacteraceae bacterium | reverse complement strand
GCGCGCGACCAGCATCAGGACCGCGACGACCGCGACACCGCCGAGCCCGTATCGGCCCATCAACGTGAAATCGACCTGGGCGCCGAGCAGGATGAAAATAAACAGCCGCATGATGAAGGCGGTGGTCAGCACATATTCGTCGAGCCTCTGCGCCTCGCCGGCCTCCATCCGGAAGCCCAGCGCTTCCTTGTTGCCGAGCACGATGCCGAAGACAAAAACCGCCATGAACCCGCTGGCCTGCAAGCCGTCGGCGGCGAAATAGGCGCCGATCATCGCGACCAGCGTCACGACCGGGGCGTATTCGGCCAGGAAGGCCCATCTCTCATGGGCGATGAGCAGGGCGGCGAGGTATCCGAGCGCGATGCCGGCGACAATGCCGATCACGGATTGCTTGAGCAGATCGAGGATCGCGCTCATCGCCGAGAACTCGCCGCTTCCCATCGTCACCGCCAGCACGCTGAAGGTGAGGATCGCCGCCATCGGATCGTTGAAGGCGGACTCGCTGGTCACGGTTTGCGCCACCCGATCCCTGATCCGGACCTGGCGAAAGATCGGCACCAGCGTTGCCGGATCGGTCGAGGCGACGGTCGCGCCCAGTAATAGCGCCACGATCGGCGGAGCGCCCAGAATGACATGGGCGGCCAGGGCTGTGATGCCGGCGGTGATCAACACCCCGACGGTGGCGATCACGACGATGGTGATCCAGACCTTTTTCAGAACATCGATGCGCAGCGAAGCGCCGCCGTCGAACAGAATGTAGCTGGCGCCGAACAACAGAATGATCTGGTTCAGGGCGGAATCCGCCCTGATCTGGACGAGGTCCAGCGCCTGCGGGCCGATCGCGAGGCCGGCGACCAGAAACACGGCGACATCGGGAATCCGGATCTTCTGCGCCAGCAGCGCCGCGACGGTGCCGATCGCCAGAACGAGGCCGAACGCCAGCAGCGTATGCTTGGCGATCTCGAGGGAGGCGGAGGTTTCCAATTTGGCGCTCCCATCCGCCGCAAGCGATGACCTACTTCAACGCCCGCAGCCATGCGCCGATGTCGCTGGCCGCGACATTGGCCTGCGGCAGCAACTTGCCCATGGTGAAGAAGCCGTGGAACTGGCCGGGAAAATGCCGGTAGGTCACGGCCACGCCGGCTTGCTTGAGACGCTCGCCATATTCGTCGCCTTCGTCGCGCAACGGATCGGCGCCGGCGGTCAGCACATAGGCCGGCGGCAGCCCGGCAAGGGTCGTGGCGCGCGCCGGCGAGGCACGCCAGTCGTCGCCGTCGGCCGCATGGTTCAGATAATGTCCGCTAAACCACTTGATGACCGAATGCGTCAGCAGCACGCTGGTCTCGGGCTCTCGGTGCGAGGGATGCTTCATTGCAAAATCGACGGCCGGATAGATCAGCACTTGTCCGGCGATCGCCGGGCCGTCGCCGTCGCGCGCCGATATCGCGACCACCGCGGCCAGATTGCCGCCGGCGCTGTCGCCGCCGACCATCAGCCGCGACGCGTCGATGCCGAGCTCTTTGGCATGGCCGGCGATCCATCTCGTCGCGGCCACCGCATCGTCCACGGCGGCGGGAAACTTATGCTCGGGCGCGAGGCGGTAATCGACCGAGATCACGATCAACTGGCCTTCATCCGCCAGCTTGCGGCACACCACGTCGTGGGAATCGAGATTGCCGATCACCCAGCCGCCGCCATGAAAAAACACCAGGCACGGCGCGAGGTCGTTGGCCTTGCTAAGCTTGGCCGGCGTGTAGATGCGCGCCGGGATCGATCCGGCGGGCGAGGGGATCACGAGCGGCTCGATCGATTTGAGTTCCGGCGGTTCGGGATTGCTTGCGAAGCGGGCCTGCAAATAGAACTCGCGCGCCTCGGCCGGCGAAACCGACTCGTAAGGCGGCCGGCCGGCGTCCTGGAACGCCTTGTACACGGCGGCGGCATCGGGATCG
>DASRQX010000178.1:0-16327 GCA_035696165.1 Acetobacteraceae bacterium | reverse complement strand
GGCCGGCCATCCACGACTTTGCTTGCCGCACGAAGGCAAGTCCTGGATGGCCGGCCTGCGCCGGCCATGACGGGTGGGGAGTCAGCATTTCGGCCGCTGGTCTCACATCAGCCGCTCGGTCCAGGTGCGCGGCGTATGGTCATTACTCATTTCGATATCGATATGATAGCGGAACTCGCGCGGGCCAATGCGCTTGATGTACTCAACGATGTTGCCAAGCCCATCCTCCAGCCCCCGCGTGGTGCGATAACCCAATAACGTGCGCGCCTTGGCCGAGGAACAGAACGCCTTGCGCACCTCCCGCGGCCGGTCGGTCAGATGAATCGCCTGTCCCTCGAATCCAACGATACCCTTAAGCTGCCGGAACGACTGATTGATCGAAACAAACTCCTCGTCGGGGCCGATATTCACCACCTCGCCCAGGCCGCGCCCAGTCAGTCCCATCGCGAGCAGGCAGGACAGGCAGTCTTCGATATGGCTGAAGCAGCGCATCTGCTCGCCGTTGCCGTAGATGAACGGCGACCGACCCTGCAGCATCAGGTTCGCCATGATGGACGCGACGTCGCGATACGGGTCGTCGAATTTCTGCCGCGCCCCGATGATGTTGCGCGGCACCGCACTGGCAAATTCGACGCCATGCACGCTGGCGAGATTGATCAGCGCCTGCTCGGCGGCGACCTTGGCGATGCCGTACGGATCCTGTGGCCGCGGCACAAAGGCCTCCAGGAACGGCACCGCGTTCGTCCCGTAGCGCGCCATGTACGAGCAGAACACGATGCGCCGCGCGCCGTCGGCGATGGCGGCGGAGAACACCGCGACCGAACCGGTGACGATGTTGTCCATGTTCATCGCCGGCGCGAACACTGACAGCCCTTCATACGCGGTGGCGGCACAGTGATAGACCAGCTCGCAGCCGCGCATCACCTTGACCATCACGTTGAAGTCGCGGCAGTCGTATTGGTAGAACTCGGCCTCCGGCGGAACATTGACCAGTTCGCCGCCCAGCAGGCTGTCGCAGCCGACCACATGGTGACCCATCGCCAGCAGGCGCTCCGCCAGATGGTTGCCCAGGAAGCCGGCGATACCGGAGATGAAGATGAGCATGGGGGATCGTGCCTGGAGCTCAGCGCATCAGCCGGGCTCGCAGCGCCTGGCCGCCGTTGTTGAACAGCCGGCGGACCGCGACACTCTGGAACTCCAACGCTTCGGCGATCGCGCGCAGCTTGCCCTCGGTATGGGCACTGCGATGGAACTGCCGGGCACCGTTCTGATTGCCGAAGAACATGGTCTGCAGAATGCCCCAGCGCTGATCCAGGGCGCGGCCACACCCGGCGTAATGGTCCGTTGCGCCGACCACATAGAATTCGCGCCAGTCGTCATTGGCCGCCAGGAACGTGGTGCACACCCACTCGAAGTCCGGCACCTCCAGCGTCGGCGTGCCACCTGGACGCAGGACGCGCGCCAGCTCGCGCCATGCCTGCGCTTCCTCGGCGAACGACAGATGCTCGAGCACATGCTCCGCCAGCACGGCATCGACCGCACCATCGGCATACGGCACATCCGTCACGTCAAATTCCGTGATGACGCCCAGCAGGCGCGCGACGCTGTCGATATTGATCCAGCCAGGCAACGTGTTGGCGCCGCAGCCGATATGCAAGCGGACCGGCAAGTCCGTGACGGTGTCCATCGCTGTCTCCTCAAGCCGCAGTCAGCGGGGTCGTGTCGCCGCACAGTGACCCGAGCTCGGCCGCCGCTTCGTTCGCGGTCACCTCCGGGACGATGGTCGACGCGCCACGCAACGCCTCGGCGAGCGAGCCATCCACATCGCCTCAAGCGGCGAGGCGCGCCGCAGGACCGACATCAGCGCCGGCAGTGCCGCCCGCAGTGCCTCGGCTTCCCCGATCAGCGCGGCCAGCCAGCGCGCGCGGAAGATCGCGCAGGCGTCGATGATGAGCTGGAGCCGATCGGCATGTGGCAGGCGTGTCGCCGCCGCCATCTCCAGATGCCCATACGCGGTGGTGATCCCTGGCGTGCGCCAACGTTGCTCTGCCAGCGTATCATCCAGCGGCAGGCCGGCGTCCGCCTGGTCCGTGGCTGCGCGGGCGAGTTGCAGGACCGGCTTGCCGCCGTCACGCCGCCAATACAGCGGCCGGGCGACATGGCGTATCTCGCCGGTCAGTGCCAGCTCCGCCAGCAGCACGTGATCCCAGCCGGCCCGATAGCGGATCGGTGTCAGGCGATCGACCGCCGCACGCCGATAGACGCCCCAGAATGCCGGTGAAGAGGTGTAGCGTCCCATGACGTGCCGGGCGCGCGCCAACGGATCGCTGCCTACGGCGCCCAGGCAATGCTCCGCCGGATAGCGGCCGACAACAGTATCGGCGCAGCGAAACACCAGACCGGCGGCATGGCACATCGCTGCGCCGGGATGCTCTAGCAGAACGTCCATCAGGCTTTCGATGAAATCGGGCGCGATCATGTCGTCACCCGACTTCGGCATGACGTAGTCCGCATCGCCGAACCGGAAAGCCCGCTGGAAGCCAGCGATCGCACCGCCGTTGCAGCGGTTGCGCTTGAGCCGGATGCGCGGATCCCGCGCCGCATGGCCCGCCAGCACGTCTGCCGTGCCGTCGGTCGAGCCATCGTCGATCAGTGTCAACGTGAATGCCGGCCAGCTCTGCGCCAACACGCTCTCGATCGCCGGGCCGACGGTCGAGACGCCGTTGTAGACGAACAAATTGACATCGACGCTGGGGTGCGACCGCATTTTTTGTCGGGTCCCTGGTGACGCGCCGATGATGTGCCCGGCGAGTTGATGCGCGGTTAATGCCGTGCGCACCGATCGCGCCAAGCGTGACGCAGCGCGGCACCCAGGTGGCGGCCGAAGCGCGGAGCGTCGCACAGCGGGCTGGCCTTCACCCGCGACCGCAGACCGGCGCGCAGAGTTGCCAGGGCATCCGGATCCGCCGCCCGCGCAAGCGCCAGATCGATATAGAGGTCGAGATCGGCGGCCACCCAGTCGGCCAGGCCGACATTGCTTAGATGGCTCGCCGAATGGCGCAATGCGAAAATCTCTCCCGGCAGCGTCACCGTCGGCACGCCCATCCAAAGCGCCTCGCAGGTGGTCAGCCCGCCGGAATAGGGAAACGGGTCCAGCACGATGTCGACCTGATTGCATTCGCCGAGGAATGCGCAATGGCGCGATGAGCCTCCCAGCTCCACCCGTGCGGCAGCGACGCCGTGCGCGGCGAACTCGGTGTGGACGCGCTCGCCGGTCCCCGCATCGGAGAATTGGTGCATCTTCAGGATCAGTCGCGCGCTGGGCAGCCGCCGCAGGATGGCGGCCCAGGTCGCGATGACCCGTGGCGTGATCTTGGCCAGGTTGTTGAGCAGCCAAACGTTACGCACCCATTGGCGAGTGCCGGCAGTGGCACGACATCAGGCGCGTACGGCGGCGGGCTGTAGCAGATGTAGCCGTCCGGCAGGCGCAGCAGACGCTCGCTGCAAAGCCGTTCAAAGCCCGGCGGCGGCTCCCAGCGGTCGGTGATGAACCAATCCATCTCCACAAGGCCGCTGGAGTGGTTCTACATGCCGACCCAATTGATCTGCACCGGCGCCGCCCGATGGGCGCAGACCAGCACGCGGCCGGCATCGCCGTAGCCGCCAAGGTCGATCAGCACGTCGATCCCCGCCGAGCGTGCCAGCGCGGTGACGCCGGCATCGTCGATTGCGTCGATATCGTGCCATTCTTTGGCGATGGCGCGGAAGCGGCGCGCGATTGAATCCCGTGCTCCATGCTGCGCCAGGACGATGATTTCAAACGCAAGCGGATCAAGTGTCTCGAAGCCGGCGATGGTGAACCAGCCGACCGGATGGGTCCGCAACGATCCCGACAGCAGGCCAACCCACAGGCGGCGATCGGGGTCAAGCAGGGTTTCCGAGAACGGCGGCGCGCGATCTGAACGAACTCTGTCCGGTCCGATATCAGAACATACCCCGCGCAGAGCGCGATCGGAACAAGCCTCACGCGGTGCGCGATCGAAACATATCCCGCGCGGCGCGCGATCTGAACAAGCCGTAAGCGCGGCGAGCATCTCGGCACCGGTCACCGCATCCCGATACGGCAGCGTGTTCGCCAGTGCGCGCCGGGGCGACAGCGCCTCCGGCGCCAGCGCGACCGCCCGCTCGGCGATGGCCACAGCCTCCTGCTGCACACCGCAGGAAACCGTGGCGGTGGCCAGGTTGCAGAGCACGCCGACCTGTTCGCCATCCGTCGCGATCAGCTCGATCAGTTCGGCGCGAGCCTGCGCATGGCGATGCTTGCGCATGAGCACCGCGGCATGATCGTTGCGCAGCCGCGGCTCGTCCGGGTTAAGGTCGCAGGCTCGGCGCAGCCATTTCTCCGCCTCGTCGACGCGTGTGGTGCGCGCCAGCATGCCGCCGAGCAGCGCCGTCGGGCGCGCCGCATCGGGCACCAGCGCGACCGCGACCTCCAGCGCGTCGATCGCCTCGTCGCGCCGACCCAGGCGCTCCAGCAGCACGCCACGCACGGTGGCGCCAACCGGGTCGAGCGGGTCGGCCAGCACGGCGGCATCGAGCCGCGCCAACTCGGCCTCGGCCGCGCCAGCGGCAAATGCGGCGTCGGCCAGGTGCAGCCCGGGTTCGAGCCAGCGCGGCACCAGGCTGAGCGCTTCCGCGAATGCGCCGGCCCCCGCGACGGCATCGCCGGTCCGCATCAGCCCCAGCCCCAGCGCATCCCAGGCTTCCGCGTTGGCCGGCGCGATGGCGCAGCAGCGCAACAGCAAAGTCGTCGCTCCGGGCACGTCGCCGCGGCGGAGGCGCAGCACGGCGAGGCTGACCAGCGCTTCCTCGCGCCGCGGATTGATCTTCAGCACCTCTTCATAGGCACGCTCGGCGGCTGCCCTGCGATCCCCGGGGCCCGGGCTTCCATTAGGGCCACTGGTATGACGCCTGCTGGCGCCGCGGTGTGGCATTTCGCGCAATGCCCGCGCCAAATCACGCAGCCGACCCAAAGAACCGCAAGCCGTGCCGCGGGGCGAGCTGTCAGCGTGGTCGTCGTCATCATCTTCATGTGGATGATGTGTTCACTGCCGGCGACGGTGTTACTTGGCTGTTGCGCACCGCGCGAAGACTAAATGTCCATCCGGGAAATCTGGCCGGGAAATCTGGCGGTTGAGGGCCGGTGAACCGCAAAGCGCCGGACCGTCCTGCGGATGTGACCAACGGGAACGGCCCCCGTGACGGTAACCCAACGATCGAATCGATCAGTCGGCAGGCGTCTCATTCAGAAGTTGTTCAAGCTCCGTGCGGCGAATCGGCTTCTTGAGCACCGACACCCGGCCGCTTGCATGGAACTCGGCCAAGCCCGTGGCCAGCCGCAGCATGGCGTCGCCGTGGCCGGAGGTGACGATGATGCGGGCTGGTTGGCCGGTCAGCGGCACCTCGTTCAGCACGTCGATGCCGTCCTTCTCTGGCATAATCATGTCGATAATCGCAACATCGGGCTTGAACGTCGGAAACGCCTCGGTCGCGTTGAGTGGATCGTTTACGACATGAACCTCGAACCCTGCCCCGATACCGATGCGGGCATACGCTTTCGTGAGACCGGCATCATCATCAACAATCAGCAACTTCCTCATGCTGGCTTCCTCTCCGGCTCGTGACCGGTTCTGGCAGGCGCGATTCACCCACCAGCGTTACATTCACATCACCGTGAGGCGATGTAAGCAAGAAAGGATGGGCCGAAGCCGAACGGACCCGCCGGCGGAACGTCCGTACCTCGATCGCAATGTGGCGCATGGGCGGCGAAATCCTCGGCCGCCCGGCAAGCTACCAACCTACACTGTAGCGGCGGAATAATTGCGCGACCAGTGCCCAACGCCAACCCGGGATGATCGCCCCGGAGAATACCGCCCCCCCAGGGATTACCAACAGCGGAAATTGCCACCCGCCGAGATTAACCGACAGCGCAAAACCGACAGCGCGGCGCGGCGCAATCGGCCGCTCGCTCTACTGCCGCTCGCTCTACTGCCGGTCGCTCTACTGTACGTGGAACGAGCGATTGGACTCCTCGAACAATCGACGCGTCTTGGCGCTGTCGTACGGCGCCTCGCGCAACGTCTCGGCGTCCCACTCGCTGCGTTCCTGCGCCACAAAATCCCCACCATACGCGTGGATCGCGCCGGTCAGGCGCGGAATGGGATTTATCACGGAGTGGATAATGTCCGTGCCGAGCGCGCAGCAATCACCCACACACAATGAACGAGCGCCCGCCGCTTCGACATCACGCGTGGCGTCCTTGGGCAGCCGGCGCCAAAAGACATTGTCCTCACGGCCGGTATAGATGCCGATCACCGCCCACATCCGGTGATCGTGCGGCATGATCGTCATGCCGGGCCCCCACACCAGATTGACCACGGTCAAAGCGGGCGAACTGTAGAGAATGTTGATCCCGGCGCGCTGCGGTTCACCTAGGGCGGCGATAACCGACGCCGGTTCGCGCACCGTGCGCGCCACCACCTCCCGAACGCCCTTGTGGCTGGCGTCGGTGGCAACCGCGGCCTCGCATTCGGCCAGAAAGCGATCGAGGTCGAACGACATTCTTCTCCTCCATGGGGCAATGAGAGACACATATACCACACGGCAGTCTCGAAACAGCAGCTAATTCTCCGCGGCCCGCCCGGCAAAATCTGCCGCCCGTTAACCAGCCGCTAAGCCCGGCTTGCCATTCTGCTGCACGGCGGAAGGCAGCGCCGTAGGGGATCGGCCGCAGATGCGCCAGACGCCGCCATCGGCATCCCTGTTGGTACCCCCAAGGGCACCAAACAGGGCACCAATTCGCAGCCATTCGGCACACCCGCCATGAACGCCCTGCTGGACGGGCTGAAGGCGCTCGGCGTCGCGCGCCTGGCCGCCGTGGCAGCCGTCACCTTCGGTATGCTCGGATTGTTCGGGTTGCTTGCCCTGCGCGGCGGCAGCGAGCCGATGGCACTGCTGTATGGCGACCTCGACCTGCGTGACGCCGGGCAGGTGACCGGCGGGGGAACCCAGGTGCTGGTGCCGGCGGACCTCGTCGCTCAGGCGCGGGTCGGGCTCGCCAAGGAGGGCCTGCCCGCCGGCGGCTCCGTCGGCTACGAGATATTCGACCGCTCCGACGGCCTCGCCGCCACCGAGTTCCAGCAGCAGATCAACCAGACCCGCGCGCTGGAAGGCAAGCTGGACCGCACAATACGGGCGATCAACGGCCTGCGCGCGGTGCGGGTGCACCTTGCGCTGCCCCGGCGCGAGCCCTTCGCACGCGAATCGCAGGATGCCCAGGCGTCAGTACTCCTGGCGATGGCCGGGGCCGCAAGGCTGGACCGCGATGGCATTCAGGCCATCCTGAACCCTATCGCTGCCGCGGTGCCCGGCTTGCGGCCAAAAAACATCGCGGTGGTCGACAGCCGTGGCGTCCTGCTGGCCCGTGCCGGCGAACCGACCGGACCAACCACCGAGCCGCTCACCACGGAGGAGGCACGCCGCGCCATCGAGTTGCGCCTGTCGCGCGCGGTGGAAGCAATGCTGGAGAAAAGCCTTGGCGCCGGGCGGGTGCGCGCCGAAGCAGCGGTCCGCATGAGCTTCGATCGCGTCAACCAGACTGAGGAGCGTTACGATCCGGACGGCCAAGTCACGCGCAGCACGCAGACCGTCGACTCGAAGTCGAAGACCACCGAGGCTACCAGCACCGTCAAGGCCCAGAACAACCTGCCGAACGCCGACGTCGGACTCAATCCAGCGGGTACGCAGGAAGCCCGGCAGGAGGAGACCACCAACTTCGAGATCAGCAAAACCGTTCGCACGCTGATCCGCGACCAGCCGCAGATCGACCGGGTCAGCCTGGCAGTGATGGTCGATGGCAATGTCACAAGAGGGCCGGACGGCAAGTCGGCCTGGGCGCCGCGTTCGGCCGAGGAGATGGCGCGGATCACTACGTTGGTGAAATCAGCCATCGGCTTCGACGCCAAGCGCGGCGATCAGATCTATATGGTATCGATGCGCTTCATTTCCGAGGATCCGCCGTCCGCCACCGTGCCTGCCGCTCTGTTCGGAATCGGATTGGATAATGCGGTCATTGTGCGCCTGGCGGAAACCGGGCTGATCGGCGTGATCGGGCTGCTGGCACTGCTGCTGGTGCTGCGCCCGATGGTGCTGCGCCTGACGACGCTTGGACCTGATCGGCTGGGCGGCGGTGGCGGAGACCTTGCGTTGGCGCTGCCTGGATCGTCCTCAGCCGGCATGAGTGTTTCGGCGGAAGCAACGTTGGGCGCACTTGGCGTCAGCTCCAACGCTGGCCTGCTGCAGGACGAAAGCATGGTCAGCATCGCCCAGATCGAGGGCCAGCTCCGCGCCTCTTCGATCCGCCGCGTCTCCGATCTTGCCGACAAGCATCCCGACGAGACCCCGTCCATCCTACGCGGCTGGATGGCCCAGGAAAGTAGCTGAGATGGCCAGCCCGGTCGATTTTCGCGAGCTTGGCGGCGCTCAGCGGGCAGCGATCCTGATGCTAGCGCTGGGCGAGGATCAGTGCTCGCGGCTGTTCGGCATGATGCACGAGGATGAGATCAGGGACATCTCGACCGCGATGGCGCAGCTTGGCGCGGTGCGTGCCGATGTGGTGGAACGCCTGTGTCTCGATTTTACCGATGGCATAGGTAGCGCAGGCCACCTGATCGGCAGCTACGAAAGCACCGAACGCCTGCCGCAAAAGAGCCTGCCGCGCGACCGCGCATCGCAGATCATGGACGAGATCCGTGGCCCGGCGGGCCGCACCATGTGGGACAAGCTGGGCAACGTGAATGAAGCGGTGCTCGCCAACTACCTGAAAAACGAATACCCGCAGACCGTCGCCGTGGTACTGTCCAAGGTGCGGCCGGAACATGCCGCCAACGTTCCGACCCTGCTGCCCGAGGCGTTCGCGATGGAGGTCGTCATGTGAATGCTGCGCATGGAACGTGTGCAAAAGGACGTGCTGGACGGCGTCGAGCGAACGTTGCGCGCCGAGTTCATGTCCAACCTGGCGCGCTCCACACGGCGCGACGCGCACGAGACGATGGCGGACATCTTCAATAGCGTGGACCGCCTGGCCGAGGTCGCGCGCGGAACGTTCCGTGAGGATCTGCTTTATCGTCTGAATGTCGTTTCGTTGCGCGTGCCGCCGCTGCGGGAGCGCCCGGGCGATGTCGCGGCACTGGCCGAGTATTTCGCGCGCCGCTACGCCGAGGTGAACGGCCTGCCCTATCGCCCGCTGTCACGCGTGGCGCTGTTACGGCTCGCCGCCCATGGCTGGCGTGGCAATGTCCGCGAGCTGGAGAACACCATCCATCGCGCCGTGTTGCTGGCTGACGGCGACGAGATCGACCAGGCCGCGGTCGAACTTGGCCCGCAAGGATCATTGGCCGGAACGTTCACCGGGCCGGGATCGCTCATCGGGGCTGCCGCGCAGGCCGCATATCCCGATGGCCGCCAGGCAGGCATCGCCAGCCTGGTCGGCCGGCGCATGGACGACGTCGAACGTGACCTGATCATCGAAACGCTGAGCCATACGCTCGGCAACCGCACGCACGCCGCGACCATCCTTGGCATCTCGATCAGGGCGCTGCGCAACAAGCTGCACGACTATGGGGCACAGGGTGTGGCCGTGCCGCCGGCCGCGGGCGTCGCGGCCTGACGATCGTCCGGAAGCAGGTGCTGCGCATGCCGCACGGCGTACCCACTCCAAGTCATGCCGGCTTCCAAGCCATGCCGGGTGAGAGCGATCGAGCATGGCGGTAGCGCCGACCGCTCTGCCGCTCAGCGGCCTGCCACTGCTCGCCAGCCGCATCCGTCGCTTTACGCCCGGCAGTGACGTCGGGCTCGCGATCGGCGTGGTGGTGCTGCTTTCCGTGCTGATCCTGCCGCTTCCGACGATCCTGCTGGATTTCGGCCTGGCGCTGTCGATCACCGCCGCCGTGTTGGTGCTGATGGTCGTGCTGATCCTCAACCGGCCACTGGATTTCACCTCGTTCCCGACCTTGCTGCTGCTGACCACGCTGCTGCGCCTGTCGCTCAACGTCTCGGTCACCCGCCTGATCCTGTCGCACGGCAACGAGGGCCCGCTGGCCGCCGGCCACGTGGTCGCCGCGTTCGGCGGCTTCCTGATGGGCGGCGACGTGGTGATCGGCCTGATCGTGTTCGGCATCCTGCTGGTGGTGAACTTCATGGTCATCACCGAAGGCTCCGGCCGCATCGCCGAGGTTGACGCACGGTTCAGCCTGGATGCCATGCCGGGCAAGCAGATGGCGATCGACGCCGACATGTCCGCCGGCCTGATCGACGAGAAAGTGGCGCGCCAGCGGCGCAAGGATCTCGAGGAAGAGAGCGGCTTCTACGGCACCATGGACGGTGCCGCGAAGTTCGTGCGCGGCGACGCGATCGCCGGGCTGATCATCACGGTGATCAACATTCTGGGTGGGCTGGCGATCGGCCTGATCCGGCACGGCATGCCATTCGACGATGCGGCGGAGACATATACCACGCTGACCGTGGGCGATGGCCTGGTCTCACAAATTCCCGCGCTGCTGGTCTCCACCGCGGCCAGCATCGTGGTGACGAAGGGCGGCATCGAAGGTTCCGCCGACGCGGCGCTGGTGCGCCAGCTTGGCGGCAACCCGAAGCCGCTGGCGATGGCCGCCGGTGCGGCCGCGATACTGGCGCTGTTGCCAGGATTGCCGGCGTTGCCGTTCCTGGTGTTGGCCGGGCTGGCCGGTAGCGGCGCATGGCTGTGCTACAAGCATCCTCCGCTGGCGCCCGACTTCGTCGCGGCGACGGTGGCCGCGGCGTCGACCGAACTGCCGATCGCCGACTCTTTGCGCATGGCCATGATGCGGCTGGAGCTGGGCTACGGGCTGCTCACGCTGGCCGGCGGCGACAGCCCGCGGCTAACCGAGCAGATCAAGGGTCTGCGCCGCGCCATCGCCAGCGAGATGGGTTTCGTTCTGCCGCCGGTGCGCATCCAGGACAACATGCAGTTGCCGGCCGACAGCTATGTGATCCGGATCAAGGAGATCGAGGCCGGCAAGGGCGAGCCGCGGCCGACCATGCTGTTCGCGATGGATCCCAAGGGCAGTGCGTCCGGACTGCCCGGCGAAACGACGCGCGAGCCAGCGTTCGGCCTGCCGGCGCTATCGATTTCGCCGTCGGTGAAGGAAGAAGCGTTGTTCCGCGGCTGCACCGCGGTCGATCCGCCCAGCGTGCTGACCACGCACCTGACCGAGGTGGTACGCGAGAACATGGCCGAGCTGCTGTCCCACACCGAGACGCAGAAGCTGCTGGACGAACCGCCGCGCGAGCGGCAGAAGCTTGTTTCCGATCTGGTCCCGGGGCACATCACGTTGGGCGGCGTGCAGCGTGTCCTTCAGGCGCTGCTGTCCGAGCGTGTGTCGATCCGCGACCTTGCGACCATTCTCGAAGGCATCCAGGAGGCTGGCGCCGATGCCACGCGGGCGACCCCGACGATCGTTGCGCATGTGCGGGCACGGCTGGCACGCCAGATCAGCGACTGCCATGTCGGTCCGGGCGGCTATATCCGGCTGGTGACGCTGTCGCCCGAGTGGGAGACGGCGGTCGCCGAGGCGGTGACCGGGCCGCCGGAGGACCGGCAACTCGCGATGGCGCCGAGCAGGCTGCAGGCTTTCATGCAGGCCTTGCGCGGTGCCTTCGACGGCGCCAGCGCAACGAACGAGGTCCCGGTGCTGCTGACCAGCGGCGGCATCCGCGCCCATGTGCATGCGATCATGGAACGGATCCGGCCGAACACATCGGTGCTGGCGCAAGCGGAGATTTCCCCCCGTGCGCGGATCCGGACGGTGGGGACGATTTAGGGCACATACAGAACGACTGGAACCGCGTAGTACACACCTCTCCCGCTCCTCGCGGGAGAAGTGTACGGCCGGCGTGCGGGCTGCGCATCTAAATCTTGAACCGTAGCGCCACCCACACCGACGGCCCGGGCGTCTTGAATCCGTTCGCTGGCTCGAACCTTGAATCGAAGATGTTGGTCGCGTGTCAATAGATCGCGATCTGCGGTGTCATACCAGCCGTCGAAAAGATTGACCCATCGACTGCTCCATCCGTCATGGCCGGCCCGCGCCGGCCATGACGAGGAGAGTCGTTCTTTTCGCCGCCTAGTATCAGATCGTAGGTGACCGTCAAAGTCGCGATCAGCCCCTGGCCGCTGGTCCCGGTCGTCGTGCTGAACCCGGCGTTGTCGATCAGGAAATCTTGGAACGCACCGGTAAACGATAACTCCGGCGCAATGGTCAGCTTAGGCAAGGGGCGGATCGTGGCGTCGAACGAGGCGACGTTCTGCGGCCGGCGCAACAGCAACTCGCCGCTATCCGCGTTGATCGCATAGGTACAGGTGTATCTGGCGGTCAGGTTCAGCCACGCGGCGGGCCGCAGGGTCAATTCAGTTTCAACACGCTGCATATGGGCCGAGCCGATATTCACCGAGGTGTAGACCGGAAAGAACACGGTCTCGATCAGGTTCTGCACCTGCTCGTTGAAATAGGTCGCACCGAAACTGGCGAAGTCATGATGCCCGAATGCCGCGACGTCCGTAGTGAAACCCACCTCCCAGCCCTGCGCGCTCTCCGGCTTCAGGTTCGGGTTCCCGACATAGCCGAACGAGTCGATACCATACCGATCGAACAGCGAAGGCGCTCGGAACGCCGTGCCGTACGACACCTTGAAATGCGTGGCGATCTCCGGAACGTTCAGCACCGTGCCAAACCGCCAGGTAAACGGCGAATCGTCGAGCACGGAATCCTGGCGGATCTGGCCGATCACAGTCAGGCGGTTCCACAACGTCGTCTGCAGCCAGGCATAACCGGCATTGGTAACCATCTGCGCGGTGGTGTTCTGCAGAAAGGGAAATCCACCGGTGACCTCGTTGACCTCGGTCTTCACCGAGTCCTTGGTATATTCGTAGCCGAAGGTGAAATCAGTCGCCGACAGCGCCGCCACGTGCATCAGGTCGTCGAGATGCACCGTGTTGTTCCATTGAACATCGACGCGATCGCTATGATACTTGTCGTTCTCGCTTGCCAGATTGGGGTCGAGCGGATTGAGCGCCTCGGTGTAGCGGCGGGCCTCGTCCAGGCCGCCGACGAACGCCTCGGTCTCGTAGGTGCCGCCAAACAGCGCGCTGTGCACGCCGATGCGCCCGATCAACGACCCGTCACGCGCCTTCGAGTTGTCGTGATCGAAGTTCGGATTGCCCAGATTGTCGAAGTCGAACACCGCCTGGCGCGGGCGCAGCAGCAGCGAGATCCGCGTGCCGTCGACCGGCGTAAAACCCAGATTGAGCGTGCCGATCATGTCGCTGTACAGCTGCGGCGTACCGGTGTACACGGTTTCTCGTTGCGGTGTGCTATCGAAACCGCGCTGTGTCTGTGCTTCCACGGTGGCGGAGTAATCCCACGGCCCGCTAATGCCCGACGCATTGACCGTGCCCATGCCCTGCGCCGGATAGCCGCCCGCCAGGTCGCCGGTGATGTGCAGCCCCGGCTGCGTCCCCTTGCGGGTGATCAGGTTGATTACGCCGCCGATCGCGTTCGACCCATACGCCGCGGCCATCGGCCCACGCACCACCTCGATCCGCTCAATATCTCCGAGTGTGTCCACACCGAAATTGAATGCGCCGTCAGGATTCGCCGCGTCGTTGATCGGCATGCCGTTCAGCAGCACCAGCACCTGGTTGGAGTTGGTGCCGCGGATGAACACGCTGGCATTGCCGCCCGGCCCGCCGGATTGCACGACGCGCAGCCCCGGCTGCGCCGACAGCGCATCGACCAGCGTATTGTAGTTGCGCGTCTCCATCGTCGCGCGATCGACCACCGAGACGCCGGCGGGATGTTCTCGATTGCGGTGGGGATGCGGATGGCGGTCACCACCATGTCCGGCAGCGGGGTACTGACGATTGGTGTTGCGTCATCGGCGAACGCCAACGACAGCCCAGCGGCGAGCAGTATGGCGCACAGCAGCATGGCAACCTGAGGGCGGCGCACGCGGTCCTCCGTCGTCTGGGACCGCTCGCGGTTCGGCGGCGATCCCGTTGCTGGGACGACAGCCGCCTACGGGTCTTCCACGCGCCGCACCGGTGCACCCCGCCCGCTGCACGCAACGGTCTCGACGCCGGCCGGTCTCCTGGCTCACGGGTCACTGCCCGGTTCCGCCTTCTCATCCCCTGGTGGGAACAATGGCACGATGGAGCCAGGCTCGCGGCGACAGTTGCGGGGGCAGCCGCTGATGCGCGGGGTTTTGGCCCGGCTTCGCGTTCCCGTTTCAGCCCTTGCGGGCCACCTGCGTCTGGACCCAGAGTAGCGTGTCACGCCAATACGCAAGACGAATGGACACAAGGCGAACGGAATGATCCCGCGCATCGAATTCGATCCATCCGCCACGCCGCCGCTTGCGGGCATTCGCGTGCTCGACCTGTCGCGCCTGGTGGCCGGCAACATGGTCAGCCTGCAGCTCGCCGATCACGGCGCCGAGGTCATCAAGATCGAGGACCCGAAGATCGGCGACCCACTTCGCGCGTGGCGCGTCAAGGGCCTCAGTCTGCATTGGAAAGTCTATGCGCGGAACAAGAAGTCGCTGGCGCTGAGCCTGCGTCCGCCGGAAGGCCGCGCGCTGCTGCTGGACCTCGCCGCCACCGCGCAGGTGCTGATCGAGAATTTCCGGCCCGGCACGCTGGAGGAAATGGGCATCGGCCCGACGGAACTGCATGCGCGCAACCCCGGTCTGGTCATCGTGCGCGTCACCGGCTTCGGCCAGGACGGGCCGTATCGCGACCGTCCCGGCTTCGGCACGCTGGTCGAGGCCATGAGCGGCTTCGCCTCGAAGAACGGCTTCGGCGATCGCCCGCCGGTGCTGCCGCCGCTGGCGCTGGCCGACATGGTGGCGGGGCTGTACGGCGCCTACGCGGTGATGATCGCGCTGCGCGTGGTCGAGCACGGTGGCAAGGGCCAGGTGATCGACCTGCCGTTGCTCGATCCGATCATTTCGATCCTGGGTCCGGAGGCCGCGACGTACCGTGTGTCCGGCGCGCTGCCTGCCCGCACCGGCAGCCGCTCGCTGACCACCTCGCCGCGCAACGTCTACGCCACCAGCGACGGACGGTTCATTGCGATCTCCGCCTCGATCCAGGTGATGGCGGAGCGGCTGTTCCGCGCCATCGGCCGCGCCGACATGATCGACGATCCACGCTTCCGCACCAACACCGACCGCATCCGCAACATTGACGACTGCGATGGCGCAGTGGCCGACTTCATCGCAGCGCGCTCGCTGGAGGACAACATGCGGATCTTCGAGGATGCAGAGGTCACGGCAACACCGGTGTACGACATCGATCAGTTGATGGACGATCCGCATGTGAAAGCGCGTGGCGTGCTGGTGGAGGCACCGGATTCCGAAGCCGGTTCCGTGGTAATGCACAACGTCGTGCCGCGGCTGTCCGACACGCCCGGCAGCCTGCGCACGCCGGCGCCAGCGCTGGGTGAGCACACGCGTGAGATTCTGGCGGCGATCGGCTACGATGCAGCCCGCCGTGCCGCGTTTATCGAGGCTGGTGTCATCAAGGAAGCATGATCATGCGCGACGATCTACCGGCCTGGCGGTCGCTGATGTTCGTTCCGGTTACCGTGGAAAAATTCGTCAATAGCGGCGCCGATCGCGGTGCAGACGGGATCATCCTGGATCTGGAGGACTCGATTGCGCCATCGCAGAAAGAGCGTGCTCGCACATTGATCGCCGATGCGATCCCGCGCGTGGCGCGCAACGGTGCCGACGTGCTGGTGCGGGTGAACCGGCCCTGGCGGCTACTGGTGCGCGACCTGGAAGCAGCGGTCATTCCGGGGGTGGCAGCGCTGATGCTGACCAAGGTCGACAGCCCTGAACATGTGCAAGCGGTCGCCGAGATCGTCGATGAACTTGAGACCGAACGTGGCATGCCCGCCGGCAAGCTCCAGTTCGTCGCGTTGGTGGAGACCGCCAGCGGCTTCTTCCGCATCGAGGCGATTGCCAAGTCGCACTCCCGCGTGGTCGGGCTGAGCCTGGGGACGGAGGATTTCACCGCCTCGGTCGGCATGCAGCCCGACCCTGACGCGCTGCTGTATCCCAAGCAGCACACGGTGTTCGCCGCGCGCGCGGCCGGCATTCTGCCGCTGGGGTTCGTCGGCTCGATCGCCGATTTCCGCGACCAGGATGCGTTCCGCGCCATCGTGCGCCG
>DASRQX010000177.1:0-25003 GCA_035696165.1 Acetobacteraceae bacterium | reverse complement strand
GCGTTTTGCAACGTCGCCACCGGCCAGCCGCGCGCGCTGGACCACGACGAGCCGGCCCGCGTCGCCGACGCGGTCGCCAGGCTCGGCCTTGCCCACGTCGTCATCACCTCGGTCGATCGCGACGACCTGGCGGACGGCGGGGCAGGGCATTTCGCCGCGGTGATCCGCGCCATCCGCGCCGCCGCTCCCGGTACCACGATCGAGGTGCTGACCCCCGACTTCCTGCGCAAGCCGGGCGCGGTCGAGACGGTGATCGAGGCTCGCCCCGACGTGTTCAACCACAACCTGGAGACCGTTCCGCGGCTGTATCCGACGATCCGCCCCGGCGCGCGCTACTTCGCTTCGCTGCGGCTGCTGGATGCCGCCAAGACGCTGGACCCGACGGTGTTCACCAAGTCCGGCCTGATGGTCGGGCTGGGCGAGCAGAAGGCCGAAATCCTGCAGGTGATGGACGATCTGCGCAGCGCCGACGTGGATTTCCTCACCGTCGGCCAATACCTGCAGCCGACGGTGAAGCACGCCGCGATCGATCGGTTCGTTACGCCGGAGGAATTCGCCGACACCGCCGCCGCGGCACGCGGCAAAGGGTTCCTGCTGGTCTCCGCCACGCCGCTGACCCGCAGTTCCTACCACGCGGATGCCGACTTCGCCGCGCTGCGCCAGGCGCGCGCCGCTCGCCCCTGCGCGCAACCTGCGGTCCCCGCCTGAGCGATGCCGACACACGCCGAGCGTCAGATCGTGCCATATCGGCCGGAGCAGCTTTTCGACCTGGTCGCCGACGTCGGCAGATATCCGGAATTCCTGCCGTGGTGCGCCGCGGCCCGCGTGCGCCACCGCACGCCGACCGAGCTGGTCGCTGACATAACCGTCGGTTTCGGGCCGTTCCGTGAGAGCTTCACCAGCCGCGATGCCCTGGAACGCCCCGGCCACATCCGCGTGCGCTACGAGAACGGTCCGTTCCGATATCTAAACAATCAATGGGATTTTATCCCACATGATCAAGGTTGTGAGGTCGATTTCTACATCGATTTCGAGTTCCGCAGCCGCATCCTGCAGGCCGCGATCGGGGTGGTGTTCAACGAGGCGGTGCGCCGCATGGTCGGGGCATTCCATAAGCGCGCCCGGGACGTGTACGGCCCGCCGCCGGTGACCGTGCCGCCGGTGGGCGCATCCTCGGTTTGCCCGCCCGGCGGAAAACCGTCACCGGTTCGGGGCTGATTGCGCCGCCGTCGCTTGCTTTGCTGGGATCGCGAGAAGGGAACCGCTGCCATGAGCTACACACCTGTCCGACCCGACGCACTGCTGCCGCCGGTGCGCGTCAACCTGTATTCCGACACCCAGACGCGCCCGTCGCCGGAGATGAAGGCAGCGATGGTCGCGGCCGAGCTGGGTGACGAGCAGCACGGCGATGACCCCACCGTGCACGCGCTGTGCGACCGAATGGCGGCACTGCTGGGCAAACAGGCGGCGATGTTCCTGCCCTCCGGCACCATGTGCAACCAGATCTCGATCCTGACCCACTGCCGCCCGGGCGATGAGATCATCGCACATGAGACGGCACATATCGTCAACAGCGAGGGCGGCGGGCCGGGGGCGTTGGCCGGTGCCTCGGTGTTGGGGCTGAAGGGGCCGCGCGGGCAGTACGACGCGGACACGCTACGCGTCGCATTCCGCGAGAAGCGCCGCAACTCACCGCCGCAAACGCTGGTCGAGGTGGAGCAGACCGCCAACCTGGGCGGCGGCTCGGTGTGGCCGTTGGACAAGCTGAACGCCGTCCTGGACGCGGCGCACGTGCAGGGCATGGCGACGCACATGGACGGCGCGCGGCTGATGAACGCCGTGGTGGCGGCCGCGATTCCAGCCGCGGAAATGGTGGCGCACTGCGATTCGGTGTGGGTCGACTTCACCAAGGGTCTCGGCGCGCCGCTGGGCGCGGTGCTGTGCGGCAACACCGAGTTCATCGACACCGCCTGGCGCTGGAAGCAACGCCTCGGCGGGTCGATGCGCCAGGCCGGCATCTGCGCCGCGGCGTGCTTGTATGCGCTGGATCACAACGTCGACCGGCTGGCCGACGACCACGCCAACGCCAAGGCGCTCGCCCGCGGATTGGCCCAGATCCCCGGCATTGTGGTGGAGGCGGCGGAAACCAACCTGGTGTTCTTCGACACCACCGGAGCCGGACTGACCGCCGACGAACTGGCCAGCCGGCTGCGCAAGCAGGGCGTGATGCTGTCCACGATGGGCCGCCATCGCGCCCGCGCCTGCACGCACCTGGATGTCGACCTGGCCGGGGTTGAGATGGCTGTGCAGGTCATCAGGGGCGCGGTGGCAGTGGGGGCCTGACCCGGCCGTTGCGGCAAACGCCGCCGCGCCGTCCGACCCTGACGCGATAACGGACACGTTGGGATTTACCGAACGTCAACGTTTCGCGGGGAAACTGTGCGCCTCTTAACCGGAGGACATCCCGATGCGTCTTGTGTTGCCCCTGGCCACGCTGGCCCTGCTCGCCGCGCCGGTGTGCGCCCAAACCGCACCACGCACCACCTGCCGCGTCATCGCACTGGCATGGATGAACGCTTCACCAAGGCCAATACCACCCACGATGGGCAACTGACGCAGGCACAGGCAAAGGCCGGGTACCCGACCGTGGCGAAGCACTTCACCGAGATCGATGCCATGAACGAGGGCTACATCACCGAGGACGATATCCGCGTCTGGGAAAAGGCGGCGCGCGAAAAGCGCCACGAGGCAAAGCAGGCAGCAGCTACCCCGCCCAAGGGATAGCACGGATCAGGCGGCCGGCTTATGCTAAGTGGTGATCGTCATGGCCCGCGCAGGCGGGCCATCCACGACTTCCTTGATAGCGACAGCAAAGTCGTGGATGGCCCGCCGGAGCCTGTCCTCAGGCGGCCCTTCGGGCCGACCCGGGGGCGGGCCATGACGCGGCGCAGCGTCACGCCTGCATCAGGGTCCTGACATGCACGGCCGCGCTCGCTGCCAGCGCCTCCAGATCGTAGCCGCCCTCCAGCACCGACACCACCCGCCCGCCGGTGTGGCGCGCGGCGACCCCGAGCAGTTCGGTCGTGATCCAGGCGAAGTCGCGTTCGTCGAGCAAAAGGTTCGCCAACGGGTCCGCCCGATGCGCGTCGAAGCCGGCTGAGATCACCAGCAGTTGCGGCGCGAAGGCGTCGAGGGCGGGCAGGATCGTACCCTCCCAGCCGCGCCGAAAGAAGACGCTGCCGGACCCCGGTGCCAGGGTGACGTTGACGATGTTGTCGGCGACGCCGCGCTCGGACGGATGGCCGGTGCCGGGGTAGCAGGGGAACTGGTGGCTCGACGCGTAGAACAGATTCGGATCCGGTCCGAACATCGCCTGCGTTCCGTTGCCGTGATGCACGTCGAAATCGACCACGGCGATGCGTGTCAGGTTCCATTGCGCGCGGGCGTGCTGGGCCGCGACGGCGACATTGTTGAACAGGCAGAAGCCGCAGGGCCGCGCCGGTTCGGCGTGATGGCCCGGTGGACGCACGGCAACAAACACATTGCGCGCCCAGCCCTGCATCACCGCATCCACGCCAGCAATCGCGCCACCCGCGGCGCGCAGCGCAGCCTCGGCGCTGCCGGCGCTCATTATCGTGTCGCCGTCTAGCGCAACGCGCTCCTCGCCCTCCGGCTGGATCGCCAGGATCGCCTCGACATAGTCCCGCGGATGGGCACGCGCGAGTTGCTCGATGGTGGCGTGCGGCGCCGCCTCACGCAGCAGGTCGGTGAAGCTCTCCTGCTCCAGCGCGCGCAGCACCGCGCGTAGCCGATCGGGGCGTTCCGGGTGATAGTCCCCGGGGTCATGCCCGAGGCAGGCCGGATGGGTGATCAGGGCGGTGGCGATGGAAACCTCCCTCGGCTGTCGCCGCAAACTCTGCGCGTGCGCCCGTGCCGCGGCAAGCCTGGTCCGGCATAAGCACGCCGGTCAGACGCCCACGGCGCCATCCGCTCACGCCCGGGCGACATTGCCGGAAAGTCAAAGAATCCGCCCAGAATTCGCCGAACTGCTGCCACGAAGCCGGGGTTTGCTCTCCCAGTTGGCGGCGTCACGTCGCCAGGAAGGAGGCAGTCATGAAGCGAGTCACCACGATGCTGGCCGCCGCTGGCGCTCTGGCGCTGCTCGGCGCAGCGACGCCGGCCAGGGCTGACGGCTGGCATCACGACAGGGATTGGCATGGCCGCGCCGGGCACGATCACGGATGGCACAGACGTCCCGGTTGGTACGGCGGGTATGCCGCCGGGCCGCCGGTGTATTATGCCCCGCCGGCTTACTACTATCCTCCGCCGGTATACTACGCGCCACCGTCGGTATGGTTTTCGGCGCCGGGTGTGAGCGTGGGCATCAACTGATATGCAGGGCGGTCGGCGCGGGGCGGCGGCGGCCGGATGATCGACCCGGGAACCCGGCTCTCGCCCAGACAGGCCTCGCGCAGACGAGCGCCGGACCGGCCCGCCGCGCACACGTCGGGCGGCGCGCCCGGCTTGGGGTTCAGCCACGCAGGACCGTTCGCCCAGCATAGCACGCCGCCACCGCAAGCTCCGCCTCGATGCGGATAAGCTGGTTGTATTTTGCCGTCCGGTCGCTGCGCGACAGGCTGCCGGTCTTGATCTGCCCGCAATTGGTCGCCACCGCGAGATCGGCGATGGTGGCGTCTTCGGTCTCACCGGAGCGGTGGCTCATGACGCAGCGGAACCCGGCGTGATGTGCGATCTGCATCGTCTCCAGTGTCTCCGACAGCGTGCCGATCTGGTTGACCTTGATCAGGATCGCGTTGGCCGAGCCTTCGGCGATGCCACGCCGCAGCCGTTGCGGGTTGGTCACGAACAAGTCGTCGCCGACGATCTGCACCTTGCCCCCGAGCACCCCGGTCAGCGCCTTCCAGGTGTCCCAGTCGTCCTCGGCGCAGCCATCCTCGATCGAGACGATCGGATACCGCGCGCACAGACCCTCCAGGTAGCGCACCATCCCCTCGCCATCGAGCGTTTTCCCCTCCCCGGCCAGCGCATACTTGCCGTCCTTGAAGAACTCGCTGGCCGCCGGGTCGAGCGCGAAGGTGATATCCTCGCCCGGCCGGTAACCAGCCTTCTCACAGGCACGAGCAATGAAACCAAGCGCTTCGTCGGCGGATTTCAGGTTCGGCGCGAAGCCGCCCTCATCGCCGACATTGGTGCTGTGCCCAGCGTCGTGCAGCTCCTTCTGCAGCGTATGGAACACCTCGGACCCCATCCGCACGCCGTCAGCCAGCGTTCCCGCGCCCACCGGCATGATCATAAATTCCTGGATGTCGATCGGGTTATCGGCGTGCTTGCCGCCGTTGACGATGTTCATCATCGGCACCGGCAAGGTGCGGGCATAGACCCCGCCGACGTAGCGATACAGCGGCACGCCAAGATCGGCCGCGGCCGCCTTCGCCACCGCCAGCGACACCGCCAGGATCGCGTTGGCGCCCAGCCGCGACTTGTTCGGCGTGCCATCCAGGTCGATCAACAGGTCGTCGAGCGCCACCTGGTCGGTGGCCTCCAGCCCGTCGACCGCCTCGGCGATCTCCCCCAGGACGTTGGCGATCGCCGTGCGCACACCCTTGCCGCCATAGCGCGCCTTGTCGCCGTCGCGCAGTTCCACCGCCTCGTGTGCGCCGGTGGAGGCGCCGGACGGCACCGCCGCACGGCCGGTCGCGCCGCTGTCCAGCACGACATCGACCTCGACCGTGGGGTTGCCGCGGCTGTCCAGGATCTCACGGGCGATGATTTCAGCGATCGCGGCCATGGCGGGGTTCCTGTGCGAAGTGTTGGCCACGGCGCGGGTCGCCGCGGTTGGGTTGTCAGCCGCGGCGCGGATCGCCACGGTTGCGGTTGCGGCGGCTGGCTAGCACTTCGTCCGCAGGCTCGCCAGATCACGACCGGGCCGATGCCTGGCAAAGTCCCCAACATTGCGAGAGATGACAGCTTCATGGCACAGGAGACACCTATGCGACCAACCTATCGCGTGACGCGGACCATCGCCGGCGCGGTCCCGCTGGCCATGCTGCTCGGCGCGGCGCCGACCCTGGCCGATCCGACGGTCTACTATCACGTCGGAAGCTGGCATGCGTTCACCGACAAGGATGCCCAGGGCACCGCGGTCTGCGGCATCGGCACGCAGAACCCGGCCGACGGGCGCAAGCTGTCGCTGACCTACACCGTCGGCGGCACCGACCTGACCCTGCAGGCCGACAAGCCAAGCTGGAACATCCCCGAGGGCACCAGTCTCGAGGTCGACATGCAGATCGACCAGGACCAGTCCTGGCAGGCGCAGGGCGTTGGGCACGGCACCAACGTGCAATGGGTGATCGGCGCCGCGTCGATCCGCGAGTTCGATACCGAGTTCCGCAATGGCAGCGCGCTGACCGTTACCTTCCCGTCCGGCAACGAGCAACCGTGGACGCTGGCGCTCAACGGCTCGACAATGGCGAGCGCGACGCTGTGGCGGTGCGTGCAGGACCTGAGCGACAGGGCTCATGTCACCAGCATGGGACCGAATGCGCCGGCGTCGACGGAGCCCTACGGCCAGGCGCCGACCCAGCCGTACGCGTCGCAACCGGCGCAGGCTCAGGAGCCGGCACAGTCTCAGGCGCCGGCCAGCGGCACGCCGGCGCCGGACGCCTCGCCGCCCGCCGGCGGCACGCCCGCCCAGACCGCCGCACCGCCCGCCAGTAGCTCGCCCGCACCGGCGACCAAGCCGTAGCGCGCCAATCGCGTTTGCCCGAAGCGTCCTGCTTCATCCCCGAGCCGCTCCGTCGTGGCCGGCCCTGAGCCGGCCATCCGACCCCAGTCCGTCGGGCGTCGCCTATGGCACTCGCGCCGGAGCCGGCGAGGCGCGCTCGAACAGCCAGCCGAGCATCGACAGCTGAACCGGCTTCCGCCGGGTCCCGCGTCTGCTTCAGCCGCCCGCGTGAGTTCGTATCGTTTGGTGGCTTGATATCCAATGAACGCCGGGTGTTGTACCCGTCGGCCTATCGCGACCCCTCACCGGCGCATCCCAGATCGCCGCCCCCCGAGCCCCCCCGGTTCCCGCCGCCACGAACGCCGCTATACTGCGCCCCAACAGAACGGCCGCCGGCCCCCGGGAGACCGCAATTTGACCTCCGCCAGACCGCGTCGCTGACCCGGCATGCTCGCGTTCATCGTCTCGCGCATCCTGCAGGCCATCCCGGTCCTGTTGGTGATCGGCTTCATCAGCTTCGCCATGTTCGCCTATGTCGGCGATCCGGTGACCATCATGCTCGGCCAGGACTACACCGAGGCGCAGCGTGTCGCCCTGGTCCACCAGCTTGGCCTCGACCAACCCTTCTTCGTCCAATACGCCAAGTTCATCTGGGCCGCGCTGCACGGCAATTTCGGCATGTCCTACCGCCTGGCCCAGCCCGTCGCCGGCCTGATCGCGCAGCGCCTGCCCGCGACATTGGAGCTGGTCGCCACCGCCACCGTGTTCTCTCTGCTCATCGGTATCCCGCTCGGCGTCTACACCGGCATCTACCGCAACGCGCCGCTGGCCCGGCTGTGCATGGCGATCAGCCTGGTCGGCGTATCGCTGCCCACCTTCCTGATCGGCATCCTGCTGATCCTGGTGTTCTCCGTGCTGCTGGGCTGGCTGCCCAGCTTCGGCCGAGGCGACACCGTGCAGCTCGGCGCCTGGTGGACCACCGGGTTCCTGACGATCAGCGGGCTGCGCGCCCTGGTGCTGCCGGCGATCACGCTCGGGCTGTTCCAGCTTACGCTCATCATGCGCCTGGTGCGCGCCGAGATGTTGGAGGTCCTGCGCACCGACTACATCAAGTTTGCTCGCGCCCGCGGCCTGAGTAACCGCGCGGTCTATTTCGGCCACGCACTCAAAAACACGCTGGTCCCGGTGATCACCATCGCCGGCTTGCAGATCGGCGGCATCATCGCCTTCTCGCTGGTCACCGAGACGGTGTTCCAGTGGCCCGGCATGGGCCTGTTGCTGGTCCAATCCGTGGCCGTCGCGGACATTCCGGTGATGTCGGCCTACCTCCTGCTGGTCGGCGTGGTGTTCGTGCTGATCAACCTGGTCGTCGACCTGCTGTACTTCGCCGTTGATCCACGGCTGCGCGTCGACCGCACCATTGCAACAGCAACACGATGAGCGCCACCCACCCACCGACGCGTTGGGCGCGCGCGCTGGACAGCGACCTGCTCTACAGCTTCCGCCGCTCGCCGCTGGCGCTGGCATCGGCGTCGGTCGCGCTGATCCTGATCCTGGCCGCTGTGCTGGCACCCTGGATCGCGCCGCAGGACCCGACCAACGTCGCCAACCTCAACCTGCTCAACAGCTTCAACCCACCGCTGCCGCTTGAAGGCTCGGACTGGGCCTTCCCGCTCGGCACCGATGAGCAGGGCCGCGACATGCTCTCGGCGATCATGTTCGGCTCGCGGATCAGCCTGATCGTCGGCGCGGCAGCGGTGGTCTTCGCCGTCGTGGTGGGGGTCGCGGTGGGCCTACTGGCAGGCTACGCCGGCGGAATGATCGACGCGTTCCTGATGCGCGCGGCGGACGTGCAACTGACCTTTCCATCGATCCTGATGGCGCTGCTGGTCGATGGCGTGGTCAGCGCGGAGCTGCCGCAGACCATGCACGCGACGTTGCAGCTTTACGTGCTGATCTTCGCCATCGGCATCAGCCGCTGGCCGCAATTCGCCCGCACCGTGCGCGGCTCCACGTTGGTCGAGCGCAACAAGGACTACGTCATGGCCGCGCGCCTGATCGGGTTGGGCCGGGTGCGGATCATGGCGACGCACATCCTGCCCAACGTGCTTGGCCCCGTGCTGGTGCTGGGCACGCTGACGCTCGGCCTGGCGATCCTAGACGAGGCAACCCTGTCGTTCCTGGGTGTCGGCCTGCCGCCGACGCAGCCCTCGCTCGGCACATTGATCCGTATCGGCGACGATTTCCTGTTCAGCGGCCAGTGGTGGGTGACAATCTTCCCGGGTGTGGCGCTGGTGCTGATGGTGCTGTCGATCAACCTGCTGGGCGACTGGCTGCGCGACGCGCTGAACCCGAGACTGCGCTGATGCCATTGCTGCAAGTCGACAACCTGACTGTCGAATTTCCCACCCGCCGCGGCACGCTGCGCGCGCTCGACGGCATCTCGCTATCCATCGAACCGGGGGAAATACTCGGCGTGGTCGGCGAATCCGGCGCCGGCAAGTCGCTGACCGGCGCGGCGATCATCGGGCTGCTGGAGCCGCCGGGGCGCATCGCCGGCGGGCAGATCATGCTGAACGGCAAGCGCATCGACACCTTGCCCTACGAGGCGATGCGGCACATCCGCGGCCGCCAGATCGGCACCATCTTCCAGGACCCGCTGACCACGCTCAACCCGCTCTATACGATCGGCCGCCAACTGATCGAAACGATCCAGACGCACCTGCATCTGTCCGACACCGACGCCCGCAAGCGCGCCATCACGTGGCTGTCCGAGGTCGGTATCCCCGCCCCGGCGCAGCGGATCGATGCCTATCCGCACGAATTCTCCGGCGGCATGCGTCAGCGCGTGGTGATCGCGCTGGCATTGTGTGCCGAACCGCGCCTGGTGATCGCCGACGAACCCACGACGGCGTTGGATGTTTCAATCCAGGCGCAGATCATCACCCTGTTGAAACGGCTCACCCGCGACCACGGCATGTCGGTGATGCTGGTCACCCACGACATGGGCGTGATCGCCGAGACCGCCGACCGCGTCGCGGTGATGTATGCCGGCCGCATCGCAGAAATCGGTCCGGTGGCGCAGGTGGTGAAGCACCCGGCGCACCCTTACACCGAGGGCCTGATGGGCTCGATCCCCGCGCTGGAGCACCGGGTGAACCGGCTGCGCCAGATCGACGGCGCGATGCCACGGCTGAACGCGATCCCCCCCGGCTGCGCCTTCAATCCGCGCTGCCCCAAGGTATTCGACCGTTGCCTCATCCAACGTCCGGAGTTGCTGCCGGCCGGTGCCACGCGCGCGGCCTGCTGGCTGTTTGCGAAAGAGCCCGCGCATGCCTGAACCCGCAGCGCTCGAAGCTCCAACGCTTGAGGCTATCACCATCACCCGTCTGTTCGACGTCTCAAAGCCCTGGCTGCAGCGCACGCTGGCGCATGAGCCGCGGTTGCTTCTGCGCGCCGTGGACGACGCGAGCTTCGCGATCACCCGCGGCAGCACGCTGTCGCTGGTGGGCGAGTCGGGCTGCGGCAAATCAACTGTTGCGCGCATGGCGGTTGGCCTGATGCCGCCGAGCGGTGGAAAAATCCGTTTCGAGGGCAACCCGCTCTCCACCGCCCGCGCGCAGCCCGAGTTGCGCCGGCGGATGAACATGATCTTCCAGGACCCGTACGCATCGCTCAATCCGCGCTGGCGGGTGCGCAATATCGTTGCCGAGCCGCTCCGCGCTTTCGCCATGCTGTCCGGCGCACAGGCGATCGCGACGCGGGTCGGCGAGTTGCTGGCGCAGGTCGGCCTGGCACCCGCTGACGGGGAAAAGTATCCGCACGAATTCTCCGGTGGCCAGCGCCAGCGCATCTCGATCGCCCGCGCGCTGGCGTCCGAGCCGGACTTCCTGGTGTGCGACGAACCGACCAGCGCGCTGGATGTTTCGGTCCAGGCACAGATTCTCAACCTGATGCGCGACCTGCAGCAGCGGTTGGGCCTGACCTATCTGTTCATCAGCCACAACCTGGCCGTGGTGCGGCATGTCTCCGACCGGCTCGGCGTGATGTATCTGGGCCGCATCGTCGAACAAGGCCCCGCCGAAACGATCTTCCGTACCCCCCGGCACCCCTACACCCGCCTGCTGCTGGACGCGATCCCGGACCTGGAGATGGTCGGGCGCAGCCGCACCCCGGTGGGCGGCGAGGTGCCCAGCCCGATCGACCCACCACCCGGCTGCCCGTTCCATCCGCGCTGCCCGCTGGCGAACGACCGCTGCCGCGCGGAGAAGCCGGAACACACCCGGGCCGGCGAGGTTCAGGTCGCGTGCCACGCGGTTGCGGAAGGGCGGGAGGCGGCCTGATGTCGGATCAGGATCAATCCGGGAACGATCAATCGAATCATAGGCACGGCGAAGACCCGGCTCCCGGCCCGCCCCGCGGTGCTCTGATTGCACTGCTGCTGGTGGCGGTGCTGATCGGCAGCTTCATGTTTGTCATGTATCGATTGCGCCAGGCCGGCCAGCTGCAGGACTGCGTCGCCGCCGGCCGCACCAACTGCGCCCCGATTGATGCGCAGCATCAATAGATGGACGCGCGGCAGCTTCGCGGCCGGCGTTCCCACACACGTGGCGTCGACACCGAAGCGGCCGCCAACGCGGCGCTGATCCGTGATGGCTGGACCGTGCGCGCGCGGCGTCTGCGCACCGTCTCGGGCGGGATCGACATCGTGGCGGAAAAAGACGGGCTGCTGGCGATCGTCGAAGTGAAGTCACGCCCCGTGCTGGCCGATGCCGCCGCCGCGCTCAGCACACGACAGCGCCTGCGGCTGATCGCCGCGGCCGAGATCATGCTGGCGGAACATCCTGACTTGGGCGCGAACGGCGTGCGCTTCGATGTGATGGTGGTGGATGCAGTCGGCGCGGTACGGCGGATCGCGGACGCCTTCAGGGCGGAATAGCGCCTACACCTCTTCCGCGCTTGCGGGAGAGGCCGCGGAGCACTTGCGACGCGGGTGAGGGTTGTGGCGCGCGCACCAACCTCACCCTCGTCGCTTCGCGCCTCGACCTCTCCCGCAAGTGCGGGAGAGGTGTAGGCAATCCCAATCAGCTGGAGCCTGCCCTACGCATACTCCAGCACCTGCTGGGTCTTGCAGGTCGCCAGATGCTGCAGGAACACGTCGCAATACTGCCGCGCGGTCGATTGGCGAACCTTCTCGGCCAGCGCCAGGTGCCGGGCCCGCCGCTCATCCAGGTCCATCACCAGCGCCTGGTGAATCGCGTCGGCGATTTCGTCCGGATCGAACGGGTTGACGATCAGCGCCTCGGTCAACTCATCCGCCGCACCGGCGAAGCGCGACAGCAGCAGCACGCCGGGATCGCTGGCGTTCTGCGCAGCGACGTATTCCTTCGCCACCAGGTTCATCCCGTCGCGCAGCGGCGTCACCACACCGACGCGCGCGATGCGGTAGAACCCGGCCAGGGTACGTCGGCTGAGCGCGCGCGTGATATAGCGCAGCGGCGCCCAGTCGAATTCCGAATAGCGCCCATTGGTATCGCCGGCGATACGGTCCAGCTCGCGGCGTAGCTGCTGGTAGTCGCTGTTGTCCTCGCGTGAGCGCGCCGCGACCTGCAGGAAGCTCACGTGGCGACGATGTTCCGGGTACATGGCGAGCAACCGGCCAAAGGCGATCAGCCGGTTGGGCAGGCCCTTGGAGTAGTCCAGGCGGTCCACCCCGATCGCCAGCAGGCGCCCTTCCAGACTATCGCGCAGCCGCCGTGCCTCTACCCTGCGTGCGGCGCGCGCCGCGTCCTTGGCAAAGGTCTCCGCGTCGATGCCCACGGGATCGACGATGGCGCGCACCGTCACCCCGTCATGCACGAAGCTGGACTCCGAGTCTGCTTCGACCCCCAGCATCACGCGCGCGCAATCCAGGAAGGCGCGGCGATAGCCCTCGGTATGAAACCCCACCACGTCGTAGGCGGCCAATCCGGCCATCAGCTCGCGCGCACAAGGCAGCACCTCGAGCACCTCCGGCGGCGCGAAGGGGATGTGCAGGAAGAAGCCGATGCGATTACGGACCGACAGGCGGCGCAACTCCTCGGCCAGCGGAATCAGATGGTAGTCGTGCACCCAGATCAGATCATCCGGTTGCAGCATCGCCGCCAGCGCCTCGGCAAACCGTCGATTGACCGCACGGTAGCCGTGGTAATCCTCGCGCCGATACGTCATCAGGCCAAGCCGGAAATGCAACAGCGGCCACAGCGCGCCATTGGCAAAGCCGACATAAAACGCGCGATACTCCGCCTCGGTCATATCGATCGCGGCAAAGGTCAGCCCGTCGGCGTGGCTCAGTTCGGGCGTATCGGCCGGCGCGTGCACGCGCCGCCCGCTCCAGCCGAACCATAGCGATCCGGGCTGCAACGCATCGGCCAGCGCCACCGCCAGACCACCGGCGCGCGGCCCGCGCTCCGACTGCACCGGCAGCCGGTTGGAAACAACTACGAGGCGCGCCACATACCCTCCTCCCACGAGCGCGACAGGCGCATCGCGGCGAATATCAGTCCGACCTGGGAATAGGTTTGCGGAAAGTTGCCCCACAATACACCGGTTGCGGGGGCGATGTCCTCCGACAGCAGGCCGAGATGGTTGCGATGCGCCAGCACATTCTCGAACAATGCCAGCGACTCGTCGCGACGCCCGACGCCGGCCAGCGCGTCAGTATACCAGAACATGCACAGCAGAAAGGCGCTGTCCAGCTTGCCTAAATGATCTTCCTGCACATAGCGCATGACGAAGCCGTTGCGCAGCAGGCGCCTCTCGATAGGCGCGATCGGATACAACGGTGCCAATTCCGCATCGCCCCCGCGCTGCACGACATCGAGAATAAAGCGCGGAAACGCTTCCATCGTGCGCGAAGCACTCAGCCGGTTGAGCGCGCCGACGGTGAAATACGCATCGCGCAGCCAGCAATAGCCATAGTCCCAGGTGCGGCCGGAGCCGGGTGATTCCGGGATCGAAGTGGTCAATGCCGCGACCATCACGCCGGTGTCATCATAACTGCATAACTTTAGCGTGATGACGGCACGGATCGCTGCCTCCTGCCAGTCGAATGGCACGTTGAGATCGCGCACCCAGTCCCACCAATAGCCGACGGTCTCATCCAGAAATTGCCGGGCGAGCACCTCCAGTGCCTCCGGCACCGTCTCGTCGGCGCCGATAAACAGATTGATGGGCGGTCCAGCACGAAATTGGCCTCGTGCCCCAGATAGGACAGCGGCATGTCGGTGGTCACGCGCAGCACCCGGTCCGGGCCGACAAAGCGCATATGGTTGCAGCCGATTCTGACCGCGGGGGCGGTGGTGCCGTACTCGAAACTCGGTCGTAGCGCGACTGTGATGCGCGGCCGCCCGGCGAGTGGTTCGATCCGGCGGGCCAGTGTCGGCGGCCGGAACATGCGGCCGTAACGGCGGAAGCAGGGGCAGAAATCGAGCACACGCGCCGTGCCGCCCTCGGCATCGGTCAGCGCCGTCTCCAGCACCGCGGCATTCGGCAGGTAGCGCTGCCGCGTGACGGTCTGGCCGTACAGGCACGCATCGAGGTAACCGAGCTCCGGCGCGGTCCCACCGAGCAACGCGTTGAACACCGAGGCGGCGTCGAGACCGGGAAAACAAAACCAGACACGGCGGCCGGTCGGGGAGATCACGGAGTCGATCGTGCAGTTGCCGATCACCGCCAGATCGAGACCAGCCATTACGTCTCCCTAGCAAATGAGCCCTGCAAATCATGCCACTGGAACGCCTTTGGTTCGAGCGGCGGCCGCTCGAAACACCCCGTTCAACCGCGGGTGCATGTGGTCATGGCCGCCAGACGTTGAAAGAGCCGGGTTGCGAGAGCGGACGAATACACTGTCTGCGAGCAATCGCGGGGTCTGCCAGCAATTGCGGGGTCTGCGGCCAATTGCGGGCACCGGCGCCGTAAAAACGGCCCAATTCCAAAGTTCTCATTGGCTCCGAACCCCAGTCGTCATCAACCAGTCGTCATCAACCAGCCGCCACAGACCGCCCAACCGCCATCGACCAGCCGCAACCCCCCACCCAGTCGCCATCGACCCGAAGGAGCTTCACGATCATGCGAATTGCCCAGATCGCACCGCTGACCGAATCGGTGCCGCCCTCGCTTTATGGCGGCACCGAGCGGATCGTTTCGTATTTGACGGAGGAGCTTACCGGACTCGGTCACGACGTCACGCTGTTCGCCAGCGGCGATTCGGTCACCTCGGCGACGCTCGAGCCGATGGCGCCGCGCGCGCTGCGGTTCGATAGCTCCCTGCGCGACGCCATCGCGCCGCACATGGTCATGCTGGAATCCGTGTACCGGCGCGCAAACGAGTTCGATATCCTGCATTTTCATCTCGACTACTGGTCGTTCTCGCTGTTCAGCCGCGCCACGACGCCGTTCCTGACGACCCTGCACGGGCGGCTCGATCTGCCAGAACACGAACCGATGTACAACCTGTTCCCCGAGGCGCCGCTGGTTTCAATCTCTTTCGCACAGCGCCGCGGCATGCCCGACGCGAACTACGTCAAGACCATCCACCACGGCATCCCGACCGATCTGCTGACGCCGCAGCTTGGCACGCCGAGCTACCTGGCCTTCCTCGGTCGCATTTGCCCGGAGAAGCGCCCAGACCGCGCCATCCGGATCGCCCGGCGCGCCGGCATGAAGCTGAAAATCGCCGCCAAGGTGGACCGGGTGGATCAAGCCTATTTCGATGCGACGATTCGCCCGATGATCGACGGCGATCAAATCGACATGATCGGCGAGATCGGCGATGCCCAGAAGTCCAGCTTCCTCAGCGGCGCACACGCGCTGTTGATGCCGATTGACTGGCCCGAACCGTTCGGCCTCGTGATGATCGAGGCGATGGCCTGCGGCACGCCGGTGATCGCGTTCAACTGCGGCTCGGTGCCGGAAATCGTCGACGACGGCGTCACCGGCTTCGTGGTCGATAGCGAGGATGCCGCGGTCGCCGCAATCCGGCGCCTGCCGCGCCTGTTGCGCCCGGAAATCCGCGCCCGCTTCGAACGCCGCTTCAGCGCCCGACGCATGGCGAGCGACTACCTCGCGCTGTATCGCCAGCTCGCCACCGCCGCCCGCCCGCGGCTGCGCGTTGTGTCGTAGGGAAGGTCGGGGCTCCGCCCCGAACCCCGCCAGGGGGCTTTGCCCCTGGACCCCCACCAGAGGCGAAGCCTCTGGACTCCATCCATCTTGGTTGGGGTGAGGTCGGGGGACCCGGGCTGGCCTAGGTCGCCGCCCTCACCCCAACCAACGGACGGGTTCCAAGGGCTATGCCCTTGGCGGGGATCCAAGGGGCAGCGCCCCTTGGTGGGGTCCGGGGCAAAGCCCCGGCCTTCCTTTCAACGCCCCGGCACGCGGTGGCGGAACGCCAGGGCCTCGGCGACATGGACGCGTTCGACAGTTGTCGCCCCGGCAAGATCGGCGATGGTGCGCGCCACCCGCAGCACTCGCGTATAGCTCCGCGGCGACAGGCTCAGCCGATCCATCGCCTGGCCGGCAAGCCTTGCACTTCCGCCACTAGCCTGATGTCCTTGGTATCGACCTCGGCATTGCTGAGCGGTCCGGCTTCGCCATGGCGCGCTCGCTGCGTTGCCCGGGTGCGTGCGACCCGCGCCGCCACCACCGGCGTTGCTTCCCCGGTCGGCGCGCGGGCAAGCTCCGACGCCGAGGCCGGCTGCACCTCGACCGTCAGGTCCACCCGATCGAGCAGCGGGCCGCTGATGCGATGCTGATAGTCCTCGCCGCAGCGGGGCGCCCTGCCGCACTCGCGCGCGCCGTTACCCAGGTAGCCGCAACGGCACGGATTCATTGTCGCGATCAACTGGAACCTCGGCGGGTAGGTGATGTGGGCCGCGGCGCGCGATACCGTGGTGCGGCCGGCTTCCATCGGCTGGCGCAGCGACTCCAGCGCGTGCTTGGGGAATTCCAGCAGTTCATCCAGGAACAGCACGCCGCGATGCGCCAGACTGACCTCGCCCGGCTTGGCGCGCCGGCCGCCGCCGGTCAGCACGGCCTGAGTGGCGGAATGGTGCGGCTCGCGGAACGGTGGGCGGGTCAGCAGGCGGCCGCCATCGAGCATGCGGGCGACGCTGTGCACCATGCTGACTTCCAGCGCCTTGGCTGGCGCAAGGTTGGGCAGCAGCCCGGGCGCCGCGCCGCGAGCGTCGACTTGCCGCCGCCGGGGAGCCGATAAGCAGGAATGTGAGGAGGCCGGCGGAGATCTGGACCTGGACTTCGACCGGCACGACCTCGATGCCGGCGAACGCGAAGGACTGGATGCGGGCGATGACCGGGATGGCGGTGCGCGCGTTCAGGGGCGGGGTCCGGAGCGGGTTGATGGGCGCTCCGGTCTAGCCCGAGATGATGAACAGTCCCGTAACGGGCGATGCTATACCGCGCATGATCGGCATGCGGCCTCGCTACCGGCGGCCGGGAGGCCTGCATTCCTTTGTGTTCTCGCGCGTAGGAGCCAGGAATGTCCGCCGTGCTCGACCCAATCCCCACCGACGCCGCACCCGCTGCCTTTGTCGAAGCTGTCGCGCGGGCCGAGGCAGGCTCCCGCGCGTGCGGTTTACCCCCGACGGCGACGCATCCAGCCAAGTCCCGCCATTGCGGAGCCAAGCAGCAGCAGGGACGCCGGCTCCGGCACCGTGTCGACGGCAACGCCGCGGTAGACCGTTCCAAGCGACGCCGCCTCGAACACCGAGTAATTTTCACCGGCGACCTCGGGTGCCGTCGTGTCGGCCAATACGTCGGTGATGTCGACGACCTCGTTCGGGTCGGCGCCGGCATCCATGGTACCGCTGCCATCCGTGATGCCGTCGGTCGTGGCGGTCACGCCGTAGATCGTCACGGTGCCGTTGGCGTTGACCACGCCGTTGATCTGCCGCAGGCCCGTCGTGGTCACGCTGCCGAAATTGATGAAGAGGCTCGACGAACCGATCAGCGAGCCCTTCAACACAAAGTCAAGCACCCAAACGCCGCTGACCAGCGAGTATTTCTCGATGCCGCCGTGCTGGCTAACGTCGATCGCGTCGCCGCTGCCCTCGTCCGACACATACATCGTTGTCGGATTGGCGAACCATGTGTTGAACGGCGTGAAGTCCGCGGTGTTCTTGGCGAGCGAGGTGGACAAGCCCGGCAGGACGGTAATCGGGTTGTTACTGGCCAGCGCGTTCCCGGTGACCGGCGCCGCCATGGCGGGCAGCGTCACCCCCGATCCCGCGTTGCCCACCTGGTACACCGTGTCGATGCCGTTCGAACCGCTGCCCTTCGTCGTATAGACGGTGTTGTCGAAGACTGTCAGGCTGCGGAAATTGCTGTCCTTCGCCGTCTTGTCCGCCGTGTCGCCGTTCTGCCCGATCGCATAGAACCCGACCTCGCTGCCGCCGGCGCCATACTGGACGGGCGTTGCGTTCGAGATCGCCGGCACGCCGCCCGGGCTGTTCACCGTCGTGCCGAGGGTCGTGTATTGGATGCCCGTGCCGTTGGTGACGTCATTGCCGCCGTTGCCGTTGCCGGCGTTGCCGGCCATCAGCAGGACATTGCCCGGCAGCGCCACCGCCGCGCGGGGATTGTTGCCGCTATACGAGTTGGTCTGCGTATAGGTGATCTGCCCCGTGGTACCGATCGTCGCTGCCACGCGATAGGTAGGTGTCGCGATATCCGTGTTGCCGGCCTCCAGCGCGCCCGGCGTCTGCGCGTTCGAGGCGTCCACCGCCCCCACCGGGGCCGAATACCCCATCAGCGTCACGGTTTGCCCGTTCGGCGAGATGCTCAACGACCCTTCCGACTTCGAGGAGAAGCTGGTGACGATGCCATTACCGGCGTTGGTCGCCGTCGGGGCCGGCAGGTTGAGCACGTCGTTCGCCGTCCCGCCGGGCGTGTACTGGGTCACGGTCAGCGGCGAAGTAACGCCGAAATTGGCGTCTGCCGTGCTGTTGAAGAACACTCCAAGCGGATTTCCGTTCACGCCGCCGCCGCCGGACACCGCCACGGCCGTGGCGCTGTCGGTGGGGATCTGCTGACCCACCGTCAGGTTCGTCACCGCGCCGGTATCCTGATAGGTCGAGGACGAAATCAAAATGTCGCCGCGAGCCAACAGTTGCGCCTGGGCTGACGCGGCCAACACCGGGACAACGGCACAAACGATCGGGACCAGCAGCGCGGTCCACCCCGGACAAACGGTGAACATGAGTGAGCCATCCCAAAACGTTTCTGTTCGTCGACTCCTGAGGCACGCCGGTTCGGCGGCCAATCCTGATTTGATGAAAGCTTTATGAAAGGATTCGCAACGATCGGACTGGCCGGCCAGCCGCCATGGGCTTGCGGAATGCAAAGGCGGCCACCGCCGCCCGTTGTCTTCGGCCGGCGGCGCATCGCGCTGCAGGGATGAACGCCGACGCAGCCAGCCGAACGTGACGTGGGGGTTCACATTCCACCCCAGCGCCAGAGGGAGCCTGACGGGCTTAACTCGCCGATGCGGGGCCGCATCCAGCGTGCCCCTGTCCGGATCGCCTCAAACCCGCGCCCGGCACCCAACGTCAAGACATCGACAGGCGGCAACTACCGCCTTCGGGTCGGAGACTGGTGGGGGATCTATTCCCTTCGCGACGACATCCTATTGGTTTTGGTGCTGCGCGTCGGGCATCGGTGAGCGGTGTCTCGCTGATGCCGTGGTGAGAGGCCGTCCCCTCAGACCGCTCTAACCTTCACATAGCTCCCCGGCGCGTCCTCGATCGGAGTCAGCTTGCCCTGCCCCGGCACCCGCGCCGGCACCTGCTCCTTGCCCAGCGCGGTCACCCAGCGTTGCCAGTCCGGCCACCACGACCCGGCGATCTCGGTCGCCCCATGGAACCATGCCTCGGGATCGGACGGCAGCGCGGCATTCACCCAATGGCTGTATTTACCGCCTTCCGGCGGGTTCACCACGCCGGCGATATGCCCCGACGCCGCCAGCACGAAACGTTTCTTGCCGCCCAGCAACTGGGTGCCGCGATAGGTCGACTTCCACGGCGCGATATGGTCCTCGCGCGTCGACAGGAAATACGCCGGCGTCTTGATCTTCCCCAGGTCGATCGGCACGCCGTTCATGCTGATCCCGCCCTGCTTCGCCAGCAGGTTCTCCTGGTACATCTTGCGCAAATAGAAGCTATGCATCTTCGCCGGCATGCGCGTCGAATCGCTGTTCCAGTACAGCAGGTCGAACGGGAACGGCTCGTTGCCCAGCAGGTAGTTGTTCACCACGAACGACCAGATCAGGTCGTTGGCGCGCAGCATATTGAACGTCGTCGCCATCTCGCTGCCCTCGAGATAGCCGCGCTTGTTCATCTTGGCCTCCAGCGCGCCCAACTGCTCCTCGTCGATGAACACGCCCAGCTCGCCCGACTCGGCGAAATCCAGCAGCGAAACGAAGAACGTTGCCGACTTGATCCGGTCGTCACCCTTCGCCGCCATGTAGGCCAGCGTGCAGCCCAACAGCGTGCCGCCCAGGCAATAACCGATGGCATTCACCTCGCGCTCACCGGTGGCCGCCTCGATCGCATCCAGCGCGGCGAGGTAGCCCTCGGTCATGTAGTCCTCGAACCCCTTCTCGGATAGCTCCGCACCCGGATTGACCCAGGAGATCATGAAGACCGTGTGCCCCTGGGCGACCGCCCAGCGCACCAGGCTGTTCTTCGGACGCAAATCCAGGATGTAGAACTTGTTGATCCACGGCGGCGCGACCAGCAGCGGACGTTTCAATACCTTGTCGGTGGTCGGCGAATACTGGATCAACTGCATCAGGTCGTTCTGGTAGACCACCTTGCCCGGCGAGACGCCGATGTTGTCGCCCACCCGGAACGCATCCGTATCGGTCATCTTGATGCGCAACTGGCCCTTACCGCGCTCCAGATCGCCCAGCAGGTTGTTCAGGCCCTTCAGCAGGTTCTCCCCGCCGGTCTCGGCAGTTTTGCGCAGCACCTCGGGGTTGGTCAGCAGGAAGTTCGACGGGCTCATCGCGTCGACGAACTGGCGCGAGTAGAAATCCACCTTCTGCGCGGTCTTGGCGTCCAGCCCGTCCACCTGCTTGACCACGTCCTGCACGTAGCGCGCCGACAGCAGGTAGGATTGCCGGATGAAGTCGAACACCTCATTCTCGCGCCATGCGTCGTCCTTGAAACGCCGGTCGGACGCCGACCCGTCGATCACCGGCTCGGACTCCATGCCCATCATGCGGCGCGCGGTGTTCTGCCACAGCGTCATGTAATCCTGCCAGAAGCCGATCTGCGCCTGGACCAGCCGCGCGGGGTTGGCCATCAGGCGGGCGGTCATTTCCAGGAAGGCGCGGCCGATGTTCAGTGGGTCGGGCGCGTGCTCCGTGTCCCCCTGGCGCTTCAACCATTCGGTGACGATACGCTGCGAGCGCTCGGCGATGTCGGCCATGGAACGACCGACCTCGCTGGCGTCGGGCATCCGGAAGCCGGGGCTGTCCGGCGCGGGCGGGGGAGTGTCCCCTTTGGGCATCGCGGCGTCCTTTCCGTCGGCCCCGCCGCAAGCTACACAGACCGCGCCAGCGTGGAGTGGGTTCGACCTATGCGGTTCAGCGGAAGAGGCGCGCAACCTAGAGATGCGCGTATCGTGGTTCAAGCCGGCGCCCCCATAGCACGCGCCTCGACGATGCGCACCTTCGGGGTACGCATTCCTGGGGCACGTGCCTCCCGGACCGGCGGACCGCGGGCCGCCGCCTCGCTGGCCGGCGGCGCGACGGCCGCATGCCTGCTCACGGCGACGCTGGCGCTCGGCGGCTGCTCGCAGCCTTCATGGTCGTCGATCAACCCGATCAACTGGTGGCACAACCAGGAGGGCGGCGCCATCGCCCAGCAGCGGCCGCCGCCGCCGGGGGTGGACCAGCCTCCGCCGAACCTGTCCACCGTTCCGCCCAAACCGGAGGAGCCGGATCGCGCGGCACTGCAGAACCTCGCCGACGCGCTCGTCGCCGATCGCGCCAACGCCCAGCATATGGCCGCCGCCGCGCCGCTGGTCGACCCGTCCTCACCCAACGCCGCGCCCGGCTTGTTCGGCGTCGGCTCCACCCCGCCGCCCGGCCCGCCGTCGCCCAACCCGCCACCCAATGCGGCAGCGGCCAATCCCGGCACACCGGGCCAGCAGCCGGCGGCGTCCGCGACACTGCCGGCCGCCAGCGCGCCGCCAGCGCCGCGACCCGAGGCTCCGGTGGCGCCGCCGGCCAGGGCACCGGTCAACGAGGTGCAGTCCACACCACTTGCCGCGCCGGAACCGGCGCCCGCGACGGCAGCCGGAGCACCGAGCGCGACGCCGCCCGCCACAGCAGCTCCGGCAGCAACCACAGCCCAGGCGCCAGCCACTGTGCAGGCCAGTCTGCCGCCGCTGCCTACGGCACCGCCGCCACCCGCCAACGTGCCGGGTGTGCCATCAACGCCTAACCCGCCGGCATTGTCGGCACCAGCCCCGGCAGCGCCCATGGCGCCCAATCCGGTCCCGACGCAGGTCGCCGTGCCCGCCACGCCACCGGTTACCGCGGCGCCATCCGCGCCGAGCGCACCGCCCGTCCCGACACCGCGGTCCGCCGCCCCAGCCACTGCCCCACCAACTACCGCCGCGGCACCGCCCGCTCCGGCCGCTAACCCGGCACCGACTGCGGTGGCCAGTGCCACGCCCGGCGGTGAGCCGGTCAGCTCGGGCAACACCGTCGCCGTCGTGTTCGCCAACGGCGTGTCAGAACTGCCGCCGTCGGCCGCTGCGCCGCTGCGCGCACTGGCCGGACGGCGCGGCAGCGCCCTGATCGCCGTGACCGGCTTCGGCGATGCCCCCGATCCCAGTCCCGACGCCCAGGCCGCCGCAATCAAGCTTGGTCTCGCCCGCGCGCAAACCATCGCCACGGTGCTGGTTGGTGCCGGCGTGCCCTCCTCCGCCGTCGAGATCGACGCGCAGGCAATCGGTCGCGGCGGCACGGCGCGGCTGGTACAGTAGGCCCCGCTGCCCGCGAGATCCCTCCGCTCCCATCAACCCCACCGCTCCCATCAATCGGCACCCGCCATGCCCCCCGACGAGTTCCACCGCATCCGCCGCCTGCCGCCCTACGTGCTCGCCGAGGTGAACACGGCGAATGTGTGCGCGCGCACCGCCCGCGAGGACATCATCGATCTCGGCATGGGCAATCCGGATAGCCCCACGCCGCCGCACGTCGTTGCCAAGCTGAGCTCGATGTTCGCCTGGGCGCCCGTCCCGTCGCGCTTCGCCCAGCTCGGCAGCGTCGAATTCAGCAAACTGCTGCTGGCCCGCGCCAAGCTCGCCGTCGCCCCGGGCCTGGGCTTCGGCGAGCACGGCGAGGGCTTTGTGCGGATCGCCCTGGTCGAGAACACCCACCGGCTGCGCCAGTCGGCCCGCAACATCCGTGTGTTCCTGGCCGCCGGTAGCAAACAGGCGCCGGCCAGCCCAGAGGCCATCGCAGCAGACACCATCGCCGCGGATGCCAGCGCATGAGACACAAGCTGTCGGTCGCGGTCGCGGGGCTTGGCACTGTCGGCGCCGGGGTGCTGATCATGCTGCGCGACAATGCCGAGATCGTCACCGCCCGCGCAGGTGTGCCGATTGCCGTCACTGCGGTCTCGGCGCGGGACCGGACGAAGGATCGCGGCGTGCCGCTGGGCGGGTTGCGCTGGTATGACGATCCGGTGGCGTTGGCTGGGGATGCCGGCGTCGATGTGGTGGTGGAGGCGATCGGCGGCGCGGACGGGCCGGCGCGCGCACTGGTGGAAGCGGCGATCGCGGCCGGCAAGCCGGTAGTGACAGCCAACAAGGCGATGCTGGCGGTGCACGGGGCGGCGCTGGCGGCGGCGGCGGAGGCCAAGGGGGTGACGCTGGCGTTCGAGGCCGCGGTCGCCGGTGGAGTCCCGGTGATCAAGGCGTTGCGCGAGGGGCTGGCAGGCAATCGGATCAGCCGGATCGCCGGGATTTTGAACGGGACCTGCAATTACATCCTGACCCAGATGCGCGAGCATGGGCGGGAGTTTGCCGATGTGCTCGCCGATGCGCAGCGGCTTGGGTATGCCGAGACCGATCCGAGTTTCGACATCGATGGGATCGATGCGGCGCACAAGCTGGCGATCCTGGCGGCGCTGGCGTTTGGCCGGCCGGTGGCGTTCAACGCGGTCCATGTCGAGGGCATTCGCGGGGTCTCGGCACTGGATATCGGCTTTGCGAAGGAGCTCGGGTATCGCATCAAGCTGCTGGGCCTGGCACGGCAGACCGAGGCGGGCGTCGAGGCCCGCGTGCATCCCTGCATGGTGCCGGAAACGGCGCCGATCGCCCGCGTGGATGGGGTCTTCAACGCGGTGGTGACCGAGGGCGATTTCGTCGGCCGCGTGATGCTGGAGGGGCGCGGCGCGGGCGCCGGTCCGACCGCGTCGGCGGTAGTGGCCGATCTGGTGGACCTGGCGCGCGGGCGCAGCACACCGATGTGGGGTGGCGCGCTGAGCGATGTGCCCTCGGTGCCGATCTCGGCGCATGTCGGGCCGTATTATCTGCGGCTGATGGTGGTGGATCGGCCCGGGGTGATCGCCGATGTTGCCGCGGCGCTGCGTGATCACGGTGTGTCGTTGGAATCGATGTTGCAACGGGGGCGCGCGCCCGGCGAGGCGGTGCCTGTCGTTTTGGTAACGCATGAAACGCGCGAGAGCGCCATGCGCGCGGTGGTGGACCGGATTGGCGCGCTGGATGCGGTGCTGGAAGCGCCGTCGCTGATCCGGATCGAGGCAGGGTAATCACCCGCCAACCATCCGCTCCGTGCCGCTGTGGCTCGGTGCCGCTGTGGCTCCGTGCCGCTGTGGCTCCGGGCCGCTGTGGCAATTTTTGCTTGCGGGCATGCGGCGGCACGCAGGACGCAGGACGCAGGACGCAGGTTCCGGCGAGCATTGCGTAGTTAACGTCAAACGCCAGCCAATTACGAATTCCGGACGTTGTATCGCCGGGCTGGGACCGCGCTCGACAGCCTGTCGGACATCGCGCGGCGCGCCGCATCGAACCCATCCCACTCGGCCTCGTCGGGCAGTGATGGAATGGTAACGACTTCGCCCTGGTCGAGACCGGACAGGGCGGCGTCGACCATGTCCTCCGCCGTCATCACGTTCGCGCTCGGCAGATTGCTCACCGGCAGGCCGGCGATATCCCAGAACTCCG
>DASRQX010000176.1:0-31492 GCA_035696165.1 Acetobacteraceae bacterium | reverse complement strand
GAGAACATTTGGGACTACCTGCGTGGTAACAAGCTCAGCAGGCTTGTCTGGGACAACTATGAGGCCATCGTCGCAGCCTGCAAGGAGGCTTGGTATTTCCTCATCGGCGACAAGGAGCGCATTGATTCTATCGCCCGCCGCTCCTGGGCTTGGGTCAATCATTAGGGCGGCTGGTATTACACCTCGGCCGGTCGCACCATCCGGCCGGTGCGCGAGGATTCCAAGGCAGCATCGGCCAGCAGCAGCGCGTGCAACCCGTCCTCGCCATCCGGACGTGCCGGCGCGCCGCCGGTGGCCGCGACAACGAACGCATCAAGCTCCGCGCGATATGCGGCAGCGTAGCGTTCCAGGAATAACGGCAGTGCCGGGTCGGTGCGGAAGCCGGTGGGGTCGGCAAGCTCGACCGTGGTCGGCAACACGTTGCCCGCACGCAACATGCCCTTCGCGCCGTGCACCTCGATGCGCTGGTCATAGCCATAGCTGGCCCGGCGTGAGTTGGAGATTTGGCAGAGCCGGCCTGATGCGGTGCGCAGCGTCACCACGGCCGTATCCACGTCGCCCGCCGCGCCGATGGCCGGATCGACCAGGCAGGACGCGGCGGCGGTAACCTCGATCGGCTCCTCGCCCAGCAGGAAGCGCGCCATGTCCAGGTCGTGGATCATCATGTCGCGAAACAGTCCGCCGGAGCTCTCGACATAAGCGATCGGCGGCGGCGACGGATCACGGCTGATAATGGTCAGCAGCTCCAGCGCGCCGATTGCTCCCCCGTCGAGGCGCGATTTCAGCGCGGCGAAGTGGGGGTCAAATCGACGGTTGAAGCCAACCATCAGCGGAACTCTGGCCGTGCGCGCGGCGGCCAGGCAGGCGCGCACCCGGACCGCTGACAGATCGATCGGCTTCTCGCAGAACACCGGGCGTTGTCGCGCCGCGGCGCGCTCGATGTAGTCGGCGTGCGTGGGCGTGGGCGAGGCGATCAGCACCGCGTCGGCGCGCATCGCGTCGCCGATCGTCAGCGTGCGTGTCCCCAACGCCTCGGCCAGGCGCGCGGCGGCGTCTGGGACGGTGTCGGCGATGCCGGCCAGCCGCGCGTCGGAGTGCGTGGCGATGTTGCCGGCGTGAATGCGTCCGATCCGGCCGGCGCCGACAACCGCGATCTTCAGCATTGTTCCTCCCGGGTGATTCAAGGGATAGTGCTACCAGGAGGGCACGCCCATGGCCACGATCCGCCTGACCGCCGCACAGGCTCTGGTGCGCTATCTTGCCGCGCAGCGCGGTGAACTGGGCGATAGGGAAGTGGCGCTGTTCGCCGGCGTCTGGGCGATTTTCGGCCATGGCAACGTGGCCGCGCTGGGTGAGGCGCTGTACGAAGCGCGCGAAGCGCTGCCGACCTTCCGTTCGCATAACGAACAGGCGATGGGCCACGCCGCGATCGGCTTCGCCAAAGCCTGCAGGCGTCGGCGGATGATGGCATGCACCAGCTCGATCGGGCCGGGTGCCAGCAACATGGTCACCGCGGCGGCGGTCGCGCATGTCGATCGGCTGCCGGTACTGTTTTTGCCGGGCGACGTGTTTGCCTCCCGCCGGCCGGATCCGGTTCTGCAACAACTGGAACACTGGGGCGACGCGACCGTTTCGGTCAACGATTGCTTCCGTCCGGTGTCGCGCTATTTCGATCGCATTGCACGACCGGAACAGTTGCTGACCGCGCTGCCGCGCGCGATGGCCGTGCTGACCGATCCGGCCGAGTGTGGGCCGGTGACGCTGGCACTGTGCCAGGACACGCAGGCCGAGGCGTTCGACTGGCCGGCGGCATTCTTCGCACCGCGCGTTTGGCGACCGCGTCGACCGCCGCCGGATGCAGGCGAACTCGGCGCGGCGGTGGCGGCGTTGCGCGCGGCGCGGACGCCGGTGATCGTGGCGGGCGGCGGGGTGTTGTATTCCGAGGCGGCCGATGCCCTGGTGCGGTTCGCGCAAGCGCACGGCGTGCCGGTGACGGAGACGCAGGCCGGCAAGGGTGCCCTCGCGTACGATCATGCGCTGAACCTCGGTGCGATCGGGGTAACCGGTACGGCGGCGGCGAACCGCGCAGCGGCCGCGGCCGATGTGGTGCTGGCAGTGGGCACGCGGTTGCAGGACTTCACCACCGGGTCGCGCACGTTGTTCGGCGGGTGGATCATCGGACTGAACGTGCAACAATTCGACGCCAGCAAACACGATGCACTGCCGCTGGTGGCGGATGCGCGCGAGGGCCTTGCGGCGCTCGACACTGCGCTGGGGGCGTATCGTTCCCCGACCGCATGGACCGATGCCGCCGCCGGGTGGCGTGCCGACTGGCAGACACAGGCGGACGCCGCCACCGCGCCCAGCAACGCCGCGCCCCCGACCGCCACGCCGCCGACCGACGCACAGGTGATCGGCGCGGTGCAGCGCGCGGCGCCGCGTGGCGCCGTCGTTGTCTGCGCCGCAGGCGGCCTGCCGGGCGAACTGCACAAGCTGTGGCAAGCGGAAGGACCCGGCAGCTACCATCTGGAATACGGCTATTCCTGCATGGGCTACGAGATCGCCGGCGGCCTAGGCGTCAAGCTCGCCGATCCGTCGCGGGAGGTGATCGTGATGGTCGGCGACGGCAGCTACCTGATGTTGAATTCGGAGATCGCCACCTCGGTCATGCTGGGGCTGCGGCTGACGATCGTGCTACTGGACAATGGCGGCTTCGGCTGCATCGACCGTTTGCAGCGCGCCAGCGGCGGTGCCGGGTTCAACAACCTTTTGGCCGATGCGCACCGCGGCGATGCACACCAGGGGAAACTGCCCGCCATCGACTTCCGCGCGCATGCCGCCAGCCTCGGTGCCATCGCGCAACAGGTGGACGACCTTGCCGCGCTGGAAGATGCCGTGCGCCGTGCGCACACCGCACCGCGCACCACAGTGATCGTCATCGCAACTGATCCGCGCGCCGGTACCCAGGCCGGCGGGCACTGGTGGGATGTCGCGGTGCCTGCCGTGTCATCGCGCGAACAGGTGCGCGCGGCCCGATCGGCCTATGAACGCGCTCTCGCGGTACGCGATGCGGGGGATTGACGCATGGTGGTTCGGCTCGGTACCAATCCGATCGGCTGGTCCAACGATGATCTGCCTAGTCACGTTCGCACGGCAGGTGGGTCTGTTGTAGGGCGCCCAGGGCGGGACACTCCTTCGGTGTAGGCGTGTGGCAGCAGGAAGCTGCCCAACCAGCACGTACGGCAGCCACAATCCGACCACGATCGGCGCCAGCATATCCTGCCGGTTGCCACAGAACGGCGACAGTTCCGGCACAATTCAGTGGTTAGCTCTGGCTGTCCCAGGTCGCTTACCAACGGGCGGCCGGCGACGGCAAGGTGGAGAACACCGATGATCAGACTCACTCGACGTACCCTGATGGCGGCCGGGCTGATTGCCGGATCGGCGATGCTTCAGGGCTGCGTGTACGACCCTTACGCGGGGGCCTACGGGTATCCGGCCGCCTACGGTTCTGGCTACAATTATCCAGCGTATAGCGGCTATAGCGCTCCCGCCTATAGCGGCTACAGCTATCCAGCGTACAGCGGCTACGGCTATCCGGGCTATGCCTACGGCGGCTACGGCGGCGGCGTGGTGGTAGGCGGCGGCTGGGGCGGCGGCTATTACCGAGGCGGATGGGAAGGGCACGGTGGAACTCGCTGATTTCGCCGTAGCGTCAGTGAGCGCCATGAAAGCGGATCGATAGTGAGGGTGGGCACGCGCCACGACCCTCACCCACGCCGCAAGTGCCCTACGACCTCGCCCACGAAGCGGGAAAGCTGTTGTGCGCAGCTCCGGCCGACCTGAATGTGCGATGCGCTGATCACACTCACATGCGCGGCGACGACGCGCCAGCCGTCCGAGATGCGCGCCCAGGTCTGCATCTGCCGGCCGATCTTGCCGGGCATCGTGTTGCGCTCGAACAGCGTGGACGCGGTTGCGAAGTCGGTGCCGTAGGTGGTGATCACGGTGCGTGACAACCGCCTTGCCAGCCCGACCGGCGATCGCGCAGCGCGAAACGCCGCGATCTCCTCGGCGCCATGCAGGTTTTCACTGATCCCGTAACGGATGGTGTGCGGACTGCGCCAGAATAGCGCGCCCAGCGCCGCCACGTCGTTGCCGGTCAGTGCCGTTTCATAGCGCGCGAACGCGGCTTCGACCTCGGCGACGATCTCCGGACGATTGATCTCCATGGTTCACTCTCGAGGGCACACCGGCGGGCCGCGGCGCATGCACGATACCGCGCGCTTCTAGGTCATGCGCGATGCGCAGCGCCACGTCCTCGCGCCAGGGCGCGGTGATGATCTGCACGCCGATCGGCAATGCATCGCCCAGCATCACCGGCACCGCGACCACCGGCAAGCCGATGAAAGAGATCGGCTGGGTGTAGATGCCGATGTTCGGGCGCAACGGCACTTCCTGCCCGTCCAGCACAAGAGTCTTCTGCCCGATCAGCGGTGCCGTGCAGGGTGTGGCGGGCGCCAGGATGGCATCCACGTCGTCGAACAGCTTCAGCACCTCATCGCGGTACCAGCGGCGGAATTTCTGCGCCTGCTGCACGAACAGGGCTGGCACCAGGGCGCCGGCGATCAGCCGGTCGCGCACATCCGGATCGAATTCGGTCGCGCGGGTGCGCAGCCGGTGCAGGTGCAGTGTTGCGCCCTCGGCCGTGGTGATCACATAGGCGGCGGCGCGGGCACGGGCGGCGTCCGGCAACTCGATCTGCGTGGTTGCGCCCAACGCCGCGGCGATATGGTCCACTGCCGCGAGTGCCTCGGGCCCGGCATCGGTGCGGAAATAGCCGGTCGCCACGGCGATGCGCAGACCGGCGATCCCGGCGTCCAGCCGCTCCATGGCAGGTTCGATCGGCCGGTCGACACAGACCGGATCGTACGGGTCGGGTCCCTGCATCGCGTCATAAGCCAGCGCCAGGTCGGCGACCGACCGTGCGAGCGGACCGAGATGATCCAAGGACGCAACGAACGGAAAGCTGCCGGCGCGCGACAGCCGCCCGTAAGTCGGTTTCAGTCCGAAAATGCCGCAGAACGACGCCGGCACCCGGATCGACCCGTTGGTGTCGGAGCCTAGCGCGATCGGCACCAACCCACCGGCAACCGCGGCGCCGGACCCGGAGGAAGAGCCACCGGTCATCCGCTTCGTGTCGTGCGGGTTGTGGGCGGCGCCGGAATGCGCGTTCTCGCCGGTGAAGTCGTAGGCGTATTCGCCCATGTTCAGCGCGCCGACCAGGATCGCCCCGGCGCGCTCCAGCCGCGTCACCAGCGTCGCGTCGGCCTTCGCCGGCGGGTGATCGCGGTTGATGCGCGAGCCGGCGACGGTCGGCAATCCGGCGATGTCGATCAGGTTCTTCACCGCGAACGGCACGCCGGCCAACGGGCCGAGGTTCTGTCCGGCCTGGCGCGCCGCGTCGATCGCGCTGGCGCGCGCGCGGGCGCGATCAGCGGTGATCGCGGTAAAGCTGTTCAGCACCTTGTCGCGTTGCCCGATGTGGGTGAGGGTCGTTTCGATGACGTCGACAGCGGCGAGGCTGCCATCGGTGACCTTGTGGGCGATCTCCGCGGCGGTGAGGAAGTCGGTCTCGGTCATGCGTGGACCATTCATGCGCGGAAGAAGTTCATGCGCGGAAGAAGTTCATGCGTGGAAGAGTGGTTATGCGTGGAAGGTTGGCGCGGGGTCGGCCTCGTCCGGTAGTCCGAACGCCAGCACGGTGATGGCGTGGCCGAAGGTGATCGTCAGGTGAAGCCGTATGGCGGCGCGCCATTCGGGTTGGATCGGGATGCCGAGCAGCGCGGTGCCGGCGTCGATCCAGGCGTCGAGCTCGGGGTCGGTCATGCTGGGTGCCTCATGCCGGTCGTGTGCGACGGCGGAACGTTCGTAAGACGGTAAGGTTCGCCACGAAGTAAGCCAGCGGCCGGCGGGCAGCCGCAACGCGATGGATGAAAATGCTCCTGCGTGGGTCCAGCCCAGGCCGCCGCCGAAGGCCATTTACGTAGTAGATACGAAGAGCACGAAGCAGGGTAATGAAAGCGCTTCGCGCGGAGCGCTATTGACTTCCTGCTTCGTGCTCTTCGTGTCTTCGTGGTGACCCTTGCTTGTCGAAGATCGCGCGCCGGGGTCCCCGCGGGCGCGCGCCCGACCACGCCGCCGCCCGGTCCGACCAAATCGAGACCGCGCTCTCTCATGCCGCGTCCCTGACTGCCAGCCAGCCGCCGAAGCCCGTGATGTCCTCGGTCCCCTCGACCCAGGCGGCTTCGGCGAGGAATCCCAGGCAGGGTCCATCCGCCAGCGTCACGTTGCCGAACCCGAGCGGCGGCGGGACCTGACCGAGCAGCGTGCCAATCGCGGCGGTGGGCAGCGCCCAGACCGCGCCTTCGATCGCGGCCCCGGTCCAGGCGCCCTGACCGGAACGCACCAGCCTGGCGCGGTTGCCGCGCGCGTGGAGCCGATACGCCGCCGTGGTGCGGGCGGCGCGCAGGAACCGGCCGCCGAGCGCTGTGAGCTGCGGACTCAACGGCAGGCCGGACACGTGGGCGCCGATGCAGAACAGGGCGGTTTCATCGGGCCTCAGCATATCGTGGTCGACCGGTGGCGGCAGCGTCGAGCCGGTCACGTTTCGGTGCAGTGCGTCGGCGATGGCGGCCAGCCGTCCCTCCTCTGCCGATGATCGGCCCCGTCGGATGGTCCAGCACCGTTTCATCGGCATTCATCCGCGGCTAAAATTTCTTGCTTCCTTCGCACCAACACCTGGCCGAAAAGTCGACAGGTTCATCGGTTCGGCCACTCCACTTCAATCGGCCGCAGGTCGATGGCGGCGCTATAAGTCGTGCCTGTTTTGGTTGCGGCCAACCGCCACGCTGTGGACTTCCTGCGGTGCGATTGAGCCAGTTCTTCGACGGAATCGGCCTTAATGGCTGGCGGGCGCACGGCCTCCCAGCTTGACCTTGCGCAGGCTCAGCGCGAGCGGAAACATCGCCAGCGCAATTAGCGCCAGCACCCAGAAAGCGTCCATGTAGGCCAGGAACGACGCCTGCGCCTGCACCTGCTGTCCGATCCAGGCAATGGCCTGCTGCTGCGCCTGGATCAGCGGGCTGCCCTGCGCCGCGAAATAGTTCGTCATGTGGTGCAGCGTGTCCTGATATTGGACGCTCGACGGAAGCGCCTGGTCGACGAGCCGGCTCTGATGGAACTGCTCGCGACGCCACAGCACATTGGAGATCAGCGAGATGCCGATCGAGCCGCCGGTATTGCGCGCCGCATTGATCAAGGCCGAGGCTTGGCCGGTCTTGTCAGGTGGGATGCCGTCATAGGACGCGGCGGTGATCGATACGAAGATCAGCGGGAACCCGACCCCAAACAGCATCCGCGAGCGTGCCATGAACCAAAAGCCGAGATCGCCATAAACATTGGTGAGCGTGTACATCGATAGCGCGATGATCACGCCCCCGGTTGCGATCAGGTATCTCGGCTGGACCTTGGCCACCAGACGGCCGGCGACGAACATCATGGCCATCGTGACCATCCCGCCGGGCGAGATCATGACGCCGGCCCAGGTCGCCGTGTAGCCGAAATCCTCCTGCGTCAGCTGGGGAAGGAACTGAGTGGTCGAGAGCAGGATAGCCCCGGTCGCCAGCATCACCAGGAAACAGGCTCCGAATTGGCGCGTCGCCACCATCCGCACATTGATCGCCGGATCACGGCGGGTCATCTCCCACGGGATCATCAGCACGAATGCAAACCCGCAGATGCTCGCGACAGTGCAGATAAAAGGCGAGCTGAACCAGTCGTCCTCGAGCCCACGATCGAGCACCAGTTCCAGCGTGCCGAGAAACGTCGCAGCCAGCACGAAACCGACAACGTCGAACCCGCCCTTCTGCTGGCGCCACTTCCTGTGCTCCTCGACCGCAGCCGCGGAGTCGCGCACGACCAGCGCAATCAGACCGATTGCCATGACGCCGACCGGACCATTGATCAGGAAGCACCAGTGCCAGGACACATTGTCGGACAGCCAGCCGCCCAAAGTCGGCCCGACCACCGGGGCCACCACGACGGCAACACCGAACACTGCGAAGGCCTGGCCCCGTTTGGCCGGCGGGAACGCGTCCACCAGGATCGAGGTCGCGACCGGCACCATGCCGCCTCCGCCCAGGCCCTGCATGATGCGGAACAGCAGCAGCGTTTGCAGATTCCAGGCCACGCCGCACAGCAGCGAACTCGCCGTGAACAGCGCCAGGCAGATCAAGAAGAAGCGCTTGCGGCCGATCCTTTTCGCCAGGAAAGCGCTGGCGGTCAAAACGATCGCGTTGGCGACGAGATAGGTCGTCACGACCCACGATGCCTCGTCCTCGCTGACCCCCATGCCGCCTGCGATGTAACGCAGCGCCACGTTGGCGATGGTAGTGTCGAGGACCTCCATGAAGGTCGCGAGCGCCACCAGCACGGCGATCAACCACGGATTGCCGCCGGCACCACCGCCCATACCGCCGGGCGCCGCGGGAGCGCTCGTTTGGCTCGCGCCGGCGCTCATAGCCAAGCCTCGAGCCGCTCCAGGAGCGAGGCCGTGGGATCGATCCGGACTGTCGGGACCACTGACATCCCGGGCCCGAGCGCGATGTCGGTCGGCAGGTTGTCCGCAACCAGCTTGACCGGCACACGCTGGACGATCTTGACATAGTTGCCGGTGGCATTCTCGGCCGGCAGCAGCGAAAACGCGGTGCCGGATCCGGGCTGAACGCTCGCGACATGGCCGTGGATGGTACGTTCCGGGTAGGCGTCGATCTCGAGCGTCACCGGCTGCCCCGGCCGCATGTGGTCGAGCTGGGTTTCCTTGAAGTTCGCCCAAACCCAGATGTCGTCGGGTACGAACATCGTCAGGCTCGTGCCGGGCTGGGCGAATTCGCCGACTGCGGCGCCGAGTTGGACGACACGGCCCGGCTGGTCTGCCGTGACGGTCGTATAGGACAGGTTCAGTTGCGCTTGATCGCGCTCAGCCTTGGCCCGCGCGAGGCTTGCGATCGCGCTGGCACGCTGCGCAGCCAGCACCTTAATTTGCTGCTGTGCCAGCTTCAGGGTCGCTTGCGCGCCCTGCAGCGCGGCCGTCTGCTGATATAGTTGCGAGGTGTACCGCTGGGCGTCCTGAAGCGTGCCCGCGATAGCCGTCTTCGCCAGATCCTGGTAGCGCGTCGCTTGCTGTTGCGCGAACACCAGCGTCGCTTGCGCCTGCTCAACCTGTGCCTGGCTGGCGGTGATCTGTGCCACCTGCACAACGACCTGCCCCTCGATGGTCTCGATGCCCGCCTGTGCCGCTGCCACTTGCGCCTGGGCCGCGGCGAGCGCGTTGCGATAGTCGCGTTCGTCGATGCTCGCGATCACCTGGCCGGCCGCGACGTGCTGGTTGTCGGTGACCGGGACCGCGGTGAGATAACCGGGCACCTTGGGGGCGATGGTGAACTGACGCGCGGCGATGAAGGCGTCGTCGGTCGATTCAAAGCGCGAGGTGTAGTCCCAATAGAGATATCCCGCCGGCAGTGCCGCAAACAGGGCGATCAGGCCGCCGGCGAACGCAAATGGGCGCCGGCGCAGCATGCCCTTGGGGGGCTCGCCGCGGCGCTTTTCATCAGCAAGGGCGACATGCCGGTCTTCGCGTTCCGGCGCCAGCGCCTCAACCTGGAGTTCGCTCGGGGCATGGTTCCTGGTGGTCGGCGCTGCTACCTGGAGGTAATCTCCACTGGCGTCCCCTGTTGGTCCGCGATCGCCGGCCGGATCCGCGGACGAGTATCGGGTTGACTGCGCCTGTGGAAACCTAAGCACGGACCGCGCGGGCCGATCCTCTGTCTCCAATGTCATTGCAAGGCTCCTTGCTGGAGGGCGTTGCGCCCATTTGGAAAATATATATTTTCCAAATGAACCGCCGGCTCACCCGTGTCAAAGCGAAGTTTGGAAAATGTCTATTGTCGAAAATGGTGAAATCAGCCATCGCGGACCTGGCCGTCCGCCGGTCCGCTCCGATGAGGAAACCTTGCGCGTGATCCTGGACGCCGCTTCACGGGAGTTCCATGCCGCGGGTTATGCTGGCACGGGTATGACCGCCATTGCTCGGCGGGCGGGGGTGTCCACCAAGACGCTCTACCGGTTGATCCCCACCAAGGCGGAGCTGTTCAGGCAGGTCATCCGCCGCCGGATTGGGACTTTCGTCTTTGCGATGGACGCATTGGAAGCCGGCACCGATGACGTGGCTGTCGGCTTGGAGCGGCTGTTGACCGCATACGCCACACTCACCCTGGGTTCGGACGTGGTCGCCATGTACCGCCTTGTCCTCGGTGAGTGCAGCCGCTTCCCGGAACTCGGTCGGGCCTTCCATGAGGACGCGGTTCAGAGGATCGGCCATCTGATGGCGGAATGGCTGGAACGCCAGTGCCGGCGCAACCTTATCAGGCTCGATGATCCGTGGCTGGCAGCCGAAATGCTGCGCGGGATGATGATCTTCGAACCGCAGCGCGCCGCCATGCTGGTCCAGGCGAAGCTGCCCGACGCTGTGCAGATTGCAAACCGGGCCAAAGCCTGTGCCAAGCTTTTCCTGAACGGGTGCCGCGCGTGACCAAGTGAATACGGCACAATCTCTGGGTTGTGCCGCGCTGAATTAAGCACCTCTACGGGAACAAAGCATCTTCGCCAGAGCTTCGGTGCCGCATCGGGCGCAAAGGAAAAGGAAGGGATCACCGCGCGGGCGTGGCCCTCACCCTCGTCGCTTCGCGCCTCGACCTCTCCCAGAGGGAGAGGTAAAGAGCATGCGACCCGACGTTGCACTTTCGGCGCCGACAGATGAAGGGGCCCGACCGGTGCCATCTGGCGTCCACCAGCATCTTCCATTACTGCTCGCACCGCAGCGATGAAGCACGGTGTCACGCGGTGAAGGCCAACCCAATGACCGCATCCGCGCCAGCGGATGCACCACCGTCCGTTCCGCAACCAGTGGCCGCACCGCTCACCCGCGCCGCGATCTTCCTGGTTGTGACGGTCAATCCCGGCACCGACGCCGTCGCAGCCGTACGCTCGCTGTGCGCCGATCTAAGCGCACTCCTGCGCTCGGTCGGCTTTCGCGACCTTGAGGCAAAGCTTTCCTGTGTCATGGGGTTCGGCTCGGGCGCATGGGATCGGCTGTTCACGCCACCTCGCCCGGCGGAGCTGCACCCATTTCGCGAGATCCGCACCGGGTCGCGCCACGCCGTCGCCACGCCGGGCGATCTGCTCTTCCACATTCGCGCCAGGCGCATGGATCTCTGCTTCGAACTGGCGACGCAAATCATGGCGCGGCTCGGCCCCACCGTGTCACCCGCCGACGAGGTCCAAGGCTTCCAATACTTTGACGACAGGGATCTGCTGGGCTTCGTCGACGGGACCGAGAACCCCACGGACCAGGCCGCGATCGACGCCACGGTCATCGGCGAAGAAGACCCCGCGTTCGCCGGCGGCAGCTACGTCATCGTGCAGAAGTACCTGCACGACATGGCCGCCTGGAATGCGCTCTCCACCGAAGCGCAGGAACGCATCATCGGGCGCAAGAAACTCTCCGACATCGAGCTGGACGACGCGGTCAAGCCGACCCACGCGCACAACGCGCTGACTGTGATCGAAGAGGCCGGCAAGGAGATCAAGATCGTCCGCGCCAACATGCCATTCGGCAGCGCCGGACAGGGCGAATTCGGCACCTACTTCATCGGCTACGCACGGTCACCCCGCACCATCGAGCAGATGCTCACGAACATGTTCGTCGGCCGCCCGCCGGGCAACTACGACCGCCTGCTCGACTTCAGCCGTCCCGTGACCGGCAACCTGTTCTTCGTGCCCTCGGCGACGTTCCTGGACGGCGTGACATCCGACCAGCCCGCGGCCGGGACGCCGGTCTCCCCGGAAGCGCCAGTGGAAGTCCCGGACATCGAGACCCCACAGTTGACCCCGCCGGCGCGGCAAGGCTCGCTCGGCATCGGCTCTCTGAAAGGAGACACCCAGGCATGAACAACCTGCATCGCGAGCTTGCCCCAATTTCCGCGGCTGCCTGGGCGCAGATCGAGGAAGAAGCGGCGCGCACCCTGAAGCGTTACCTCGCCGCGCGGCGCGTGGCCGATGTGCACGCCGACGGCGGTATCATGCTTGCGGCCGTCGGCACTGGCCACCTGCGGGATGTCGCCGCGCCCGGAAATGGCATCATCGCCCGGCAGCGCGAGGTGAAACCGCTCGTCGAATTGCGCGTGCCGTTCGAGCTGGAACGCGGGGCCATCGATGACGTGGAACGTGGCTCGAACGATTCCGACTGGCAGCCGCTGAAAGATGCCGCGGAACGCATCGCGGTTGCCGAGGACCGTGCGATCTTCGACGGCTACGCCGCCGCCGACATTCAGGGCATTCGACCGGGCAGCAGCAACCCAGCCATTACGCTGCCGGCCGACGTCGGCGAGTACCCGCGCGCCATCGCAAGGGCGTTGAGCCAACTGCGTCTGGTCGGCGTCAACGGCCCCTATTCGGTGCTGCTGGGCGCCGACGCCTACGCCGCGTTGAGCGCCGCCGACGACCACGGCTATCCGGTGCTGGAGCACATCAAGCTGCTGGTGAACCAGGAGATCATCTGGGCTCCCGCGCTGGCGGGTGCGGTGGTCCTGACGACCCGTGGCGGCGATTTCGACCTGCATATCGGCCAGGACATTTCCATCGGTTATTTGAGCCATACCGATACCGCCATTCGGCTGTATCTGCAGGAGACGTTCACATTCCTTATGCAGACGGCGGAGGCCTCGGTGGCGCTGGCACCTGCCGCGGCACGCGCGTAGCGACGTAGCAACGACGCCGATGGAACGTGCAGCGGACAGTCCGCGCGGGCATGGGGACGACGGGTGACGGAGCAATCGCAGTGATCCCGAATGTCCTGACCATCGCTGGGTCGGACCCAAGCGGCGGTGCAGGGATTCAGGCCGACTTGAAGACGTTCTCGGCGCTTGGGGCGTATGGCATGTCGGTGATCACCGCGCTGACCGCGCAGAACACCCGGGGCGTGCGCGACGTTCAGGTGGTCGAACCGGCGTTCGTCGCCGCACAGATCGATGCGATCTTCGAGGATGTACGCGTCGATGCGGTCAAGATCGGCATGGTGGCAACTGCGGAGATCGCGGCAGTGATCGCCGAGCGGCTGGACCATCACGCGGCGCGCAATGTGGTGCTGGACCCGGTGATGGTGGCCAAGAGCGGCGACCGGCTGCTGCGCGAAGACGCGGTGGCGGCAGTGCGTGATCGCCTGGTGCCGGTGGCGCGGGTGATCACGCCGAATTTGCCCGAAGCGGCAGTGCTGTTAACCGGTCCGGAGCCGGCGACGCTGGCCGAGATGCGGCAGGCCGCCGTTGCGCTGCGCCGGTTTGGGTCGCGATTTGTCTTGCTCAAGGGCGGGCATCTTATTGGCGGCGATAGCACGGACCTGCTGTTCGACGGCCAGGTGGTCACCGAGTTCGCGGGCCCGCGGATCGACACGCGCAACACGCATGGCACCGGCTGCACGCTCTCTTCGGCGATCGCGGCGTTGCTGCCGCAGCACGACATGATCGAGGCAGTACGCCTGGCGAAGGCCTACCTGACGGGCGCAATCGCCGCGAGCCATCGTCTGACGGTGGGCGGCGGCCACGGGCCGGTGCACCATTTCCACGCGCTCTGGACAGGTGATCAAGCGGGGGATCAAGCGGGATGACCAGCTTTTCGGACTCTGCCTGGCAGCGCACGGCGCGGCTGCGCCAGGCGATCCACGACCTGAAATTCAACACCGAGTTGGCCGACGGGTCGCTCAGCCGCGAGCGGTTCCAGGGCTATGTGATCCAGGATGCGCTGTATCTCGGGCAGTATTCGCGGGTGCTGGCGATGGCCGGGGTGAAGGGGCCGGATGGTGCGACGCTGCACGCGTTCGCGGAGTCCGCGCTGGAGGCGGTGGCGGTCGAGCATGCGCTGCACGAGCGGTACCTGCGTGAATTCGGCATCGATCCGGCGCGGCTGACTGAGGCCGAGCCGTCGCCCGATTGCCTGGGCTACACCAGCTTTCTGCTGGCCACGGCGTATCATGATCCGTGGGAGGTTCTGGTTGCGGCGCTGCTGCCGTGCTTCTGGGTCTACTGGGACGTCGGCAGCGCGATTGCCAAGCGGGCGGCGGGCGATAATCCGTACCGGGCGTGGATCGACACCTATGCCGACGAGGGGTTTGGTGAGGCGGTGCGAACGGTCATCGGCATCGTCGATCGGGCGGCGGCGAATGCGGCGCCGGCGACGGTGGGGCGCATGATGACGGCGTTCATCCGGTCGACGCAGTATGAGTGGCTGTTCTGGGATTCTGCTTATCAACAGCGCGGCTGGCCGATTGGTGCGTAATGGATCGCCTGCCGGGGCGTGACGCGACCCCACCCGGTACGCCTGCAAATACGCCTCGACCCTGTTGGCTGCGGTCTTTCCCGCGCAGAATTCTCGATGCCGTCAATCGCCTCGTGGATGGCTCGAAGCGCCGGGCGAAGGAGCCGCTCCATTAAAAGACTCGTTCGGCTGAAGCTTCGATCGGATCTCGCAGCAGCGGGTCCAGACTATCGCGCGTGGTCACGTCGATCGGGACACCGAGGCGCCGTTCAAGAAGCTGCTTGATGCCAACCAGCTCGACGAGCGAAAAGCGGCGAGCAAGATCGTAGTCAACGAAGAGATCCAGGTCGCTGGCGGCGGTCGGGCCATCGTGCAGCATCGATCCGAACAGATACAGCGAAGTCGCCCCGAGCGCCCTTATGGCATCGGCCTGCTCCTTCAGGGCCACAATTGCATCGTGCTTGCGCATGACCCCGTGTTACCGCCATCGCGCGGTATACACCATCTTGTCAAAAATCAGCGGCCAACTTCGCCGCGGAAGCGCCCGGCGATTCGCGCGGATACCCGGCGCGCCTCACGGCGTCCACACCTCCGGAATGAACGCATAGCCCTCGCCGGCACGGGCAACGTGGCCGAAGGTGGGAAAATCCAGATGCATTCCAGCCACCAGCAGCCGATCGGTCGCGACCATGTCCATCATCCGCTGCCGCGTCGCGATCGCCTGTGCGCCGTCGATGTCGAACCCCATCCCCGCGCCGGGGTGGGCAAACTGCACGCCCGGCATGTGCACGATGTCACCCCAAATCAGCAGCGCCGCGCCGCCCGACGCGACCAACCAGCCGCAATGTCCCGGCGTGTGGCCGGGTTCGGGGACGACGGTGATGCCTGGCAGCACCCCGCCCGAGGCGATCGTACGCACCCGGCCGCGATACGCTTCCAATACGGCGCGGGTGAGCTGGATGAAGCCGCGATTGTCCCCAGACGCCTGGGCCAGCACCGCGTCGTCGCCCCAGAATGGTGGCTCGGCCTCGTGCACGATCAGCTCGGCGTTCGACAGCAGCGCCTTGCCCTGCGCATCGACCAGCCCGCCGACATGGTCGGGGTGCAGGTGCGTCAGCAGCACGGTGTCGATCGTCTCCGGCGCGACGCCCATGGCGGCGAGGTTCTCCGCCAACCGACCGAGCGACGGCCCCATGAGGCCGCCGCAGCCGCTGTCCACCAGCACCAGTTGCGCGCCAAGGTGCAGCAGGAAGGCGTTGACAGTGATTCGCGGCGGGATTGCCCGAAAGCTCGCGGTGTGCAATGCCGGGGGGTCAGCAGAATCGATATTGGTCAGCCAGTCGAAGCTGCCCTCAAACATGCCGTCGTTGAGCGCGGTGACACGGACCTCGCCGACCGCGTGGTGGTGCACGCCGGGTGCCTGCCTTGCTGGCCTGAAGGCTGTTGTCATGTCTGATCCCCCTTCTGCTTATGCCCTATCATAATCACGGCTGGGCATAATCACGGCTGGGCATAATCACGGCTGGGTATAATCACCGCCGTGCATGATCATGGCCGGCGCCGGGCATCATAGTGTCGGATCCGGCGGCTTGCCTCCGCGTCCCGCCGCCAGCATCGCGAGCAGCCGCGGCGGCAGCAAGTCGCCGACGCGGGCGGCGGCGGCCATCCACCAGGGGAAGGCGACGCGCACCCGCCCCGCGGCGACCGCGCGCAGAATGATGCGGGCGGCGCGGTCGGCGTCCATCAGCCCGGGCATCGGGAATTGGTTTCCCGCCGTCATTGCGGTGCGGATATAGCCGGGACAGATGCTGGTCAGCACGATGCCCTGGGCGCGCGCGCCGGGCGCGGTCGCCACCGTCCAGGCATCCACCGCCGCCTTGGCGGCGCAATAGGCGGCCGACCCCGGCACTGCGGCCAGCGCGGCGATCGAGGCGATCACCGCGATCCGCCCGGCAATACCGTCCGGCCCGCGTGGCTGCGCCGCCATCACCGCCATCGCCGGCAGTACCGTGTTGAACATGCCGTCAACGTTGATTGACATGATCGCACGGATCTGCGCCGGCGGCTCCGGCAGGTTGCCGCCGGACCCGGCGGACACGCCGGCATTCGCCACCACAAGGTCGAGCGCCCCCGCGGCCTCGATCCAGGTCGCCATCGCCGCGGCGTTACGCACATCCAGGACCGCCGTGCGCACGTCCGCCCCGCGCGCACGGCACGCCTGCGCGGTTGCCTCCAGCCGCGCGGCGTCGCGGCCGGCCAGGTGCAGCGTGGCGCCCTGCGTCGCGAGCTCCAGGGCGAGCGCCCGGCCAATGCCGGAGGACGCGCCGGTGATCAACGTGCGGGGGAAGCTTGTCATGGCGCCAGGATAGCCCAGCTTCGCACGCTCGTGGGTGGCTGATAGAAGATCGGGGGACCGGGGAATCATCGTATGACCGCCGCACTCGCCTCCATGACCGGATTTGCCCGCACCGAGGGTGGAATGGACGGCCTCGGCTGGGCCTGGGAGCTGCGCAGTGTCAACGGCCGCGGCCTGGATCTGCGCTTCCGATTGCCCACCGGCTGGGACGCGCTGGAGCCCGTCTTGCGCGAGGCCGCGGGAAAAAAGCTGAAGCGCGGCAATGTGACCGCCAACCTGTCCACCACGCGCGAGGTCGAGAAGAAGCTCGCCCCCGACCCGGCGGCACTCGAGCAGGTCCTGGCGCTGGCGATGGCGCTGCACGCGCGCATCCCCGGCAGCCAGCCGCCGCGGGCCGAGGCGCTGCTGGCGCTGCCGGGCGTGCTGCGGCCCGCCGCCGAAGTGCAGGAGGAACGCACCGAGGCCGCCATCGCCGCAGTGCGCACCGGCTTCGAGGCGGCCTTGGCGGCGCTGGTCGAGGCGCGCGAAGGTGAAGGCGAGCGGCTGCGCGGCACGCTCGACCTGCTGCTGGGCGAGATCGCCGCGCTGCGCCGCAAGGCCACCAAGGAAGCCGCCGACCAGCCGGCGGCGCACCGCGCGCGGGTGATGGAGAACCTGCAGGCGCTGCTGCGCGAAAGCCCCTCGCTGCCGGATGAGCGGATTGCACAGGAGGTGGCGCTGCTCGCCGCGCGCTCGGACGTGCGCGAGGAGCTGGATCGGCTGGCCAGCCATATCGAGGCGGCGCGCATGCTGCTGACCGAGGCGGCGGCGATCGGCCGGCGCCTCGATTTCCTGGTGCAGGAGTTCATGCGCGAGGCGAACACGCTGTGCAGCAAGTCGTCGTCGCGCGCGCTGACCGCGACCGGGCTGCAGTTGAAGGCGGCGATCGAGCAGTTGCGCGAGCAGGTGCAGAACATCGAATGAGGGGGATTGCACGCCGCGGGCTTTGCCTGGTGCTGGCGGCGCCATCGGGGGCGGGGAAAAGCTCGCTCACCCGGGCGCTGCTGGCGGCGGAGCCGGAATTGTCGCTGTCGGTCAGCGTCACCACGCGGCCGCCGCGGCCGGGTGAGATCGATGGGACACACTATCATTTTCGCGACCGGGCGGCGTTCGATGCGCTGGTGGCGGTGGGTGGGTTTCTGGAATCGGCGACCGTGCTAGGGAAGCACAGTTATGGCACGCCGCGCGCCCCGGTGGAGACCGCGCTGGCAGCCGGGCGCGACGTGGCGTTCGACATCGATTGGCAAGGCCATCGGCAGTTGCGCGCGGTGCTGCCGGGGGATGTCGTCGGGGTGTTCGTGCTGCCGCCGTCGCTGGCGGCGCTGGAAGCCCGGCTGCGGGGTCGCCCCGGCGAAGATGCGGCGGAGATTGCCCGGCGGATGGGTCTTGCCCGGGAGGAAATCAGCCATTGGGCGGAATTCGACCATGTCGTGGTTAACGATGTGTTCGAGGACGCGGTGGCGCGGGTGCGCGCGATCCTGCAAGCGGCGCGGTGTGCGACGGGACGGCTGTCGGGAATGGCGGGATTTGTGGCTGGGTTGGGCGGGTAGTTCGTGTCTGCGGTGTTTGACTGTCCGCAAGGAAGATCCAGCGCGGAGAAGGCAAGATGCGTTGGTGTTTCGCGCGGTGCCGCGTCACCGCCTAATGTCTTGGTTTGGCATAGATGGTGTCAAAGACGGAGAGTGCCGGCGTGAAAACGCCCGTGCCGCGGCCGCAACATGGTCAGACAGCAGTGAGGCAGGCAGCGAGCAAGGAATTGAGCGGCAAATGATCGCAGGTGGACGCCGAGTTGCTTATGGCCGCGATGTCAGTCATGCGCGCGTCGATCCCGATGCGGCGGCGGTGGTGAAGGTGACGGCGCAACACTTCACCGATTCCGGCTTATCGCAGGCGTCGGTGGCGCTCGGGCAGGCGCAGCCTCCGGCCGCCGAGAGATCGAGGCTCAGGTGAAACAATGCTAGGCGCGTACCAGGCGCTGAACGCATTTCTGCTTGGCTTTCCGGCGCTGTTCTCCATCGTCAATCCGATCAGCGGAGCCTTCATCTTCCGCGAGGTCACCGCCGACCGCACGCAGGATCGTGCGGGACTTGCCCGCCAGGTTGCGCTGTATTCGCTCGTGGTGATGAGTGTGGCGTTGTGGGCCGGCTCTTATGTCATGGCGATCTTCGGCATCACCTTGGCGGCATTGCGCGTTGCCGGCGGTATCGTCGTGGCGTTGAGCGCGTGGAATCTGCTGAACGCGCCGGAACGGCACGAAGCGCGGAAACAGGAACAGGCGACACCCACGGTCGGCGTTGACGACGTCGCGTTATTTCCGCTGACCATCCCGTTTACGACTGGACCGGGAACGATCTCGGTGGCCGTGGCGCTCGGCTCCAGCCATCCGCAGACTCCGGAAAAGCTCGTGTGGTTCTTCCTCGGGATGACCGCGGCAACGATGGCCCTGGCGGCAGTGATCTGGATCACCTACAGTTCGACCGATCGGATCTCGCGCCTGATGGGGCCGCGCGGCAGCCGCACCGTCACCCGGCTTTCCGCCTTTCTGCTGCTTTGCATTGGTGTGCAGATTCTGATCACCGGGGTGGTGGACGTGCTGAGGCCGCTGCTGGCTGAGCGGTGATCCGCCCCGGCGACCCTGCAACGAAGCAGGGCAAGGCAATGGGATCGAGGCCGGGGGGCGGTCCGTATCGCCGCCTCGCTCGCAACCCTCCCGCCAACGTGAACGCCGACCTTGCTTACCAGCAGCGCCAGGCCGGCAACTCGGTGCTGCTGATCTTCGCCGCGTCGGTGTTGTCCGTGTTCCTGGTGCTCGCCGCGCAATATGAGAGTTGGACACTGCCGTTGTCGGAGGTGCTGATCGTGCCGATGTGCCTGCTGGCCGCGGTTACGGGCTTGCTGGCCCGGGGCTTCAACGTCGATATCCTGGCGCAGATCGGCTTTGTTGTGTTGGTCGGGCTGGCGGCGAAGAATGCCATCCTGATCGTCGAGTTCGCCAAGCAGGCCGAGGAATGCGGCGTCAGCGCGGGGCAGGCGGCAGTGCAGTCGGCGCGTACCCGTTTGTTGCCGATCCTGATGACGTCGTTTGCCTTCATTCTGGGTGTGATCCCGCTGGTGCTCGCCAGCGGTGCCGGCGCGGAAATGCGGCAATCGCTGGGGACCGCGGTGTTTGCCGGCATGCTAGGTGTCACGGTGTCCGGTTGGTTTTCACACCGGTGTTCTACACCGTGATCCGTCGCGTGTTCGCGGCTCGGCGTCCGCGGGTGAGTGCGGCGGAACAAGGCATTGGGGCGCCGGCGGAATGAACTGATCGACCCGCCGGCGCGCTGCCCCCATCATGCCGGCGCCCGCCGGGTATCCGCGACTTGGCTTTGTTGCGACGAAGCAAGTCGTAGATGCCGGCCTTCGCCGGCATGACGGGGTGGGGGCTCCGCGTCACAATTCCGTTCTCGCACTATTTGTGGAAGGCCAAATCGAAACGCCGCCCGACCCGCCATGCGGTTGACCGCGCCGGAACGCTGTTTCAGCCTCGTGGCGAGCAGCGGAGGGCGGCATGGCGGGCGATTACACGGTGGGCAAGTTACCCGCCTGCTACAAGTTCAACCAGCACCCCGTCTGATGGCGTCCACCTGATGGCCCATGCCGCGCTGGGCGAGTTGGCGCTGCTGTTGCTCGCCTGGCTGCTGAGCGAGGACCGGTGGCGCGTCCCCTGGCGCACGGTGATCGCCGGCGTGGTTCTGCAGGTGGCACTGGCGCTGCTGCTGTTGGATTTTCCGCCGGCGGTCTCCGTGGTGATGTTGGCCAACCGCGCCGCGCATGCGCTGGAACGCGCCACCACCGCCGGCACCGGCTTCGTGTTCGGCTATCTCGGTGGCGGAACGTTGCCGTTCGCCGAGACCACGCCAGGCGCCAGCTTCATCCTGGCGTTCAAGGCGCTGCCGCTGGTGCTGGTGATCAGCGCGCTGGCTTCGTTGCTGTTCCACTGGGGCATCCTGCAGCGGGTGACCGGGGTCTTCGCCTGGCTGCTGCGGCGCTGGATGGGCATCAGCGGGGCGCTGGCCGTGGGTGCCGCGGTGCACGTTTTCGTCGGGATGGTGGAGGCGCCGCTGCTGGTGCGTCCCTACCTGTCGCGCATGCAGCGCGGCGAGTTGTTCGCGCTGATGACCTGCGGCATGGCCGGGGTCGCCGGCACGGTGATGGTGATCTACGCGGAATTCCTCGCGAAGCTGATCCCCAACGCACTCGGTCAGATCTTGATCGCCTCGGTGATTAGCACGCCGGCGGGCCTGGCGGTGGCGGCGCTAATGGTGCCATTCGTGCCAATCACCGAGCCCGAGGGAAAACTGGTGCTGGAGCATCCGCCGGTCAGTTCGATCGATGCGTTGGTGAAAGGCACCGCCGACGGTATTCCGGTGCTGGTCGGGATCGTCGCCACACTTATCGTGACGATTGCCATGGTCGCGCTGGTCAATACCGCGCTGGGGTTGCTGCCGCACTGGGGTGGCGATGCGCTGACCTTGCAGCGGATCTTCGCATGGCTGTTCCTGCCGTTGATGTGGCTGATCGGTGTTCCGTGGCAGGAGGCCGGTGCGGCGGGGGTGCTGATGGGCACCAAGACAGTGCTGAATGAATTCGTTGCGTACCTTGATTTCGCGCAACTGCCGGTCAATGCGTTCACGCCGCTCACGCGGCTGATCCTGACCTATGCGTTGTGCGGCTTCGCCAATTTCGGCAGCGCGGGGATTATGGTTGGCGGGATCGGCATGATGATGCCGGATCGCCGCGCCGAGGTGGCACAACTCGGCATGCGCTCGATCATTTCGGGCACGTTGGCGACCTGCATGAGCGGCGCGGTGGCGGGGGCGATCGCCGGGTGATGGCGGTATGATCCGCGTCACCCGCGGCGGAAAAGCCACGCCCGACACAAGCCGATCGACTGCTACGCCCCGAGGGGGATTTGTCGTAACCCGAGGGGACGGATAAAAGCCCTTCGCTTCCCCAACCCATCGCACACCAGGATCATGGCCGGACATTCGCAGTTCAAGAACATCATGCACCGCAAGGGCGCGCAGGACGCCAGGCGCGGCCGCCTGTTCGCGCGGCTTATCCGCGAGATCACCGTTGCCGCCGGCCAGGGCCTGCCCGATCCGGCGGCCAACCCGCGGTTGCGGGCCGCGGTGGGGGCGGCGCGCGAGGCCAACATGCCGAAGGACACGGTGGAGCGTGCGATCAAGAAGGCGTCGGGCGGCGCCGGCGGCGCGGACTACGTGGAGGTCCGGTATGAGGGCTACGGACCGGCCGGCGTCGCGGTGATCGTCGAGGCGCTGACCGACAACCGCAACCGCACCGCGTCGGACATACGGTCCGCGTTCGCCAAGCATGGCGGGGCGCTGGGCGAGTCCAACTCGGTCAGCTTTCTGTTCAATCGGCCAGGGGTGGTGCGCTATCCGGCGTCTGCCGGGTCGGCTGACGACATGCTGGAGGCAGCGATCGAGGCCGGCGCGGACAATGTCGAAAGTGACGAGGACGGGCATGAGGTAACCTGCGCCGTCGAGGATTTCTTCCCGGTGCGCGATGCGCTGGAGGCGCGGTTCGGTCCACCGGAAAGCGCGCGGGTGGAGTGGCGGCCGACCACCAGTGTGACGCTGGACGAGGAGCGCGCGGCGACGGTGCTGAAGCTGCTCGAGGCGCTGGAAGACGGCGACGACGTGCAGAACGTGTGGGCGAACTTCGACATTCCGGATGCGGTGATGGCGCGGTTGTCGGCGTAGCCCGCGGCCGGTGCCAGTTTCCAACCGAAACGCCACCGAAGGGCGCCGGAACTTGGCGAGAGATGCATCGCCAGGAGGGAGCGCAACCGGCGGCGGGCTTGAGCACGTGGAACTGCGGAGCCGAACGGTCGGCACGCTGCTCACGGCACGGGAAGTTGTGGTCAACCGTTGTGCTCACTATCTTGCCGGTTGCGTTGCTTCCGTTCCGAACCGAGGGGATTGGCCGATGGCGCCTGGAGAAACCGTCCTGCTGACCCGCAACCCTTAGGTTGCCCGGCGCCCGCTCACCGTGGCGGAATACCATCGGATGGGTGAAGTTGGCATTCCTACCGAGCGCGATCGAGTCGAGCTCATCGAGGGAGAGCTCGTCGCCAAGTCGCCCGTCGGCAGCAAGCATTCAGGCACGATAAATTAGCTCAGCCGCCGGCTGGTCCTGGCAGTGGGCGACAGGGGCGTGGTGGCCGTGCAGAATCCGGTTCAGCTCGATGATCGCACCGAGCCGGAACCCGATTTCGCTGTGCTGAAGCCGCGGTCCGATGATTATCGGCTGGCGACGCCGCGCGCGGATGAGGTTCTGCTGATTATCGACGTCGCTGACAGCAGTCTGGCCTATGACCCCACCGTAAAGCGGTCGTTCTATGCGCGGCATGGCATTCCGGAATTCTGGATCGTGAACCTGTTCGGGAGGCGAGGTGGAAGTCTGCCGGTCGCCAAGCGGCGATGACTACGCCGCGGTGTCGCGCGTCGGACGCCGGGGGGCTTGGAACCCGAGTTGCTGCCCGGCGCAACGATCCCGGTTGCGGCGCTGCTAGGCTAGGCTAGGCTTGCGCCGCGCGGTGGTGTGCTCGTCGGCGTGTTGACAAGCCCCGGATCCTCGGATGTGAGCCGCAACCAAAGCCTGGTGGGAACGAAATTCCCTGATCTGCGGTGTGCGATAATAGTTGCTATATAATTATATATAGAGCGGGAATCCGATTGAAGGGGCTGTTTTCAACAGTAGGCTGTCGCATGAGCCACCAGCCTCCATTGACCGGTACGCCGTTGCCGCCGCCGGTGCCCGAGTTGATGTAATCTCTTCGCATGACCAAGCGAGCAGCACTCGAGATCACCATCGCTCTGTCCGACGGCCATGCCGTCTCGGGCCTGCTGCTGGTGCCCGCCGCGGTTCGAGCGGGTTACGTGCTGGCACATGGGGCGGGGGCCGGCATGTCCCATCGGTTCATGACGGAAGCTGCCGAACAGCTTGCCGATCGCGGCATCGCCACGCTGCGCTATCAGTTTCTCTACATGGAGCGGGGCTCGCGACGGCCGGATTCGCCCACGATCGCGCATGCCACGGTTCGCGCGGCCGTCGACGAGGCCGCCAGACGGCTTCCGGGTTGTGCACTGTTCGCCGGGGGAAAATCGTTTGGCGGCCGCATGACCTCGCAAGCGCAGGCGGAGGCGCCGCTTGCCGGCATCAAGGGGCTGGTATTCGTGGGCTTCCCGCTGCATCCCGCGAAGCAACCGTCGCTGGATCGCGCGCGGCATCTGGCGAATGTTCGGATCCCGATGCTCTTCCTGCAAGGCGATCGCGACAGCCTCGCCGAGCACCGTCTGATCACCCGCGTTGTGGCGGAACTCGGCAGCCGGGCGACCCTGGCGACATTTCCCGATGCCGATCATTCATTCCACGTCCCCGCGCGGACCGGACGCACGGACGCGCAGGTCCTGGCCGGGTTTTGCGATGCCATGGCGGCGTGGATGGTTGCGCAATGAGCACTGGGGCGCGGAGGTTCGCGCAGGAAAGTCTGAACTATTCGACATTAGTCTGGGTGCGCGGCGGTGGGTGCTCATCCAAACGCAACGTTGCATGACCGTCCGTTAGCGCAACGATCACGTTTGTACCATCGAATGTCCGTTCGCCCTTTACCGGATGAAAGATCGTGCTGGTGGCGAATCTCTGCACGAATTCCGCTAGCGATACCTCGGGCCGGTAGCGGATCGTGGATCGTGTGGCGACATTGGCCGCCGCCAAACCGCGCCAATCATCGCAACCCGGGATGAGTTTGCACGCAGAGGGACGCTGAACCGACGTTGGCCCACGTCCAACCCGGCAGCCGTGCGAGCACGCCGTTTGCGCGATGGGTGCCTGGGAACGTCAGCCGCCGCGTCTGGCGACATCGCGCAGACGCCGCCGCCCGAGCGGGCGGATGTCCACGTGCGGCGGCGCCATGGCCTTGATGTCGGCCTGCAGCGCCGCGCGCTTCTCGTGGATCGAGGCGATCACCGGGCCCATGGCGATGCCGACATCGACCAGCACGGCCTCGGCGAGCTGCAGGCTGGCCTCGATCGTTTCGGGTACGGCATCGGTTGCGCCGGCGCCGTATAACCGCGCGGCGTGCTCGCCGTCACGCGCGCGGGCGACGATCACCAGCGCTGCCCGCTCGGCCCTGGCCGCGGTCACCAGCGCTTGCGCGGCCGCGGCGTCGTCCAGTGTCACCACCAGGGCACGGGCGGTATCCAGCCCGACATGGCGCAGGATCTCGGTGCGCGTCATGTCGCCGTAGTAGACCGGCCTGCCGCGTTTGCGCTGCAGCGCCACGCGATCCGGATCGCGGTCGATCGCGACATAGGCGACGCGGTGCGCCTCGAGCATCGCCGCCACGATCTGGCCGACCCGGCCGAACCCGGCAACGATGACATGTGGGGTGGTGTCGGGCGTCGCCGGCAGCCTCGTCGCGGGCAGCATCAGGGCCGGATCGATCGGCCGCGGGCCAGCGCGCGGGACCAGCCTGGCGCCGAGTTTCGACAGGATCGGCGTGCTGATCATGGTCAGCGCCGCGACGATCAACACGAAGCTCGCCGCGGGTTGGTCCAGCAGCTTGTGGCCCAGGGCGACGGTCACGATGACGAAACTGAACTCGCCGCCCGGACCCAGCAGCAGTCCGGTCTGCAATCCGCCATTCCAGGGCAGGCCGAAGCCACGTGCCAAGCCGGTGACGATCAGTGCCTTCAGCGCCACCAGGCCGATCGCGGCGCCGAGTACGATCGCGGGATGCTCGATGAGGGTGTGCGGGTCGAGGCTCATGCCGATCGAGATCAGGAACAGGCCCACCAGCAGCCCCTTGAACGGCTCGATCGTGACTTCGATCTGACGGCGATACTCGGTGCCGGCCAGCAGCAGCCCGCCGATCAGCGCGCCGAGCGCCATCGACAGCCCGGCCACAGCGGTGGCCAGCGCGGTGGCGACGACGACCAGCAGGCAGGCGGCGATGAACAGCTCCTCGCTTTTGGTGCGCGCGACGCTACGGAACAGCGGCCGCAGCACCAGGCGGCCTAGCGCGACGATCCCGCCGACCGCGAGCAGCGCGCGGGCGATCGCGTAGCCGAAGCCGGCGAGGCTGCCGGCACCGCTCTCGGGGTCCAATGCGGCGAATACGAACAGCACCGGCACCACCGCAAGGTCCTGGAACAGCAGGATGGCGAAGCTGGCGCGGCCGGCTGGGGTGCCGAGCCGTTTTTCCTCCGCCAACACCTGGAGAACGATAGCGGTGGAGGACATCGTCAGGGCGAGGCTGATCACCGCGGCCCGGACGGGTGGTTCGTCCAGCAGCATCCCGGCACCGGACAGTGCGGCGGCGCAGGCAGCGACCTGCAGCGTGCCGAGGCCGAACACCAGCCGGCGCATCAGCCACAACCGTTCGAGCGACAGCTCCAGCCCGATCATGAACAGCAGCAGCACCACGCCGAGGTCGGCGATCGCGCGGATCGCGCCGGCATCGCCGATGGTCACCAGGTCGAGCCAGGGGTGGGCCGTGGCCAGCGCGCCGAGGCCGAACGGGCCGACAACGATGCCGACCAGCATGAAGCCGAGGACCGGGCTGAGCCGCAGGCGGTGAAACAGCGGGATGACCACCCCGGCGGCGGCCAGGACGATCAGCGCGGCCTTGTAGTTGGCGAAGTCGAGCGGGGCGTCCATGTCGCTGGTGTAGAGGTTTTTGGTGGCGCGGACACCCGGCCGGCGGGACGCGCGGCCTTATGATGCGGCATGCGCCGGCGGGTCGGGTGGCGCCTTTATTTCGTGGTCTCGGCCAGGACCGCCGCGATATCGCGGCTGCTGTGCAGCACCCGGACGATGCCGATAGGGCGGGCGAGGTGATCGTAGACAATCAGGTCGGAGAACACCTGCCAGAATTTCACTGGCTCGCCGGTGAGGTCCTGACGCAGATGTCCGAGACCCGGCATGGCGGAGAGCAGGCGGAGCGCAGTGCTGATGGTACGCATCACATACCGGGAAACGGACAGGCCGGCTTCAGTAATCAGATATTCACGGATTTCGCGAAGGTCTTATTGGGCTTCCGGCGATAAGACGTAGCGTTTCACTTGCGGCCTTGCCGCTCCAGCTCCTCGAAGTCAGCGTCCATCTTGGCAAAGAGGGCCTCGCCGTCGGTGCCCTTTCCCGCCCGAAGTGAGCGCACTCCCTGCGCGATTTTCGCACGCATGGTCTGGCGGTGTTCGGAGGTGAGCGGTAAGTCGTTATCTGGCAAGCCGCGCTCGCGAGCCTGCTGCGCGTCTTGCTCTCGTAGCAGCCAGCGGCGGTTTTCCAGGTAGCCCTCCAGCGTGTCGCGCACAATTTCGGCTGCCGGGCGGTGCTCGTCGTCGGCCGCAGCCTGGACCTCCGCTGCCAGGGCGGGGGGAATGGTGAGGTCAGTATCGCTGGCCGGCTTCATGGGGATACCCCTCCGCAAGAAATGGGACTATCTTCGATGGCTGCGAGGTGTCAACGCACAGCTAGCTGTCCTGGAATCCGGTCCGGCAGTCCACGATCTTCCGCCGATGACTGAAGCTGCGCTGCAACGCAGCCTATCTCCGGATCCGGCCTGCCATGTCTGGCCGTAGAGAGTAATCGCGCGCGGGGACGATGTCTGCCAATCGCCTGACAAGTCGCTACCGCTCGCATCTTGCGACGCGCGGCGAAGGCGGCCTCTTCCCACGATGGGCAGCCGAAGCCGGATCCGACTGTGGCGGCCATGCGCGTGGCGACATGCGCTTGGCGACATGCGCTTGGCGACATGCGCTTGGCGAATCGTCTGCCGGATCGCTCGTCGCGCGCGTATACGGGGACAAGACAGGAACAGGGCTCGATTCGCACCATGGTCAGGTTGCTCGGAGTCGACCCCGGCCTGCGGTTCACCGGCTGGGGGGTGATCGAGGTGGATGGCAACCGTTTGCGCCACATCGCCGATGGGGTGATCGCGACCGATTCCGAGACCTCGGTGCCGGAACGGCTGAAGGTGCTGCATGACGCGCTGGCGGCCCTGTTCGCCACCCATCGCCCGCAGGAGGCCGCGGTCGAGGAGACCTATGTCAACCGCAATGGCGCGGCGACCTTGAAGCTGGGCTATGCGCGCGGCGTGGCGCTGTTGGCCCCTGCGCTGGCAGGCATTCCAGTCACCGAGTACGGCGCCAAGTCGGTCAAGCGGGCGGTGGTCGGCACCGGCGGGGCGGACAAGACGCAGGTGCAGATGATGGTGCGCCGGCTGCTGCCCGGGGCGGCGATCCGGCGTGCCGATGCGGCGGATGCGCTCGCGGTGGCGATCTGCCATGCGCACCATCGCGCCAGCCGGCTGGCCTGGGCCGCGGGAGTGCGACGCGCGTGATCGCCCAGCTTACGGGTCGGATCGACCAACTCGTCGAAGGAAGCTGCATCGTCGATGTGAACGGTGTCGGCTACCTGGTGCACGCCTCGACCCGCACGCTGGCCGCGCTGCCGGCGCCGCCCGCGGCCGCGCGGCTGCTGATCGAAACGCATGTGCGTGAGGATGCGATCGTGCTGTATGGCTTTGCCGAGGCAGCGGAGCGCGACTGGTTCCGACTGCTGACCACGGTGCAGGGTGTGGGCGCGAAGGTGGCGTTGTCGGTGCTGTCGTCGCTGTCGCCACGCGATCTTGTGTCGGTGATCGCGGCGGGCGATCGGGCCAGCCTGACGCGTGCGCCCGGGGTGGGCGCCAAGCTCGCGGTGCGGCTGCTGACCGAGTTGCGGGACAAGGCCGGGATGATGCCGTCCAGCCCGGGGATCGTCCTGGCGGCGTTGCGTGCGCCGGGCGTGGCGGACGATGCGCTGTCGGCGCTGGTCAATCTCGGATATCGGCGGCCGGAGGCGCAGCCGGTGGTGGCGCGGGTGATCGAGCGGCTGGGGGAGGGCGCGGCGCTGGATGCGGTGATCAGGGACGCGCTGCGGGAGCTTGCGCAGAGGGCGGTGGGATGAGGTCCGGTCGGTATTCTCCCCCTCCTGTTGTGAGAGGGGGGTGGGGGGAGGGGGCGGTGCAAGGCCCTATCGGAGAGTTGAGTGGCCGCTAGGACCCCTCCCCCCAACCTTGGTCCGCTTCGCGGCCCAAGCCCTCAAGGGGAGGGGGAGAAATACGACGATCGCACCGTCTCGCCGGCGCGGCGGGAGGAAGACGCCGCCGAGGCATCGCTGCGCCCACAAATGCTGGCGGAGTTCGTTGGCCAGCGAGCCTCGCGCGAAAACCTGGCCATCTTCATCTCGGCCGCCCGCAGTCGCGGCGAGGCGCTCGATCATGTGCTGCTGCATGGCCCGCCCGGCCTCGGCAAGACCACGCTGGCGCAGATTATCGCCCGTGAGCTAGGCGTCGGCTTCCGCGCCACCTCCGGCCCGGTGATCCAGCGCGCCGGCGATCTCGCCGCTATCCTGACAAACCTTCAACCCAGAGATGTCCTGTTCATCGATGAGATCCATCGCCTGCAGCCGGCGATCGAGGAGGTGCTGTACCCGGCGATGGAGGACTTCCAGCTCGACCTGATCATCGGCGAAGGCCCCGGCGCGCGCGCGGTGCGCATCGACCTGCAGCCGTTCACGCTGGTCGGCGCCACCACGCGGGCCGGGCTGCTGGCTACCCCGCTGCGTGACCGATTCGGCATCCCGCTGCGGCTGATCTTCTACACCCCGGCCGAGCTGGAGCTGATCGTCACGCGCGGCGCCGCGCTGCTTGGCATGCACTTGACAAGGGACGGCGCCACCGAGATCGCCCGGCGTTCCCGCGGGACCCCACGCGTCGCCGGGCGGCTGTTGCGCCGGGTGCGTGATTTTGCCGCCGTGGCCGGCACCTCGCCGATCGATCGGGCCGATGCCGATGCCGCGCTGACCCGGCTGGAAGTTGATCGCGTCGGCCTGGACGCGATGGACCGGCGTTACCTGCTGCGTATCGCCGAACACCATGCCGGAGGGCCGGTCGGCGTCGAGACGCTCGCGGCGGCGCTGGCCGAGGCGCGCGACACGCTCGAGGACGTGATCGAGCCGTTTTTGATCCAGGAGGGTCTGGTTCTGCGCACCAGCCGCGGGCGCATGCTGGGCGAGCCCGGCTGGCGGCATCTCGGCCTGCCGATTCCGCCGCGGGAGGCGGGGCAATTGGACCTGCTGCGTGATCCGGGGTCCGATGTTCAGGACAATGCCAGGGACAATGCCAGGGACAATGCCAGGGACAATGAATGAACGGACACCCAGCATCCACCCTGGCGGAGGGTTCCCACCGCTATGCGCTGAGGGTGTACTACGAGGATACCGATGCCGGCGGCGTGGTCTACCACGCCAGCTACCTGCGCTACGCGGAGCGGGCGCGCACCGAAGCCCTGCGCGATTGGGGAATCCCACATGCAGCGCTGATCGCACAGTACGGGCTGATGTTCGTGGTGCGGCGCATCAAAGTGGACTATCTGCGACCCGCCCGGATTGACGAATCGCTCATCGTGGTAACGGAGCCGCTGCAGGTGGGCGGCGCGTCGCTGCTGCTGCGCCAGGAGGTCCAGGGCAACGCTGGTACCCGTGCGGTGCTGGAAGTACAGCTTGCGTGCGTGCGGCCAAGCGGCGACAAGCCGGGCCGCCTGCCGCCACCCTGGAAGGTGGCGCTGGCGCGGATGTGTGACGCAAGGGCAAGTCGTGACGTAAAGGCTGGTCGGGACGCAAGGCCAGGTCTTGAGTCGAAGGCTGGGGATAAAAGGGGTTCAACAGGTGGATCGGGCGGTTGATGCGGTGACGCTTGGCGCGGCGGGTGGTGACCTGTCGCTGTGGGGCCTGTTCGTCCAGGCCGACATCGTCGTGAAGCTCGTCATGCTCGGCCTGCTGGCCGCGAGTGTCTGGGTCTGGGCGGTGGTGTTCGAGAAATGGATCAGCCTGCGGCGGGTCAACCGCGAGGCCGACGGGTTCGAGGACCGGTTCTGGTCCGGTGGCAGCCTGGACGACCTGTATGAGCAGGAGGGCACCAAGCCGGTGCACCCGATGGCGGCGGTGTTCGGCGCGGCGATGGGCGAATGGCGGCGATCGGCCCGCGTCGCCGGCGCCGACATGAGCCGATCCGGCGCGCGCGACCGCGTAGACCGCGCAATCACCGTGACCGTCCAACGCGAAATGGACCGGCTGGAACGCTGGATGATCTTCCTCGCCTCGGTCGGCGCAACCGCACCGTTCATCGGGCTGTTCGGTACCGTCTGGGGCATCATGCACTCCTTCTCGGCGATCGCAGCCCTGCACAACACCAACCTGGCAGTCGTCGCACCCGGCATCGCCGAGGCGCTGTTCGCCACCGCAATCGGCCTGGTCGCCGCCATCCCCGCAGTGCTGGCCTACAACAAAATCAGCAACGACCTGTCGCGCTTCGCCTCCCGGCTGGAAGGATTCGGCGCCGAGTTCAGCGCCATCCTGTCCCGCCAAAGCGAGGAGCGCACCTGATGCAAAGCAACCAGGCGAAGGCCAGGGGCGTTGCCCCTGAACCCCACCAGGGGGCGCTGCCCCTTGGATCCCCGCCAAGGGCAGCGGCCCTTGGGACCCTCTCGCTGGCCGCGGTGAGGGAGGGGTATTGCGGGATTGGCCTGGGCTGCCGGGATCAAGCCGGCAACCGCC
>DASRQX010000175.1:0-14789 GCA_035696165.1 Acetobacteraceae bacterium | reverse complement strand
CTTCGCCGGCCATGACGAGTGGAGAGTCGGGACTTTCGGCCGCTGGTATCACAGCCGTTCCCCGGCCAGACCTTGAGGGCGGAACATCATGAACAGGATCAGCAGCAGCCCGTAGATGAGTTGCCGCATCGCCGCGGCGATGGTTGTCGGGATGTCCAGCATGGTCAGGACCTGCGGCATCGCCAGCAGCAGGAATGGCCCGATGATTGACCCGGCCAGAGTGCGCGCGCCGCCCACCACCACCATGGTCAGCAGCAGGATCGAGGAGTCCAGGTCGAACGATGACGGATCGATGAAGCTAAGAAATGTTGCGTACAGCCCGCCCGCGACACCGGCGAATGCCCCGGCCAGCGCGGCGGCGGAAACCTTGGCACGCAGCACGTTCTTGCCGGCGGCGGCGACCGCTGATTCGTCCTCGCGGATTGCGCGCAGCAGGCGGCCGAACGGCGCGCGCATGATCAGGAAGAACGCCAGGCAGCCCAGGCCCGCGGCGGCGGTGCACAGCAGTGTCAACTGCCCGGTGCTCTCCAGCGGATGGTTGAACAGGTCGGGGGGCGGGATGCCGGGCAGGCCGTTGGCGCCGCCGGTGCCGGCGGTCCAGTTGGTAAACACCGCTGTCGCCAGCAATTGAATGCCGAACGAGGTCACAACGAAATAATCGCCGGACACCCGCAAGGACGGCAGCGTGACCAGCACGTTCAGCAGGATGCAGCAGACCGCGGCAATGCCCAGCGCGGGCAGGAACGACATCGGGTCGGCCGCCATCAGGAAATACGCAACGATGTAGGCGCCGACGCCGAACACCGCCGCCTGCGAGACCGAGAAGATGCCGACGATGCCGACCAGCAGGTTGGTCGACAGGCCGAGCAGCACGTAGATCTCGGCGAGCGTGATGTAGCTGAACCAGAAATCCATTGCTCAGCGGCCTATTTTCTCAGCGACCCGCGAACAGGCCGGTGGGGCGGAACAGCATGAAGATCAGGAAGATGAAGAAGGTGATGCCGATGCTCCATTCGCCCGGCATCACCAGCAGCGACAGGTTCTGCAGCTCGGCGATGACGATGGCCAGCGCGAAGGCGCCGGTGATGCTGCCGACGCCGCCGGCGATCATTGCGATGGTGGCGGTCAGCAGCGGCGTGATGCCGCCGTAAGGTTGCAGTCCCAGATCGAGTGGCACCAGCACGCCGGGCAGCGCCACGATCGCCGAGGCGATCGCCACCACGATCACGTAGACGGATTGCGGCTGCAGCCGGGTGATCTGCGCCAGGAACGGGTTCGATGCCACGGCGCGGATGCGCTTGCCCAGGATGGTGCGATGGGCGAACCACATCACCCCGGCATAGGCGGCCAGGCTGACCGCGATGGTCAGCAATTGCGCCCAGGTCAGCCGCACGTTGCCACCCAGGACCACGACGTTGTTGGCCCAGGGCACAGGGAATTGCAGGATGTTCGGCGTGAACACCGCGGCTATGATGTTCTGCATCACCGCCAGCGTGCCGAGCGAGGCGATCAGGATCACCAGATGCGTCGCCCCTCGCCGCTCGAGCCGTGCATAGAGCTGACTTTGGATCAGCGCCCCGCCGGCGGTGCAGGCCGCCACCGCGAGCAGCAGCGCGACCACCGAGGGTGCGCCGTGGGTGACCAGCCACCACGCCAGATAGCCGCCCATCGTGTAGATGCCGGCGTGCGCGACATGGAAGATCTTCGTGGTAGAGTAGATCAGCGAGAAGCTGATCGCCACCACGCCCAGCGCGCAACCGGTTTCCAGGCCGTTGACCAGCAGTTGCAGCCAGAGCATCGCGTGCCGGCCCCGGTCGGGTCGTTGCTCAGTCGGCGCTGAGCTGCTTGATCGTTACGTCCTTGCCGTCCTGCATCCGGTTGATGTCGATGCTGACGGTTGCCGTGTTGGTCTTGAACTCCAGTGGGATCAGGCCGTTGAATTTCCGAATTTGGAACAATGTGTCGTGCATGTTTTCGCCGGTGACGGGCTTGCCGTCGGCCAGCACCTTGTCGAGCGTGGTCAGCACGACCTGCATGGCGTTGTAGTACTGGCGGACGAAGAACTCCATGTCGACGTTGAACTTCTGCTTGAATTCCGCGGCAAGCTGCGGCGGCGCGTCGATGCGGATTTGGGTGTGCACGATGCCGTTCGAGGACGGGTCGGCGACCAGTGCCGGGTCTTGCAGGAAGGTGGTTCCGGCGACCAGGAACTTCAGGCCGAGCTGCTTGTATTGCTGCGCCATCTGCAACGGCGCGGCGGTGATTGAGACCAGCATGACATCGGGCTTGGCGTCGGCCAACTTCAGCAGGGCGGGCCGAAAGTCGGTCTGCCCGAACTGTGTCGGCTCCTGTGTGGCGATGGTGCCGCCGGCCTTGGGAAAGTATTCGATGTAGTCGTCGCGGCCGGAGATGCCGGCGGCGTCGTTCTCGAACAGGATGGCCGCCTTCCTCTTGCCGTCGGCGGTCAGGTATTTCGACAGCACCTTGATCTCGTCGCCGATGGTGGGGAGGGTATTGATCAGATAGGGCGAGGCGGTCGCCAGCTTGTCGGCCTGCGCGCCGGCATTCACCATCAGGATCTTCTTGCGCGTCGCCAGTGGTGCCATGGCGAGCGACGGGCCGGAGAAGGCGGAGAATACCACTGATACGTGCTGCAGATCGACCAGCTTGTTGAAACTCAGCACCGACTGGTCGGGTTTGGCCTGGCCGTCCTCGAACAGCACCTCGATCTTGTGGCCGCGGACGCCGCCCTTGGCGTTGGCCTGATCGATAGCGAACTGAATGCCGCGCATCTGCTGCGTGCCGATCAGGCCGCCCGGGCCGGTCAATGGCAGGATCGCACCGAACTGGATGGGCTGCGCGGTTGCGCCTTGGGGGATGGTGACGGTCAAGGCGAGCGCGCATGCGGCGAGTATGCGCCTGAGTTTCCGCAGCATGGACTGTTGCTCCCCGTTGTTGTCGCGACGCATCGCACGCCGTAGTTGAGCAGGCGCGGGACGCTATGCATACGGGTCCAGCGGGTCAACCCTGGGCGCTTGCGTTGACTACGATACGATCGACGGCCGCGCGTTTAATGCTTCCTTGTCGAAACCGGCCAGAAGGCGGTACGTGGCGGCGGTCTCTGCCAGTTCCGCCTTGTCCAGAACGTCCTCTACATGGGCAAAACCGTTCGGTGCCCTTTGCTCCATCAGTTCCAGCACCTGGTCCGGGCCGTTGCCGCGATTGGCGGCGACGATCGCCGCGGTGGCGGGACGGCATTCCGCCTCGTACGCTTCCAGCGCCGCCGTCGTTGCACCTTGCGCACGGATCTCACGAGCCAGCACGCGCGCATCCAGAATCGCCTGCGAGGCGCCGTTCGATCCGATCGGATACATCGGATGCGCCGCGTCGCCCAGCAGCGTAACGTGTCCATGTGTCCAGCGCGGCAACGGGTCGCGATCGACCATTGGGTATTCGTAGCAATGGTCTGCCGCTTGGATTACCGATGGCACGTCCAGCCAGTCGAAATGCCAGTCGGCGAACCGCGGCAGGAATTCCGCGGGACGGCCGGCGCAGTTCCAGTCCTCGCGCCGCCAGTGGTGGTCGGGGCGGAATTTCAGTTCGGCGATCCAGTTGATCCCCGCTTCGCCGCGATCCAGCGCCGCGCGGGAGATTGGGTAGGCAATGAATTTCTGTGCCTCGTGGCCGGCCAGGGCCATCGTGCGCCCGGTCAGGAACGGTTTGCCGCAGGTGATGCCGCGCCACAGGATCACGCCGGTCCAGATCGGCGGCCCTTCAGTCGGGTAGAGCCGGGCGCGCACGGACGAGTGGAAACCATCAGCGCCAATCAGCAAGGTTCCATCGTGCGTGCCGCTTGCGTCGCCGCTCGCGCGGTGCACGAAGCGCGCGCGCACACCGGACGCCGTGTCGTCCCAGCCCGCCAGGTGGTGGCCGGCCAGCACCGCGTCCGGGCCCAGCCGCTCAAGCACCGCGGCAAGCAGCAGCATCTGCAGCGTGCCGCGGTGGATGGAAAATTGCGGCCAGTTGTAGCCGGCGGCGCGACCGCGCGGCTCCGACCAGACCGGCTTGCCGTGCTTGGAGAAATAGGCCTGTTCCGCGGTCTCGATCGCTGTGGCGGCGAGACGATCGGCCAGCCCCAACTCGGTCAGTTTGCGGACCGCGTGCGGCAGGGTGTTGATGCCGACGCCTAACGGCTCGATCCGCTCCACGCTCTCGAACACGCGGCATGGCACGCCGATCTGGTGCAGGCTCAGCGCCAGCGTCAGCCCGCCGATGCCGGCGCCGGCGATCAGAACGGTCATGGATTCCTCAGCTTGCCTGCACGCTCACGCCGCGTTCATCCGCCAGGTCACTTTCGTGGGTTTCCGGTCCCCACCATACCGAGACCGCGGTGATCAGCGACAGCAGGATGACATAGCACGCGACGCCCCATGGCGCACCGGCCATCCAGGCGACCAGGAGGGCCGAAACGAACGGTGCGGGGCCGCCGGCCAGGATCGAGCCGAGTTCGCGGGCGAAGGCGAACCCGGAATAGCGCAGGCGCGGCGGGAACAACTCGGCGAAGAAGGCGGCTTGGGGGCCGAACATTGCGCCGCCGCCGACGCCGATGATCAGGATGAAGGCGAGCGCGATCAGTGTCGGGTCGCGGGTTTCGGTCATCAGGAAGAACGGGAATGCGAAGGCGGCGGAGAACAGTGCACCACCGATATAGACCGGGCGTCGGCCGACCTTGTCCGAGAGCCAGGCGAAGAAGATCACGCCGGCGATCTCGGCGAAGGTGCCGAGCATGATGCCGGTCAGGCCGACCTCGCGCGGCAGGTGCAGCGTGTTGATGATGTAGGACAGGCCGAAGACCGGGAACAGGTAGCCGAGGCCGTTCTCGGCCAGACGCGCGCCGATCACGACGAGGAAGTTGCGGGGATGGCGTAGCAGTGCGCTGATGGCGGGGGCGCGCAGCTTCGCCTGGGTCTGGCCGGCGATGGCGAAGACCGGGGTTTCTTCGACCTTGCGGCGGATCCACACGCCGACGCCCAGCAGGATCAACGACAGCAGGAACGGAATGCGCCAGCCCCAGGCGATCATTGCGTCATGCGGCAGCAGGCCGACCACGGCGAAGACACCGATTGCCAGCAGGTTGCCGACGGTCACGCCCATCGGGGCGAAGCTGCCGTAGAGGCCGCGCTTGCCGGGCGGGGCATACTCGACGGCGAGGATCACCGCGCCGCCATATTCCGCGCCCGCACCGAAGCCCTGGACGAGGCGCAGCAGCAGAAGCAGGATTGGTGCCCACATGCCGATTTGGTCGTAGGTCGGCAGCAGGCCGATCAGGAACGTTCCGCCGCCGACCAGCAGGATGGTTGCCACCAGCATGGGTTTGCGGCCGATGCGGTCGCCGAAATGACCGAAGAACAGGCCGCCGAAGGGGCGGGCGATGAAGCCGACGCCGAACGTTGCGAAGGCCAGAAGCTGGCCGACCGTTGCGTCCTGCTTGGGGAAGAACAGCGGGCCGAACACCAGGGCCGCGGCGGTGCCGTAGATGAAGAAGTCGTACCATTCCAGTGCCGACCCGATCGCCGAGGCGATCATTATGATGCGCAGTCTGCTGCCGGCGCGGGCAGCCGGATTTTGGACCATGGGGTTTCCTTATTGATTGTTTTGGCTGGGTTTGGGCTGATGGTTTTGGACGCTACGCAAGAAACGACGGGCCGGCCAGGGTGGGGGGCGGGGGTCATTGGGTGAAGGGGCCAGGGGCCTGCCCATCGTCCGCGAGAACGCAAGCAAGGATTCACCCCCGTCGCGGAAGGAGGGCCCCGCGTGCCAGGGTTACAGCAAGGCTTCCCGCGTCCAACCCCTCCCCCCAGCCTTGGTCCGCTTCGCGGCCCAAGCCCTCAAGGGGAGGGGGAGAGCTCTCCTGGCGAACGCCGACAACAGCAACAGCCTGCCGCTGGGCTTCGACGTGGTCGTAGAGCAATGGAGGGTTCGGGTGGCACACCCTCACCCCCGTCGCTGCGCGTCTCGACCTCTCCCGCGAAGAGCGGGCGACGTTAAGAAAATCTTGGACGCGAGCCCATACAACAGTCTGCGCGCGTGCGCCCTACCGCAGGAACGGGTTGCCAGCGCGCTCGGCTCCGATGCTGGACCCCGGGCCGTGGCCGCACAGGAATACGAGATCGTCCGGCAGCGGCAGCAGCTTGGTGCGGATCGCGGCGAGCAGGGCGGCGTGGTCGCCGTAGGGAAAATCGGTGCGCCCGATGGAGCCCTGGAACAGCACGTCGCCCAGCACGGCGAAGCGCGCGGCGTGGTTGATGAAGACGATGTGGCCTGGCGTGTGGCCGGGGCAGTGCAGGACGTCGAAGCGGTGCTCGCCCAGGGTGACGGCGTCGCCCTCGGTCAGCCAGCGGTCGGGGCGGACGTTGCGGATGCCGGCGAACCCGTATTTCGCTGCCTGGTCTTCCAGGCCGCCGAGCAGGAAGGCGTCGCGCGGATCGGGTCCCTCGATCGGCGGGGCGGGGTCGGGCGAGGCGCGGGCGACGAGTTCGTCGCGCAGCGCGGCGGCGCCGCCGGCGTGGTCGATATGGCCGTGGGTGAGCAGGATCTTCGTTACGCGGACGCCGAGCTGGTCGATCGCGGCGAGGATGCGCGGGACCTCGCCGCCCGGGTCGATGACGAGGGCCTGTTTGGTGGTCTCGTCCCAGAGGAACGCGCAGTTCTGCTGGAATTGCGTGACCGGCAGGACGGCGGCTTTCAGGTCGGACATGGCGCTCGGTGTCTCGGTTGAAGGTCCGAGGCTTGCACAGGGCGGTTGCCTGCTCAATCCGTGCGCGCGGGCGGGGCGGACGCTGGGCGGTTTGCCGGTTTGTTAACGGACGTTTGGTAGTAGGCACCCGGCAGGGGCGCTGGGTTGTCGATCCGGGTGCCAATGCCGGCTGCGAATTGTGCTTGCGCTTCCTACTACTGGGTGATAGAGAAATGCGCGTCGGCGTTCGGGAGGACCTGGAATTCGCGCGTTGGGCACGCAAGGAGCACCTCGCCGACCAGATGCTGCAGAATGCCGCCGATGAGATCGAACGCGGGCTGATCGATGCCCGGCTCGGCGGCTTCCTGCTGAAGAAGCGTGTCGCGCGTCCGGGCGGCGGCAAGCGTGGTGGCTACCGGACGATCGTGGCGCATCGGCAGGGTATCCGGCTGGTCTTCCTGTTCGGTTTCGCCAAGAACGAGATCGATAATGTTACAAGTACGGAATTACTTGCGCTCGGCAAGCTTGGTGCTGTCTTCTTGGCCTATGACGAACGCTCTGTCGACCGGATGGTGGGCGAGACGCTGATGATCGAGGTGGCGCTATGAGCCGGATACTCAAGAACGTCCATGCGTCCGCCCGGCGCCTGCATGATGCCGGGGTGCTGGACGGCCTGACGATGCGCGAGTTTGACGCGCTGTGCCTGCCGCCGCTGCGCGATTATACGGCGGCCGACATACGCCGCGTGCGCGCCAAGACCAAAGCCAGCCAGGCGGTGTTCGCTACGGTGTTGAATGTCGGAGCGACGACGGTTGCGGCGTGGGAACAGGGGACCAAGAAACCTAGCGGTCCGGCGGTCAAACTGCTCGACCTGGTGGAGCGCAAGGGGCTGGGGGTGCTGGCGTAGCGCGATGCCGCCGCGGCTGCGCGGGACGTGACTGTTTGGGTCGCCGTTGGCTGGTTCGATTTGGGCTAGTTGGCGTTGTGCTTGCCGTAGCGTCACTCGTGTGTAGCATCAACACGTGCATGCGCGGCCCCTTGCCACGCCACGGGGAAAAATACCGATGACCACGCAACGTCGCATGCGGCTCGGCCTGTCGATGCGCTACCACGGCTACCACATCGCGGCCTGGCGCCGCCTGGATGTTCCCGCCGCCGGCACGCTGGATTATCGCTACTTCCTGCGCACCGCGCAGGCCGCGGAACGCGCCTGCTTCGACCTGGTGTTCCTGGCCGACAGCGTCGGTGTGCGCGCCCGCGATGAGCCGGAAGGCTCGCAGCGCCGCTCTGCCTGGATCGCCGAGCTTGAGCCGCTGACCCTGATGTCCGCGCTGGCGACGCACACCAGCCATATCGGCCTCGTCGCCACCGCGTCGACCACCTACAACGAGCCGTTCCACGTAGCGCGAAAATACGCCTCATTGGATCACATCAGCGGGGGGCGCGCCGCGTGGAACGTCGTCACCTCCTGGACGGACCAGGAGGCACGCAACTTCAACCGCGAAACGCACCTGGACTATGAGACCCGCTACGAGCGCGCCGCGGAGTTTGCCCGCGTCGTCACCGGATTGTGGGACAGTTGGGAGGACGATGCCTTCATCCGCGACAAGGCAAGCGGCCTGTTTTTCGACCCCGAAAAGCTGCACGTGCTGAACCACCAGGGCAAGCACTTCAAGGTGCGCGGCCCGCTGAACTCGGCTGCGACGCCACAGGGGCGGCCGATCATCGTGCAGGCCGGCGCCGCCGATCAAGGCCGGGAGATCGCCGCCGCGTACGCCGACGTGGTGTATGCTATGCCGTTCGACCTGGTCTCGGCGCAGGAGTACTACGCCGGCCTGAAATCCCGCCTTGCCGGGCATGGACGTGCGGCCGACTCGTTACGGGTGCTGCCCGGCTTCACGCCCTATGTCGGCCGCACCGAGGCCGAGGCGCGCGACAAATACGACCAGATGCGCCAGTTGATCCATCCGAAGGCGGGGCTGGCGCTGCTGTATGTCTACTGCGGCGACCTGTCGGGCTACGACGTGGACGGGCCGGTGCCCGATCCGCGCGACGATAGCGGGATACGCAGCATCGGCCACGGCCAGATCCGCATGGCGCAGCGCGAGGGGCTGACCATCCGGCAGCTTTACGAACGCATCGCCGCCGGCAATGCGGGGCGTGTGCTGATCGGCTCGGCCGAGCAGATCGCCGATGACATGCAGGAATGGTTCGAGAGCGACGCGGCCGACGGGTTCAACATCTGCCCGTCGCATTTGCCGGGCGGGCTCGATGATTTCGCCACGCTGGTCGTGCCGGAGCTGCAACGTCGTGGCTTGTTTCGGACTGAATACGAAGGGACGACGCTGCGGGAGAACCTCGGCCTGCCGGCATATGTGAACCGGCACCAGCGCACCGGCGCCTCGCGGGCCGCGGAGTGAGCGCGTGCCGAAAGCCATATCTGTAGTCCCCTGTCACGAATATAGCTGCGGTCTCGCAGAAGCTGTTGCAGAGACGCGCCTGGGCCGGCGTTGGACTTCTCGTGGCTAGTTTGGTCGTTCGCGGATGGTTTCCAAGCGGCGTGCGTGGGTTGAGTTACTTGGGTGATGCATTCATATTCGGGGCCGGATTGGCGCTCTTCGTCCACCTCAAGCATTAGCCAATCTCAAAATGCGTCACTACCGTGTCGCGGGCTCGGTTGACACGCGGCACCGCGGCGCCGCGGCGGCACAGACTTGTTGCCAAAATCATCCGATAGTCTGAACAAAAGGGGGGAACGCGATGGCCAACCCTGCGCCGGATACCGGACGCGCTTGGGTGCAGCGCGGGCTGGGAGTGAATTTCCCCCGCCCACCGGCCGGCTTGGCGCGGTGGCAGGCAAAGTGGCCAATGACGACGGGCGCGATTTCGCCAAGGTATGGGCGGACGCCGCCGCGCGCTGGCGCGACGCCGTCGATGCCCAAATCTCGCAGTTGCAGAGCGCGCTCAAGCAGACTGACGACGAAGAATTGCACGAAATCGCCGAATTCGGCCTCAACGGCATTACCGGCGGCACCAAGGTCAAGCTGATGGCGGCGATCCGCGATGTCAGCTCCGCCGGCGCGATGGTGGCGCCGGCGGTGGTGGGAAAAGCGCGCCAGGCGGTGGCGCAGTTCGGCGACCAGATCGAAGGCGACGAGCGGGTGGATGCGTGCGACGAGAACCCATTCGGAGTGACGGTCAACATCCTCGCCAGCTTCGCCCCTGCGCTGGCCGGGCTGGAAAAGGCGCTGGCCGCGGCGGCCAGCAGCTAGCAGGGGGACTGAGCAATGTCGCAGGCACTGACCAAGGTCGCGAAGCCAGACCCGGCCAAGGACCGCGAAGCGATCGAGCAGTTCAAGGAGCGGTTCAAGGGCAAGCACGCCAACGACCTTGAAAAGGCGCGCGTCGACTGCTCGAACAAGCAGGCGCCGGCGTTCAAGGCGGAACAGGCCGCGACCGCTGCGGAGCCGGCGTCCAAGGAAGCCACCAAGCAGTGGACCGACAAGAGGAACCTGCGCGAGCGCAAGAAATCCTCGCCCCCGGAGAGCGCGCCGGAGAAGCAGGCACGGCTGCTCGCCGACCAGAAGCGGGATGAGGCCAAACTTGCCAGGGAGGCGGCCGATCCGCTGATCAAGGCGTATGAGACGGCGCGTGACGAACTGGCCAGGCTGGTCGAGAACGCGAACCGGGCGGCACAGCGCAGCGCGGTCAAGGACCAGGTGCACGCGCTGGCCGGGCGCCTGACCAAAGCGGCCGAGGCGGCCAAGCAAACCGGCGGCGACGAAGCAACCAAGACCGACCTTGCCGCGACGGTGTGGCGCGATTTCCAGGATGCGATCGACAAGGAGAAGCTGGCGGAATTCGAGAAGACGCTGCCGGCGGTCGAAAAGGACGTGATCGCCGCGATCGCCGATGTCGCGCTCGAACCGGCCAGGGTGGCGCTGGAGAAACGGATCGCGGCGCGCGAGAGCGGCATCGGGGCAATGGACAAGGCGGTCGTCAAGGACCTGCGCGAGAAGTTTGCGACGGCGACGCTGTTCGAGTTGGAGAAGACGTTAACACCGGTGGTGGAGGCGGCGGAGCAGCCGATCGATGATTTCGACAGTCTCAAGGCGAATCTTGCCGACCGCATCAAGGCACTGCGCACGCGGGCGGTGCCGGGGAAGACCTGCTCGGAGCTGGACAAGGCGCTGCCCAGTGCGATCAAGACCGCGCCCAAGTCCTTGCCCAACGCGCTCAAGCTGCTCGGCGCGGTCGAGACCGACATCGCCGAGCAGGAGGACGAGATCGCCTGGATGGACGAGGCCGAGGCCGACTATCCAGGTGCGGTGGCCGATGTGAACAAGCTGATCGGCGAGTTCATCAACCTGAAACCGGCGTCCTTCACGAGCTTCATGCCGGGCAACCGCAACAGCGAGATCGACAAGGCGGCCAAGTGGTTCAAGGACGGCAGGTTCATCTCCGCGCTGGACGTGCTCCAGGACCTGGAAATCGTCCTCAAGACCGGGCTGAAGCAGGCCGACGCCACGAAGCGCGGCCTGGAACAGGACGCCCAGGATGCGGTGGCAAAGCAGGAGAACGAGCGGCTGAAGGAGGAAAAGCGCCAGAAAGACGAGGCAGCGCAGCTCAAGAAAGAGCAGGCGGACGTGCCGGCCTGCCTGGACGCGATAAGAAGTTCGCTGCCTGGTACAATCGCGTCAAGGCGCTGCTCAATAAGGGCATTGTCACCGCGAACGCCGGCGGCACGATCGCTCTGAGCGGCGGCGATACTAGCGAGGTCCCGGTGCTCGTGAACGCACCCGCGTTCCAGCGCGAGTTCGTGGTGCATTACCACAAGGGCGCGAAGGACCCGGACTCCAACAACCCCTGGGCCTCGAAAGTGCGCGCGAAGCCGCACCGCGGCAACAAGACCACCCCGCGCGCTTATCTCAACAGTGGCGATTGGGTGTTCAAATATGCACCCAAGCTCAGCGAGGTGTAGGGGCGCGCCGGATTTTGCCTCGCTGCGACCCGCCTTGTCACGGCGCCCGCCTCATCACGGCGACTGTGTTTGGCTCGGTGGCATCAGGGGTGTCGGCGCCGAGTAACCGCTGGCTGGGGTCGACGGCGCGGGTACCGCCTGCGCGGGCAAGGTCTGCACGGGCGATGGCTGGATAGGCGTGGCCTGAGCAGGCGCTGGCTGGACGGGTGCGAACTGAGAAGGTGCTGACGGGACGGGCGTTGACTGCGCAGGCGCTGCCTGGAGGGGTGCCGTCTGGACGGGTGCTGTCTGGACTGGCGCCAGCTGGCCAGGCGGGGTCTGACCGGGTGCTGGTTGGACGGGCCCGGCCTGGAGGGGCGCCGTTTGGACGGGCGCCGGCTGGAGGGGCCCCGCCTCGACGGGCGTTGGCGGGGCCGGCGGGACCGGAACCGCAACCTGGGGCGGCGCTGTCGGCGCCGGCACGGCTGGCGGCTGGGCGAGCTTGGCGGCGTTCGCGGCCTGCTCCGGCGTGGTGTAGTCGGGCACAATCCGTGCCTGCGGCCCGGCGATCACAAGTACGTGCTGACCGAGTGCGATCGGCTGGTCGTCCTTCTGCGTCACACTGATCAGATCGCCGTTCGGCTTGCGCACGATGTATTCGAACGCCCTGGTATCGCCTTGGACGTGCTCCGTGGCGCTGCCGGCGATGCCGCCCAGTAGCCCGCCGCCGAGTGCGCCGAATGCGCCGGTCACGCCGCCGCCGACCTGCGAGCCGGCGATACCGCCTGCCGCCGCGCCGGTTGCCGCCCCGATCGTGGTGTTGGCGCTGACGGCGACCTCGCGCACGCCGACCACGACGCCCTGGTCGACCTTGGCCGCCTGCTGCACAGCGTTGCTGGCGTAGGTATTCGGCGAGTAGTTCGGCGCGCAGCCGGTCGGCCCGGCCAACACGCCGACACCCAACAGGCAGGCCCACAACGCAAACCTGAAACGCACGGCGATCCGCTCCTTCTGCGGTGCACCGTGAGTGTTAGAGGAACCCGGGCGCGCGTGTCACCCGGTCGATGGGGTTTGCCGGGCGCGCGCCAGCAATGTCGACCTGGCGACGTCGGAAAGGTCGATCACCGCCAGCAGCCGCTCCGACAGCAGGGGCGCCGCGTCGCGCATGGCCTCGCACCAGGCATCGGCCGAGGCGTGGCGGCGCAGTGGCATCGCCGGCACGGTCCAGCTGCCGTGCAGCACGCCGGTGGCGACGTCGTGGCGATGCTCGGGACACAGCGCACCGGCGATCCGACGCGCCAGCGCCGCGGTGCGCAGCGAGATCACCGCCCCAGCGGGGGCCGGATGGAACGCGGTGCCTGCGAGATCGGTGGCGAAGTGCCTCAGCGCGCGGAACCACGACGGTGTTGCCGTCCGGGCCGCCAGGAGGGGGGTACGTCCGATCCGCTCGGCCGCCGCGCACGCCAGCAGCCGCGAGACGAGCCGCTGGCCGCGGACCGGGGGGGCGACGCAGGCCATGTCGAGGCGCAGGAAGGCCTGGCCGCCGGCGGTGTCGTCGCGCGCGCCGAGCAGGCCGAGGTAGCGGGTTGGCTTTGCCACCTGCTTCGCCCCCGCCTTCGCCCCCGCCTTGCCCTGGGGATTCGTCCCCGGCTTCACCAGGGCGGCGACGACGATCAGGTCCTGCACGCAAATCCGCTCGGGCGTGAGAAAAGCCGGTGGCGTGCCGTCCGTCAGGTCTTCGACCAGTTGGTCCATGTCGAGCGTCTCGATCATGTGCGGCTCGCTCAGGCAGGTCAGTTGGATGTTATGCTCCGTCAGGACCAAGGTCATGGCCGCCCCCCCGTTTTTTGCCAACGTCGCTATGATAGGGGCATCGCGACGGATGCATGGTGACGTAGATCACAGGCCAGGGAGCCGGGGGGCAGGAAAATTGCCGCCGCGCGGCCTGGCGCCTAGCATGGTCGGCATGACCGATCCCAAAGCCCGGCGCGGCCTCGCGCGCAACACGTCCAACTACGGCGACCGCGATTTCGCGCTGTATCTGCGCCGGTCGTTCGCCAGGTCGATGGGCTATTCCCAGGCGATGCTCGATCGGCCGGTGGTCGGCATCGTCGATACCAGCTCGGCCTACAACAACTGCCACCGCACGGTGCCGGAGCTGATCGAGGCGGTGAAGCGCGGCGTGCTGGCCGCCGGCGGGCTGCCGATGCCGTTCCCCACGGTGTCGCTGTGCGAGCCATCGCTGCATCCGTGTTCGATGCACTACCGGAACCTGGCCGCGCTGGATACCGAGGCGATGCTGACGGCGCAACCGATGGATGCGGTGGTGCTGGTGGGCGGCTGCGACAAGACGGTGCCGGCGCAACTCATGGCGGCCGCGTCGGCCGACATCCCGGCGATCCAGTTGGTGACCGGGCCGATGCTGGCGACACCATTCCAGGGCGAGCGGCTGTCCGCCTGCACCGATTGCCGGCGCTACTGGGCGCAATATCGCGCCGGCAATGTAACGGCCGAGCGCATTGCCGAGATCGAGGGACGGCTGGCCACCACCGCCGGCACCTGCGGGGTGATGGGCACTGCGTCCACCATGGCGTGCCTAGCCGAGGCGTTGGGGATGATGCCGGGCGGCACCGCTTCGATCCCAGCGGTGCACGCCGATCGGCTGCGCGCCGCGGAGGAAGCCGGCACGCTGGCGATGCGCCTGACGGAGGCGCCGATCCGGCCGTCAGAGGTGATCACGGCGGCCTCGGTGCAGAACGCGCTGCGCGTGCTGCTGGCGCTGGGCGGGTCGACCAATGCGCTGATCCACCTGACCGCGATCGCCGGGCGGCGCGGGGTGGAGATAGATCTGCACAAGTTGAACGAGTTGTCGGACACGACGCCGGTGCTGGTCGACCTGAAGCCGACCGGCGAGGGCTACATGGAGGATTTCCACGCCGCCGGCGGGATGCCGGCGCTGCTGTGGGAGCTGCGCGACCTGCTGGCCCAGGACGTGATCGATATCACCGGCGCGTCGTTGCGCCATCGGCTGGTTGAACCGGCGTTCGTCGACCGGCGCTATATCCGGCCGCGGAACGATCCGGTATCGCCGGT
>DASRQX010000174.1:0-7934 GCA_035696165.1 Acetobacteraceae bacterium | reverse complement strand
ATCGAAGATGCGCGCAAGCGGATCCCACAAATCATGGTACGGAAACGGTTCGTGCGACAGCGTGCCGGCCCCGCTGATCTTGACTGTGATGTTGTCGTGCGCCGCCAGGGCCAGCAGCTTCGGCAGATCGGCGAACGGCTGCGCGGGGGCTGGCGGTTCGGATGGTTGTTGCAGCCCGAGGTGGTCGATCACCACCACCGTGTCGGGATTGCGGGCGGCCAGCAGCCCGGCCTGCGCCAGCCGTCCGGTCGCCATCAGGTTCACCGGCAGGGCATGTCGTCCGGCGATGGCCAGAACGCGGTTCAGGCCGGGATCGGCGGCGTCGGTCGATACGCCGTCACGATTGAGCATGATCCGTACGCCGACCGTGCCGTCGATGGCCGCCCACTCGGCGATTGTTTCGGCCATGGCGGGGTCGGCTGGGTCCACCGGTTTGATCAGCCCGAACCGGCCGGGATGCGCGGCGTGAACCTCAATGGCGTAACTGGCGTCGTAACGATACATGCTGAATGGCGACACCAGCAGCGCGCCATCGACACCGACGGCGTTCATGGCAGCCACCATGTCGTCGCCCGTGACCTCCGCAGGTCCGTGCAGAACTCCGGCCCACGGCCTGCCGGGGTGATTGCGTTGATAGGCGTGCACTTGGGCATCGATTGTCAGCATGATTTACGACCTTCTTCGCGACGATCAGGCACGCACACCCCAGGCGATGGCGTTGCGCAACAGCGTAATGAACGCGTCGCTTTCCCACGCGCCGCGAAATGTCGGGGGGACCCGGTCCGCGGCGTCCGCGGTCCGCGTCGCGCGAATGGCCGGGTTGTGGCAATGGCCAATCGCGAAATAGGTCACGCCACCGCTACCGACCTCGCGCGTATAGCCGAGCACGCGCGTCTTTCCATCGGACTGCAGCGAAGTGTCGCTTGCGTACAGCGTCCCGATGCTGGGCGACACGGCGCCGGGCCCGTAGTCCGCGCTCAGCAGGATCCGCGTCGAACCAGGATCCTGCAACTCGATGAAATACGGCTCGTCCTCGACATCGAACGACGCGCCCAGTCCGCTTGTGATCGGGTGATCGGTGTCGCGCACGTCGACACGTATTTTGCAAATCGGCGGATGGGTCAGGAAGTAACTGCCCAGAACGGCGTGATGCTCGGTCTTCACGGTGCGGCGCTGGCGCATGCCGTCCACCCGCTCCGCGCGGCCGCCGCTGGTGCCATGCAGGCCCAGCCAGCGACCGCCCGCCGCCAGCCAATGCCTGATGACGCGGCACTGCGCGGCGTCAGGATAGGGGCCGGCGACATAGGTGATCAGCAACCGGGTCACGGGCAGCCATTTCTCGACATCTGCGTAGTCGTTGGCAACCGATGCCGGAACGTCCCGTTCGGCCAGCAGTCCAAGCAGCCGCAGGCGGGCGTAGTCGTGGTCGTGTCCGGCGGGCGAACCGGGCGGAAAACCGCCAGCAATAAGATGCGCGCGTCCGGCTTCTTGGCCCGTCATCGGATCACCTCCCCTGCCCTATTGGTCGGTCGCAAATAGTCAGTGCCGAGTTTCTCACCTTCCCGTGGTTTTGGCTAACCTGCGCCCCCGTCCGGCCCGGGCGGCGTCCGCACCGGAGCACCATCTGTCATCCGCGCCGTTCCGAGGTAGTGGCGCCGGGAGATCGGCGGTGCGATCCTGACCGCCGCGTTATCCATTCCTGCATTACGGCTGTATGAGTGGCTTCGGCCGAACGTGTCTGAGAGTGCCCAGGTTGGGGTGCCCAGGATCGGGGTACAAAGGGAGAATTGCGAATTGAGCGGACGGCAGGGGCAGCAAGCCAGCCCGAACGCGGCGGCGACAAGAGGTGATGACCTGGTCAACAGGGGCATCATCATCAATCGTCCGGCTGGATCGTCCGCCACCGGCGGCCGGACCTTTATTGTCACTGGATTGCATCGATCCGGCACCAGTCTGGTGGCATCGATCCTGCAGCAGGCCGGTGTTTTCATGGGTCGTGACATCAATGACTTCGTGTTCGAAGACGAAGAAATGCTAGCGACGCTGCGGGCTGGTAATGTCGGCAAGCTGAAGCAAGTGATCGAGGAGCGAAACGCCGACTACGGCACCTGGGGTTTCAAGGCGCCATTGCTCTACACAAGTTTGCAACCTGAACAACTGGCGCTGTTCGACAACGCCCATCTCATTGTCCCGTTCCGCGATATAGCGTCGATCGCCGTCAGGAATTCGCTCTCTGAGTATAAGGACGTTATGGCGGCTTTGCGCGACGCTGTCAGCCAACTGGATTCCATGGTTGGTTACGTTGGCAGTGTTAGCGCCCCAAGCCTTCTGTTCAGCTACGAAAAAGCCCTGATATTCCCTGGGGACTTTATCGAGACGTTCGTGCGCTTCTGCGGATTGCCGAGCAATGCGGCGTTGTGCGCCCGGCTGGCCAGCCTGGTCGAGCCAAACCGCAAGGACTACCTTGCGCGAGCACGCCGCGTTTATCACGGCAAGGTCGACGGCGTCGAGGGCGGCAGCATCTTCGGGTGGTGCCAACTGCTCGGATCGACCGACCCGGTGCGGCTTGAAATGTTCATCGATGGCGAATTGGCCACGTCGTTCCTGGCTGACGTGTTTCGGCAGGACTTGCTGGACGCCAAGATCGGCGACGGCGCACATGGTTTCGTTGTCGAACTTGGTGCGCTGCGACCGAAACCGCATGCGACCATCCAGGTCAGGGTAGCCGGCCGGCCGATTGCGCTGGACAACAGCGGCCAGCGCCTTTCGTACTATCGATCCAAGCCGGGTTAAGCCCGGCCTCACCGGTGTCCGAATTGCGCCGCGTCTCGCCGCGCGCCACAAGGTGAAGACACGCGCTTTGCTGATACGTGCTCTGCATTGTCGAGCGATGTACTGCCGCGCCACGCTCTTGCTGCGGGGATGCGCAGCATCCATACAGGCCCGGTTGGCTGTAGCGGCATCACCGGTCCGGCCGAGGCGAACGGCGGTCGGCCCGGCTCTCGGGTCGGCCCGTCTGGACTAACTACCCAGAAGTGGGCAACCCAAGAGCGGGGGAGCGGGAGAGGAACATGGCTTCAGCGTCAATGGCGGCGCAGCGCGCCGATGTCAGCGTCGGCCCGTTGGAACGCGAGACCATGGCCCGGGTGCGCCGGCGCCTGATCCCGCTGCTGTTTCTCTGCTATTACGCCGCGTATCTCGACCGCGTGAATGTCGGATTTGCGGGACTGACGATGAACAAGGCGCTCGGCTTCAGTGCCACGGTCTTCGGGGTGGGAAGCGGCATCTTCTTCGTCGGCTATTTCCTGTTCGAGATCCCCAGCAACCTCATCCTGGCCAAAGTCGGCGCCCGTCGCTGGATCGCGCGCATCTTGCTGACCTGGGGCATCATCTCCGGTCTGACCGCCTTTATCTGGAGCGCCAACTCGTTCTACGCCATCCGCTTCCTGCTCGGCATTGCCGAGGCCGGCTACTATCCCGGCATCATCCTATTCCTGACGTGGTGGTTCCCTTCCCAATACCGCTCGCGCATGATCGCCCAGTTCATGACGGCCATTCCTGTCGCCGTGGTGACCGGCTCGGTGCTCTCCGGCTATCTGCTGGGGCTCGACGGCGTGTTTGGTCTGCAAGGCTGGCAGTGGCTGTTCGTGATCGAGGCAGTGCCGGCGCTGGTGCTCGGCGTGGTCGTCTTTTACTACCTGACCGACGGGCCGGCGGACGCGCGCTGGCTGCGGCCGGAGCAGCGCGAATGGCTGACCAACAGGCTCGCGGCGGAGCGGTCACAGCGCGAGTCGATCCGGCACTACGGATTGGGCGAGACATTATGCAACCCGCGCGTCTGGGCGCTGACGTTGATCTATTTTGGCCAGAACGTCACCGGCTATGGCGTGGTGTTATTCCTGCCGCAGATCGTCAAGCGTTTCGGCATGAGCAACGTGCAGACCGGCTTCGTCACAGCGCTACCCTACCTTTTCGGCATCGTCGCCTTGATATTGTGGGGGATACATTCCGACCGCACGGGCGAGCGCAGCAAGCATTGCGCTGCGGCCTGCCTGATCAGCGCGGCGTGCCTGATCTCGTGCCTGGCGTTCGACAGTCCGGTGGCCATGATGGCCGCGATCATCGCGGCCCAATGCGCCGCCGCCGGCATCGCACCGACCTTTTGGGCTTTGCCGACCGCGATGCTGACCGGCAGCGCGGCCGCGGGCGGTATCGCGCTGATCAACGCGGTCGGCAATCTCGGCGGCTTCCTCGGGCCCTACCTGATGGGACTGATCCAGGATGCAACTGGCAGCTTCCCGCTGGGCCTGCTGGCGATTGCCACCGGCTCGATCGTTTCGGGTGTGGTGGTGCTTGCTCTCGGCCATGACCGGCGGCTGGAAAAGGTGCCCGCAGTGACTGCCTGACGCGGGACGTCAACCGTGGCTCGGGCAGCAGGCAGCCACGACGTACGGTCCCGGGGCCGCGTTGCGAGTCTTGGTCGTTGCATGACGAGAAAGAATTTAGCGCAGATACCGGCAGATGCACGCAAAACACGCAGATGGTTCAGTGCGGTGCATGGCTTGTGAGCCACGCTGGACCATCTGCGTGTTTTGCGTGAATCATCTTATTGTCTGCGCTAAAACCTTCCTTCGCGATTTCACCAGCAGATGATTACACAAGCGTTGACTTGCTGCGCTGCAGGCGCTCCCGGTGGTGGAACCCAGCCGACAGCAACGAGTCAGAACGTCCATGCAACGTTACCGGTAACCGAAACATTCTCCCCCCCCTCGGCGCGTGTGTGCGGGCCGCTCGACTCGTCATGGCTGGGCTTGTCCCTATGAGCGTTCGGATACGGGGGAAAAACCCGGCCATATGGGGGAACGTTCCAAGCCTACTGAGATGCTCGGCTGGGGCCAACCAAGGTGGCGCCGCCGTCGACGACTAGCGTCTGGCCAGTGATGTAGCGGGCCTGGTCGGACAGCAGGAAACGCACGGCGCTGCCGATGTCCCAGCCGGTGCCCTCGCGCTTGAGCACGGAAGCATCGCGGCGGGTGTCGCGCGCCTGCTCCGTCATGCCGCGGGCGTAGACCATCGGTGTATAGACCGGTCCGGGCGCAACGCAGTTGACGCGGATGCCCTGCGCGCCGTGGTCGACCGCCATCGCCTTGGTCAACGCGATGACCGCACCCTTGGAGACGGAATAGGCCGTGAGGCCGCGCGGGCGCAGCGCGGAGATGGAAGAGACGTTGACGATCGATCCGCCGCCGGCGGTGCGGATCATCGCGGGGATGGCGTGCTTGCACGCAAGGAACATAGTGTCCACGTTCACGTGCATGATGCGGGCCCAGTTCTCCTCGGTTTCCTCGACGACGGTGCCCTTGCTGCCGATGCCCACGTTGTTGTCGAGGCAATCGAGCCTGCCCCAACGGGACACCGCGTCCTCGACCATGGCGGCGCATTGCTTGGAATCCGTAAGGTCGTAACAGGCGGCAACCGCTTTGCCGCCCTCGTCGGCGATCATCGCCACGGTGCGCTCGGCAAGTGTCAGGTCACGGTCGACGACCAGCACGTTGCTTCCGGCGCGCGCCAGCAGGATGGCCGCAGCGCGGCCGTTGCCGATGCCGTCACCCACCGCCCCGCCACCGGTGACGATCGCCACTTTTCCTGCAAGGCCCCATTCCTCGTTCGGCATCATCGTGCATGCTCCTTGAACGCGTCCCTCGCGGTATAGATGATGACACGCAGCTTCGGTATGTCGGCAGCCCGCCTGGGGCAACGCCGGCACGGCGGCCATGATCGAAGGGGGCATGATCGGCGATGGCGGACCGTGAGGCGGCGATATTTTTGGAACATAACGGGAATACACCAACCGGGGGCACCAATCGTCTCGCCCCCGCTGGTAACACCGCCCCGCAGTGACAAAATAGGCGGACGTGCCAGACTCCCCGCCGACCCCGTGCTATTTGTGAAGACAAGATGACCAATTCCTTTCCCGTGGGCCGGCTCCGCCCGCCGCCCGATGCCCCGGTTGATCCGGCGCGCTTGCGTGCCGTGCATCGAGCGGTGTCGGAGTTGCGGCGTGGCACGCCGATTTTGCTGACGGGAGAGCTGCCCGGCGCGGAACCGTTGGCCCTGCTGGCGGTGGAAACCGTCGGCCCGCGCGGCGTTGCGGAATTGGGCGCCCTCGCCACCGACCCGCCGGTGATGCTGCTGGCCCCGGCGCGCGCGGCCGTGGTGCTGCGGCGGCGTTCGTCCCAGCGTGTCCAGGCCGTGGCGATCGACGTGGCCGACAGCCTGGCCGATCCCGAGAAGCTACGTGCGCTCGCCGACCCGACCACGGATCAGCCGGTGCGCAAGCTGCCGACCGAGGCCAAGCTGCCCGCCCTGGCGCGTCCCGCCCTGGCGCTTGCCAAGTTGTCACGGCTGCTGCCGGCGGTGTTGGCCGCTCGGGCGCGGCCCGATGCGCTGGCCGAGGCTGCGCGGCTCGGACTGTTGAGCGTCAGCGCGGCCGACGTGCTGGCCTACGCGAACGGCGCCGCGGCCAGCCTGCGCCGCGTGGCCGAAGCGCAGGTGCCGCTGGGCTTGGCTCCCGAGGCGCGCATCATCGCCTTCCGCACCGAGGACGGCGCGATCGAGCATCTGGCGATAGTCGTCGGCAAGCCCGAACTGGCGGCCGCCCCGCTGGTGCGCCTGCACTCGGAATGTTTCACTGGCGATTTGTTGGGCAGCCTGCGCTGCGACTGCGGCAGCCAGTTGCGCGGCGCGATCGGCCGCATCGCCGAGGAAGGTGCCGGCGTGCTGCTGTATCTGGCGCAGGAGGGACGCGGCATCGGCCTGGTCAACAAGCTGCGCGCCTATTCGCTGCAGGACCGCGGGCTGGATACGCTGGACGCCAATCGAGCGCTGGGCTGGGGTGCCGATGAGCGCAGCTTCCTCACCGCCGCGACGATGCTGGAGTCGTTGGGGATCAAACGCGTCCGGCTCTTGACCAACAACCCGAACAAGCTGGCCGCGCTGGCCGCGTGCGGCGTGGAGATCGTCGGGCGGGAGGCGCACGCCTTCGCGCCGAATGGGGTGAACGACCAGTACCTGGCGACCAAGGCCGAGCGGTTCGGCCACCTGCTGGGCGAGTAAAATTCAGGTGCCCACGCAGGCGCCCATTCAGGCAATCGTCCATCGCGACGGACGGCTGGTGCTGGCCGGGCAGGTGTTCCGCGTGGCCTTGGGGCGCGGCGGCGTGCGGGGCGTGGACAAGCAGGAGCGCGATGGCGCGACGCCCGCCGGCATTCTGCCGCTGCGCCGGGTGCTGTACCGCGCGGATCGCGGGCCGCCGCCGGCATGCGCAGTGCCGATCGAGCCGCTGGCGCCGGATGACGGCTGGTGCGACGACCCGGGCCATGCCGACTACAACCGGATAGTGCGCCTGCCGCACGACGGCCGATACGAGGAACTGTGGCGCGCCGATGCGGTGTATGACCTGATCGGCGTGCTGGGGTGGAATGATACGCCGGTGATTCGCGGTCGCGGCTCGGCGATCTTCCTGCATGTTGCGCGGGCCGATTATGCGCCGACCGAAGGGTGTGTGGCGCTGGCACTGGGGGATTTGCGGCGTCTGCTGGCGGACGGGGTGACCGAGTTGGTGGTGGAATAGCGGCACGGAGACTGCCGTTCTCCGGGTATCATCCGGCGATTGTGTAGCTAGGGCCTGTAGTCAATTGAGCCAGATGACTGCGGCGACGAGGTGAACGGCGACGAGGAAATGCCGCTTGGTTTTTTCGTAGCGGGTGGCGATAGCGCGGAACTGCTTGATTTTGGCGAAGAAGTTCTCGATCAAATGCCGCTCTTTGTAGATCTCTGTATCAAACTCGCGAGGCGTTTGGCGGTTCGCCCTGGATGGGATCACGGTGGCTTTTCCGGCGGCTGCCAGCGGCGCGATGACCCGTGCGTCGGCG
>DASRQX010000173.1:0-20952 GCA_035696165.1 Acetobacteraceae bacterium | reverse complement strand
CGGTCGGTCGTCCCCGTAGCCCCAATTCCGCTCGGACCATTTGCGTTTTTTGCGGTTCGAATCCTTGCCTGCCTTCCTGCACCGCGGACGATGGCGCTTCGCGCGGCCCGCGCGCAGTTGCCAAGGAGCCCACCCGGCGCGGGCGAGCCCCCCGCCCTCACGCCTCCCCGGCCGCCGCAGCAGCGCGAGACGTCGGCGTCAGCATCTCCAGCGGCGCCACTGGCCCGATATACGTGTAGCCAAAGAACTCCCGCCGCTCGGGCTTGGTCATGTTCTCCCACCCCGGATACTTCCGCGCCGCCCGCTCGTCGGGCACGCAGGTCAGCGCGTAATCGTCCGGCTTGTACTTGTAGATCCGCCGCGGTCCCGGCTTCACCGGCAACGCGGGTTCACCCGCCGCCTCGCGCCGCAGCCGCTCGATCTCCTCGTTCATCTCCGCGTCGTCGATCTTGTCGATCCAGCGGATGATCTCCGCCGGTTCCTCCGCCGCCGCCTTGCCATTGCGTGCCGCCTCGGCCGGCCGCCCCGGCGCCTGCTGCATGACCCCCGCCAGCGCCGCCGCCGCGTCGCCCCAGTCGCGCGCCGGCGCCGCCGGCTGCAACCGAAGCCGCTTCAACGACCGCATCACCCCGGCCATGACGTGCGCCAGTGCGGTGGCGTTGGCCCGCTGGCACAGCGCCTGCACCGCCGAGGCGTCCAGCGCAAACGCCAGCCGGCAGGTGTCGACGGCCTCGGCATGGGTGGCGATCACCGTCACCGCCAGTTTCGTCTGGAGCGCATCGCGCGGGTCGAGCACGCCGAGCCTGTCGAGGCCGCCCTGCACCACCTCCTGCCAGGCGGTCGCGGGCGCATCGGCCGGCGGGCGAGGCAGCGTCAGCACCATGTCATGCAAGTCCTGCGGCGGGACGGTGTAGGGCGGCTTGGCCGGTGCGGGGTTGGGGTCGGGGTCGGGGTCGGGGTCGGCAGTGGACACGGGCGCGGTCTCCTGGGGTTGAAAGTTTAATCGCCTCGCGTAGCATGCATAGGAAAATTTGTCCAGTATAATATCTAACACCAAAGACTGCGCCCTGTGGACAAACCGGTCCTGGCGCCCGCGCGGTCGGAACGGCTTGGGCGGCGCGACACCCATGTGGCCACGGCGGTGACGAGCTGATCGGCTGACTCGATTGGAAAGTAAAGAATCAAAGAGCGCCGCGGCGGATTCCGAAAAGAATCGTAGCTCCCGTCCCGGGATTCGTTTCGTTTCTTTTTTGCGTCAAGCGATTCAAGTGACCGACTTGCGATCAATCTTGACCAGCCTCTTGGTAAACTCGAGGCCGACTGTGATCCGCGGACTGATGACGGACGACGAGTGGACGATCTTCGCGCCCTTGCTGACGACCCCCTGCTCGCGTGGCGGGCGTCCGCCCAAGAACCATCGGCACAGATTGGACGGCATACTCTGGATTTGCCGGACCGGAGCGCCGTGGCGCGACTTGCCGGCGGTGTTCGGCAAATGGAACTCCGTGTGGAAGCAATTCTGCCGCTGGTGCGAGTCTGGCGCCTTGGACCTCTTGCTTCAGGCGCTGGCTGACAGCGACGGTGCACTGGACATGTTGCAGATGATCGACAGCACCATCATCCGAGCGCATCGCTGTGCCGCGGGAGAAACGACTGAGGAGCAGAACCAAGCACTCGGCCGTTCGCGCGGTGGGTTCAGCACCAAGATCCACGTGCGTTGCAACGCCGCAGGCCTCCCCATCGGGATCGTACTCAGCGAGGGCGAAGCCCATGACGTGACCGCTTATGATGGCTTGATGCAGCAACGCGATAGCGATCCCGGCGCCATGTTGGCGGACAAGGGCTACGACAGCGATGCCTTCCGCCATGACTTGCGGGACAGCGGCGTGACACTCGAGATCCCGACCAAGAGTAACCGCAAGGTACAGTACTCGGTCAGCAAACCACTCTATGCGTCGCGGTCACGGATTGAGTGCTTCATTGGGCATCTAAAGGAGCAGCGCCGCATCGCCACCCGATATGACAAGCTCGCCACCAGCTTCATCGGGTTGGTCTTGCTCGGATGCATCCGCATCTGGGCGAGGTTTGTCCACAGGGACTAGTACAGCGTTTCCAACGAACGACACCTATCGGGCGAATCTGCCCTTGCATGTGCGGCTCATCGCAGAACCTCGTCGGTATGAGTGGTTTCTTGAAAGCAATGTAATAGGACCTGCCCGCAGCTGAACGCGTCTCGCCGGGAGGCCGCCTTGCATTCCGCCAATCTGCATGTTGCGATTTCGATTGGTCCCCTGCAGGTGCATTGGCGCCGGCCCTTGTCGCGTTCCAGTTGGCTGAAGCTGCGTTATCAAGGAGAAAGGAATGTTAGCCGCCGATGAACGCCGAAAACGCCGATGCACCGGTAACTGACCCGGGAGTTGTGGTAAATCACCCTCCCACAAAAGCGGACTATCGGCGTTCATCCGCGGCTAAAAATCATTCTGCTTGCGGAGCTGCCTCAGTGGGTGTGTCCAGTCATATAGAGCCGTGGATATGAGCGGTTCAATGGAATCGCTGTACTAGTTGTGTTCGGTGCAATGCGTCAACCGCGCCGCCGCCAACACCAATCTCGTGGCACCAATCAAGTGGTCCAGTACCCCAGCACGATGATCCGACCGATTGAGCCGCTCGGGGTAGCGGCAATAGCGTCGGTCCGCGATCCCCGATGCAAACCCTGTGGCACCGCGAAGCAAGCAAGAATTTTAGCGCAGATGAAGAAGCCGATGCACGCAAAACACGCAGATGGCGACAGTCTGAATGAGCCTTCGAGGGACGCGATCAGCTTCGCATTCACCGTGCACAATGCGCTTCGCGCCAACGTACACGACTCGGAATCAAACGTGTAATACTAGGCCCTGCGAACCACACCGAAACATCTGCGTGTTTTGCGTGCATCGTCTTCGTCATCTGCGCTGAAATTCTTTCTTGCTTCGCGGCGCCACGGGGTTTGCATCGGGAATCGCGGACCGACGCTATTGCCGCTATCCCGAGTTGCAGCCCGGAACGGGTCAATCGGTCGGATCATCGTGCTGGGGTACTGGACCACTTGATGGGTGCCGCAAGATTGGTGTTGGCGGCGGCCCGGCTGACGCATCGCGCCGAACACAACCAACCTCCGGTGTTAGACATAATACTGGTCTTATTTTCCTATACATGCTACGCGAGCCGGTTAAACTTTCGACCCCAGGAGACCGCGTCCGTGTCCACGGACAACGCCGACCCTACCGCCGCTTCGGCCAAGCCGCCCTATACCATCCCGCCGCAGGACTTGCGTGACATGGTGCTGACGCTGCCGCGTCCGCCCGCCGGTGCACCCGAAGCCGCCTGGCTGGAGGTGGTGCAGGGCGGCCTCGACAGGCTCGGCGTGCTCGACCCGCGCGATGCGCTCCAGACGATGCTGGCGGTGACGGTGATCGCCACCCATGCCGGCGCCGTCGACGCCTGCCGGCTGGCGTTTGCGCCGGACGCCTCGGCGGTGCAGGCGCTGCGCCAGCGGGCGAGCGCCACCGCGCTGGCGCGCGTCATGGCCGGCGCGCTGCGGTGGTTGAAGCAGCTTCGGCCGCAGCCGGCGGCGCCGGCGCGGGGTGGCAAGGCAGCGGCGGAGGAGCCGGCGGCGATCATCCGCTGGATCGATAAGATCGACGACGCGGAGATGAACGAGGAGATCGAGCGGCTGCAGCGCGAGGCGGCGGGGGAGTCGCCCTTGCCGGTGAAGCCGGGGCCACGGCGGATCTACAAGTACACGCCGGACGATTACGCGCTGACCTGGGTGCCCGATGAGCGGGCGGCGCGGAAGTATCCGGGGTGGGAGAACATGACCAAGACGGAGCGGCAGGAGTTCTTTGGCTATACGTATACCGGGCCGGTGGCGCCGCTGGAGATGCTGACGCCGGCGTCTCGCGCTGCCGCGGCGGCTGGGGAGGAGTGAGGGGCGGGGGCCTCGCCTGCGCGGGGGGGGGGCTCCCTGGCAACCGCGCGTGGGCCGCGCGAAGCGTCGTCGTCCGCGGTGCAGGAAGGCAGGCAAGGATTCGAACCGTAAATAACGCAAAAAACGCAAATGATCCGAGCGGAATTGGGGCTACGGGGGACCACCGACCGACCGTGTGGCGCGATCTATTTGCATTTTATTTGCGGTTCCGATTCTTGCTGCTCGCTGTCCGGGCATGGAAGGGCAGAATGGCGCTTCGCGCGGACCACCATCGCCAGCGGTTTTCCGTGTCCTCCGCGGTCGGTCCCGCGGAGGCGGCTGGCCGGGTTAGGGGCTGGCCATGATGGGTGGCGGTGGGCAAGCGTTTCGCGAAATGTGCAACGACCCCCGGGTCAAGCGCCCGAGGGCATGCCCTGCCAGGGTCTGCTAGGGGCTGCATCCCGACGGTCGGGACGGGTCGCGGTGGCATCGGCGGGGGCGGTGGGCGTTTGTTCGCGAAATGCGCAATGACCCTGCGAGAGCCAGCCAGGGGCTGCATCCCGGCGGTCGAGATGGGTCGTGGTGGCATCGGCGGGGGCGGATGGCCGGCTCGGGGGCGGCCATGGCGGTGAGGGCGGAGGTGGTGGGTAAGCGTTTTGCGGAATGCACAACGACCCTCGGGTCAGGCGCCCGATGGCATGCCCCCAGGTCAAGCGCCCGAGGCGGCGGAGAACGGGCGTTTCGAGAAGACGCGACAGGACCCCACGCAACAGTCTGCCTCACGGGGGCAGCCACGCGGGCGGAGGTGGCGGTGGGCGTGGTTTTCGCGAAAACGCGCAACGACCCTCGGTCGAGTGCTCCAAGGGCATGCCCTTGGGTCAAGTGCGAGAGGGTGTGCGCGATGCAAGAGTCTGGCACCGGCATGGTCGCGGCGACGGCCGGGTCGGGTCTTTGGGGTGGCGCGACCCTCACCCTCGTCGCTTCGCGCCTCGACCTCTCCCGCGAAGAGCGGGAGAGGTGAACGCGGCGGCACGGCGAGCGCGGAGGTGGTGGGCAAGCGTTTTGCGAAATGCGCAACGACCCCCGGATCAAGCGCCAGAGGGTATGCTTGTGTTGAAGAACGGGTACCCGGAGTTTCCCCCGGATACGGCGAAGCGGTGGCACGCGGATGCAGTTCGTCGTCGTGGCCGCGCTGCCGGCGGCGGGCGTGGTCAGCGGCTTGCTGGGGCTGCACCTGTTCCGAACCTACCCTTCGAAACGGCCCGCAATTGGCCGCACTCATCCCCCCAACACTCACACCACAGGACTCACGCCCCAGGGTTTACGCCCCAGGACTCACGCCAACGTGCTTAGACCCGCCACAATTCGCCAGTATTCGCTGGTTTGATTGGGAGCGTCTCATACGCCCCAGCAAGCCGGAGCCAACCAGGTGTTGCATCGTCGCATGTTGCTGCGCGGAACCGCCTTCCTGTCGCTGGCCGGGTTGCTTGGCCCCGCGCCTGCCGCCCATGGTGCGCCCGCGCAGCCGCCTCCGTTCGATGCCGCCACCGTGCGCGACATGGCCCGCCAGCTGGCGGAGCAACCGTACAAGGCACCCGATGCCGCGCTTCCCGCCGAATTGCAGAACCTGGACTACCAAGCCTATCGCTCGATCCGGTTCGATCCGAAACAGGCGCTGTGGGCCGACCAGAAGCTGCGCTTCACCGCCGAGTTCTTCTCGCGCGGATTTCTGTACAAGGAACGGGTCGACGTCTTCGAGGTGGCGAACGGCCGCGCCACGCCGATCCGCTACCGCCCCGAGCTGTTCACCTTCGACAAGGTCAAGGCGCCGACTGGCGATGTCGGGTTTGCCGGCTTGCGCCTGCACTATCCGCTCAATCGCCCCGACTATTACGACGAGGTCTGCGCCTTCCTCGGCGCCAGTTATTTCCGTGCCGTCGCCAAGGGTCAGGGCTACGGCATGTCGGCCCGCGGCCTTTCGATCAAGACCGCTGACCCGACCGGCGAGGAGTTCCCGCAGTTCAAGACGTTCTGGCTGGAGCGTCCGGCGCCGGATAGCGATTCGATGGTGATACACGCGCTGCTGGACAGCCAGAGCGCGGCCGCTGCGTTCCGCTTCACCATCCGCCCCGGGACCGACACCGTGTTCGACACCGAAACCACGCTGTACCCGCGCGTCGACATCGCCGCGTCCGGCCTGGCGCCGCTGACCAGCATGTTCCTGTTCGATGCCAACGACCGCGTCGGCTTCGATGACTATCGCAACGCGGTGCACGATTCGTCAGGCCTGGCGCTGCAGATCGGGCAGGATGGCCATATCTGGAGACCGCTCGCCAACCCACGCGAGCTGCAGGTCAGCGCCTTCACCGACAGGAGCATGCGCGGCTACGGCCTGCTGCAGCGTGAGCGGTTGTTCGCCGACTATCAGGACGCGGAGGCACGCTACGAAAACCGTCCATCCGTGTGGGTCGAGCCGATCGGCGACTGGGGCGAAGGCATTGTCGAGCTGGTTGAGATTCCCAGCAAGCAGGAGGTGAACGACAACGTCGTCGCATTCTGGCGCCCGCATGACCCGTTGCGCGCGAAGGGTGAATACAATCGAAACTATCGGCTGCATTGGTGCCGGACACCGCCCGGAGATCGGGCGGTCGCCTTGGTGGTCGCCACCCGCTGCGGTCAGTCGCTGACCGGAAAGAACCGGCTGTTCGTCGTCGACTTCGTGGGCGGCGCACTGAAGGAGTGGAAGGCGGATACGCCGCCGCCGACACTGGAAAGCGCCTGCACCAAGGGGCAGATCGTCAACGCGGTGGCCCAGGCCGTGCCCGATATCGGCGGTTGGCGGGTCAGCCTCGAGCTGGATCCACAGAACAACACGCTCGTGGAGCTGCATGCCAGGCTGACCGGTGACGGCAAGCCCTTGACCGAAACCTGGATGTATCGATGGACGCCAGCCTGACCGACGCGCACCCCAGCGACACTCGCCCGGGCGCCCCCGGAGCACCGGCATTCCGGGCATTGCCGCAGGAGGCGCCGCTGGCGATGCCGACGCAGTCGTTGCGGATCGTACCGGCCGCTTCGGCTCGGCCTGCCTCGTCGCCTGGCGGCATTGGCTTTCGACGCCTGCTGGTGATCGGCGGCGCCACCGCATTGAGCGTGGCCGGGACGTACGAGATGTACCTGGTGCTTGGGGCGAATGGGCTGATCCCGCTCACGGTCTTCATGCTGCTGCTGTTCCTGGCGTTGTTCGCCTGGATCGCCCTGTCGTTCACCAGCGCGCTCGCCGGCTTCGTCTCGCTGATATTCGGCGGCGGCAGACGGCTGATAGAGCGGGACCTCGCGCTGCCGACGACCCGCACCGCGCTGTTGATGCCGACCTACAACGAGTCGCCGTCCCGCGTGACGGCAGGGCTGCAGGCGATCGACGAGGCGCTGTGCGGCCTGGGCGCAGCCGCCGCATTCGACATCTTCATCCTGAGCGACACCGTCGAGCCGGAGGTGTGGCTCGACGAGGAGGCCGCCTTCCTGGCGTTGCGCCAGCACACCGGCGGCCATGATCGGATCTTCTATCGCCGCCGCGCGCAGAACACTGCCCGCAAGTCCGGCAATATCGCCGACTGGGTGCAGCGGTTCGGCGGCGCATATCCGCAGTTCCTGATCCTGGACGCCGATAGTGTAATGACCGGCGAGATACTGGTGCGCCTGGTCGCCGCGATGGAACGCCATCCGGACGTTGGCCTGATCCAGACGCTGCCCGTCATCACCGGCGGCACCACATTGTTCGCCCGCCTGCAACAATTTGCCGGCCGCGTTTACGGGCCGCTGATCGCGCACGGCATCGCCTGGTGGCATGGCGCCGAGAGCAATTACTGGGGCCACAACGCGCTGATCCGCACACGCGCCTTCGCCGAGCAGGCCGGGCTGCCGGAACTGCGCGGCCGCAGGCCGTTCGGCGGCCATATTTTGAGCCATGACTTCGTCGAGGCGGGGCTGATCCGCCGCGGCGGCTGGGCCGTGCACATGGTACCCGGCCTTGCCGGCAGCTACGAGGAAAGCCCTCCCTCGCTGCTCGATTTGGCGGTGCGCGATCGGCGGTGGTGCCAGGGTAACCTGCAGCACGTCGCGGTGCTACCGGCACGCGGCCTAGCGTGGATCAGCCGGCTGCACCTGTTGACCGGCATCGGCTCCTACCTCACCGCGCCGCTTTGGCTGCTGTTCCTGCTGACCGGCATCCTGATCGCGCTGCGGGCGCGCTTCGTGCCGCCGAATTATTTCCCTGGGGTGGGCAAGTCGCTGTTCCCGCAATGGCCGGTGATCGACCCGGTCCGCGCCATGTGGATGTTCGTCGGCACCATGGCGCTGCTGTTGGCACCGAAGCTTCTGGGCGCTATCGCAGTGATGCTGCATGGACGTGAGCGACGGGGCTGCGGCGGCAGCGTCCGCCTGCTGGTTAGTGTGCTGATCGAGACGATCATCTCCGGCTTGATCGCGCCGATGGTGATGCTGACCCAGTCAGTCGATGTGTGTCAGATCCTGCTCGGCCGCGACTCGGGTTGGAGCACCCAGCGGCGAGATGACGGCAGCGTGAGCCTGCGGGAGATCGTTCGCCGCTATCGACGCCACACCGTGCTCGGGCTGTTGCTCGGCGCAATCGCATGGGCGGTGTCGCCTTATCTGGCGCTGTGGATGCTGCCGGTGGTGCTGGGGCTGGCGCTGGCGATGCCGCTCGCCGCGCTGACCGGAAAACGGCGCGCCGGACTTGCCCTGCGCCGGTTGGGGCTGCTGCGCATCCCGGAAGAGGTAGAGCCACCGCCGGTGCTGGTGCGTGCAGCGGACCTGGCCAGGGTTGCCGAGGCGGGGCCGGGCGTCGATCCGGTCGCGCGAATGCTGGACGATGCCGGACTACTGGCCGCGCATCGGCGAATGCTGCCGCCGCCACGGCGGCCGCGGATCGATCCGGTGGATGTCGCACTGCTGGTCGGGCGTGCCAAGCTGGACGAGGCCCTGTCGGTGGACGAAGCGTGGGCCGGCCTGACACGCGCGGAACGGACCGCGGTGCTGTCGGACGAAGCCGCGCTGGCGCGACTGGGGGAGCTGTCCGGTGAGCGGCGTTCGTAGCGTCGAAAAGCCTGGCGCATTCGGCCATCTGCGGCGCATCGCCGGACAACTGCATCGCCGGTCAGCTGCATTGCGGGCGTGGCAGGTTGCCGGGCTTGCAAGATCGCGGAATACGCTCCGCTTTTCCGCCCTATGCTGTGGGTACGCGCAGCGCCGCGGCATAGGCCGCGACGGTGGCGGCGAAGCCGTGCTCCAGCGCGTCCGCGGTCAGTTCGTGGCCGATCGACGCCTCTGCCAGGAACGGCACCGCCTCGATCAGCGGTGGAATGTTGCGCAGGTTCAGGTCGTGCCCGGCATTCACCACCAGACCCAGGTCGTGCGCACGCCGCGCGGTGTCGCCGATCGCGGCCAGCAGCTTCGTGTGGCTGCCGGCGTGGAACGCCGCGGCGTAGCTGCCGGTGTAGATCTCCACCCCGTCGGCGCCTGCGTCCCGCGCGCGGACGGGGACCTCGGGATCGGGGTCGATGAATAGGACCACGCGGCAGCCGAGCGCCTTGGCGGCCACGATCGCCGGGCGCGCCAGGTGCATCTGCGCGGCGTCGAGCTTCCAGCCCTCCTCCGAGGTGAACGCATCCGGCGCGTCGGGCACCAGGGTGCATTGCTCCGGGCGCGTGTCGCGCAGGATCGAGGCCAGGCGTTCGTCCGGGTAGCCCTCGATGTTGAACTCGATACGCGGGCGCATGGGCCGCAGCAGCGCCGCCAGCGCTGGCACGTCCGAACCGCGGATATGCCGCTCGTCCGGGCGAGGATGCACCGTGATGCCCATCGCGCCCGCATCCAGCGCGATGCGGGCGAAGCGTAGCAGGTCGGGCACGCCGGTGCGGCGCGAGTTGCGCAGCAGCGCGACCTTATTGAGATTGACGCTCAGTCTTGCCATGCGGCGATGCTAGCAGACCTGCCGGCCGCGCCAAACCTGCCGCTCCGCAACTATTTGGTAACAACTGGCCGGCTAACCATTAGCCGGCTGACTATTGGCTGGCTGACCATGGTCGGTTGAGGCTTGGCCGGCTGAGTCTTAGCCGGCCGAGTCACGGCCGGCCCCTGGGGCGACGTGGCTGCACGGGCGGCAATCCCGTTGCGCTGTGGAGTCGATATCCGCTACACTTGCGTAATCGGACTGCGAGCACAACATAATGCCGGAGAACCTCCGCGGATGGATCAGACAGCCGCCACCGCGCCACGACACGCACTGCAATATAACGGCAGTCTCGCGAGCTCTACGGTATTTTCCTGATCAACCTGGTGCTCACTATCATCACGCTTGGCATCTTCCGGTGCTGGGCGTTTACCCGCTACCGCCGCTATCTCTGGTCGCACATGCGCTTCCAGAACGAGCGCTTCGAATACACCGGCCGCGGCAAGGACTTGTTTCTCGGCTTGCTGATGGCCGTTGGCATCCTGTTTGGTCTCGGCGTTGCCGCCGGCCTGCTGGCCTTCCTGCTGGGCAAGCTCTATCCGGGGCTTGGCGTGCTGCCGATTCTGGCGTTGTACCTAACGATCTTCATCCTGGCCTTCGCCGCGCGCTTCTCGGCGCAGCGCTACCGACTCAGCCGCACCATATAGTGCGGCATCCGCGGCGGCATGCAGGGTTCCGCGCTGCGCTACGCGGTGCGGAACTTTCTCTATGTCCTGATGCTGCCGTTTACGCAGTTCCAGTTGGTTCCCTGGACGCACGTGCGCCTGGCGGAACGCCGCATCAATGCCAGCCAGTTCGTCAGCGCGGAGTTCGCCTTCCGCGGGCGCGCCGCCCGGCTCTACCTGCCGTACCTGGCGACCCTAGTCGGTAGCCTGCTGCTGTTTGCGCTGATCGCCGGCGTGCTGTGGGCCGACCTTGCACCGTCGCTCATGCCGCTCGTCGGTGCCGACAGCACGGACCCGCGTCTGATCCACGCGATCCAGCACGCGATGCTGCTGGGGTTCGTCAGCGCGATCCTGTTCGGCATCGGCTCCAGCCTGATCACTTGCTGGTACTGGGCGCTGCTCGGCCGCCACATCATCGGCAATACCACGCTTGGTCCGTTGAGCCTCGGCAAACTGGTCACCGGACGCGGCCTGCTATGGCTGGTGCTGGGCAATGTGCTCATCACACTGTTCACCCTTCGGTTCGGCCTGCCGATCGTGGTGCACCGCTCGGCCCGCTTCCTCGCCCGAACGCTGCTCGTGACCGGCACGCTGGATGAAGCGGCGCTGCGGCAGAGCTCGCTCGCCGTGCCGCGAACCGGCGAGGGGATGCTGCAAATGCTTGACCGCGGCAGCATCATCTGAACATTGCCCGGCGATGGCGCGGTTCTTCGACGGTGCGCGCGCCGCCGCGCATGAGGTAGCCCCGGCTCGCCGCGGATGCGCTGCTGATCAGCACGAACGACGGTATCGTGCTGGCCACCTGGCCGATCGCCGGCATTGTCGCCCGCGACCGGCCCGACCGGTCGGGCATTGTCACGCTGTCATACGGCGAAGCCCAGGCGCGGCTGTTGACCCAGGATCCCGCGCTGCTCCACGCGTTGGCGAAGGCCGTGTCCGACTGTTGCCGCCGCGGCAGTGGCGCCCGCGGCACGGGATAGCACTGGTCGGTGCGCTGATCGCCGTGCTGGTGGGCGGCGCGCTGCCGCCCGACCTGCTGCACGGATCGTTGCCGTGTTGCTGCCTGCCGCCTGGGAGGACCATCTCGGCTCATGGGTGGAACGTTCGGCGGTGCGGGATCATCAGCGGTGAGCCGGGCCGGACGGGCAGCACGCGCTGGACACCCTGCTCGCAAGGCTGCGGCAAGCAGGCGGCATCGATCGGCCCGTCGGCATCGCCGTGTTCGATGATCCGACGGTCAATGCCGTCACGCTGCCGGGCGGCCGCATCGTGGTGATGCGCGCGCTGATCGACAAGGTGGAGGACGGCGCAGAACTAGCCGCCGTGGTCGCGCACGAGATGGGCCACATCGCGCATCGCGATCCCACGACGTTGCTGTTGCGGCGCATGGGACTGGGTGTGGTTGCCGCGGCGCTGGGCTGGAACGACACGCTGGGCGGTGCCGCGAACCTGGCACAGGGCTTTCTGGCATTGTCCTTTAGTCGCCGTGCGGAGACCGCAGCGGATGCAGCGGAGCAGCAATATCTCAGCCGCGTCGGACTGCGGGCCGACGGGCTTGGGCGGCTCTTTGCACGTCTGGAGACGCTGGAAGACCATGATGGCGGCATTCCCTGGCTGGCAACGCATCCATCGACCGAACAGCGCCGTGCCCTGGCCACGCGCTCGACGGCTGGCGTGCCACCGTTTTCGCACACCGAATGGGCTGCGCTGCGTGCCATCTGCAACTGAACTTGCGGTGGCCACGCCAGCGGCGTTCTATCCGCGCCAGGAGGAACCGACATGCTCGACGTGGTACCGACCGGCGAGGCGTTGGGGGCGCGGATCACCGGCCTCGATCTGGCACGGCCGCTGACGGATGAGGCGTTCGAGTTCGTGTTGCGCGCGATCGCCGCGCATGGCGTGCTGTGCTTTCCCGACCAGGACCTTGATCCGGCGGCGCAGGCGGCATTCAGCCGGCGGTTCGGCGAGTTGGAGGTGCATGTCTCCGGCGCCTTCCAGGTCCCCGGGCAGCCCGAGGTGATGATCCTGTCGAACATGACGGAGGGTGGGAAGCCAATCGGGCTGGGCGATGCCGGGCAGGACTGGCACACCGATATGAGTTTCAGCCGCACCATCGCGTTCGTTAATGTGCTGTATGCGCTGAAGGTGCCGCGGCGCGATGGTCGCGTGCTGGGCAACACCGAATTCTGCGACATGGCGGCGGCGTACGACGATCTGCCGGGGGAGTTGCAGGCGCGGTTGCAGACGCTGACCGCGACGCATGATTTCGAGAAGTTCTGGGAGATGATGCGGGCGCGTGGCGGCGAGGCGACCACGCGCGCCGGGCTGACCGAAGCGCAGCGCGCGCGGAAGCCCCCGGTGTCGCAGCCGGTGGTGCTGATGCATCCGCTGTCGGGGCGGAAGCTGCTATATGCCAATCCGGGGTATACGATGCGGATCGATGGGATACCGGCGGCGGAGAGCGACGCGTTGCTGGAGTTGCTGTTCGCGCATCAGCTTCAACCGAAATACCGTTACGCGCATCGATGGGCGGAGCGTGACGTACTGCTGTGGGACAACATCCGTACCATCCATAACGCGGTCGCGGACTATGGTACGGATGAGCATCGTTACGTGCGACGCTGCCAGGCAATGGCGAATCTTGTCTTCCAGCCGGAATTCGCCGCGCTGGCGAGTGGTTGATCGCAACGGCCGCGCGGTCTCAGGAAAGCCTCTCCGCCTCCCCCTGTCGGAGGGGAAGGATCTTATGGTTTATGCTCCCGCCCGGCTTATCCGGACGCTTGCCCAGTCATGACGCGATAGCAACGTGCAGCTTCAACGTCTCGGCGGATGCACCCTCACCCCGGCTTCGTTCACATCAATTCCCCAGCCCGGCCCTTTGGGAATCACCATGTCCCCATTCTCGATCACCATCGGCGCGCTGAACAACTCATCGCGCCAGGGCGCACTGTCCACATCGGTTTCCATCACGCGCAGGTTCGGCACCACGGCACAGAAATGCGCGCTGATCGCTGACGCCAGATGGCCGTAGTAGTTGTGCGGCGCGACATTGACCTCGTAGGCTTCAGCCATTGCCGCGATCTTCAGCGACTCCAGCCAGCCGTTCCAGATCACATCGACGATCGCCACATCCATGGCATAGGCATCAAGGAATGGTCGGAACGCGCGCCGCCCCACCACGGACTCGCACGACGCGATCGGACAGGGTGCGGTGCGCCTGATCACCGCCAGCGCCTCCGGGTCCCAGGTGTCCAGCTCCAGCCAGGTCATGTCGAACTCGGCCAACGCCTTGGCGATCTTGATGTAGCCCTCGGTCTTGAAGTGATAATTGCTGTCGAGGTGCAACTGCATCGCCGGTCCGGCGCCGGCGCGGAACGCCGTCAGCAGATCGGTGATCGCGCGCAACGTGCTGCGATCGAGGTTGAGTGCCGGGAAGCCCGCGGTACGCCCGAAGCCGGGCTGGAAGTTGGTCAGCTTGCCGTTCACCATCGGCAGCACGTTGGTTTTCAGCCCCTTGAAGCCCTGTGCCTTCACCTCGGCACCTAACCGTTCCACATCGGCGTAGGTATGCAGCGGTGGTGTTTTCAGTAAATCGGGATGCCGCACGCGGTAGGATCCGCAATGTGACCAGTAGACCTGTACCCGATCGCGCACCGGGCCGCCGAACAGTTCGTAGACTGGCACGCCGAGGGCTTTGCCCTTGAGGTCCCACAGCGCGTGCTCCAGCGCCGCGGCGGCACGCGAGTTGACCCCGCCGGGAGCCTGAACCGTGCGTTGGTACAGCGCGGAGGCGATCTGCTGCACAGGGCGCGGGTCCTGACCAATCAGCGCCTCCCCCAACGCGTGGATCACCGAGGTCAGGCCGGGGCTGCCGCTGCCCTCGGTGTATTCCGACCAGCCGATCAGCCCATCGTCGGTGGTGACCTTGAGAAACGAGAACGTAGTCCACGCGCCGTCGGCGTGCAGGTCTTCGATTTTGGTGATTTTCATGTCACATTCCCTCCCAAGGCTTCGACTCATTCCCGCACGCGTTCCAGCTTGCCGAGTACGAAGATGTACGACAGCACCTCGGCGAAGGCGATGCAGGAGATGAAGGTCAACGACAGCGTGAAGTCGCCGCCGCGCAGGAGAAAGCCGATGATGATCGGTCCGGGATGCCGGCGATGCCGCCTACATCGTTGAAGATGGAGCCAGGTGAGAAAAAAGAAGACTTGGTCGCAGTCGCGTAATGGCCGAAATACACGTCCCATAGTTTGCGCCGCCCCAGCACAATGCCCAACCGGGTCCAATCGGAAATCTGCGGCGATGCCGGCGCGGCGATCGAGAGATTGGCGCGATCGAGGTAATTGATCACCACCGTGACAAACAGCAAACCCATGATAACGAAGCGGTGATTTGACGCGTGCGCGCGAACCACCGGCCGTGCGATCGTTGCGCTCGGCATCGTTCCCTCTGCTATTCTTTTGCCGCGCAGAGCGCGCGGCGCCGGTGGAACCGGGTCAACCTGCGCCGATCGCAACCCTCATCTGCCTCGCGTCGCACAACCGGCGTCCGGTCATGCCGAACCAGCCGAGGCAAGCGTGCCCAGTACGCGACTGATCTCGTCCAGCGCGGTCGGGTCTTCGATCGTCGGCGGGATCGGCGCGGCCTCGCCGTCGGCGATCTTGCGGATCGACCCGCGCAGGATCTTGCCCGACCGTGTCTTCGGCAGCCGCGCCACCACGCGAGCATCCTTGAACGCCGCGACCGGACCGATCCGTTCCCGCACCAACGTCACCAACTCGGCGCAGATCGCGTCCTCCGGCCGGTTCACCCCAGTCTTCAGCACCACCAGGCCGATCGGCATCTGGCCCTTCACTTCGTCCTTCGCGCCGACCACCGCGCATTCCGCGACGTCCTGGTGCGAGGCCAGCACCTCCTCCATCTGTCCGGTGGACAGCCGGTGGCCGGCGACGTTGATGATGTCGTCAGTGCGGCCCATCACCGAAACGTCGCCGTCCGCGTCGATCACGCCAGCATCCCCGCTGCGATACCAGCCCGGGAAATCCGCCAGATAGGCGGCGTGATAGCCCGTGTCGTTCTGCCACAAGGTCGGCGCGCAGCCGGGCGGCAGCGGCAGGCGCACACACAGGTTGCCGGTCTGGCCTTGCGGCAGCACATGGCCGTCATCATCCAGCGCGTGCAGATCGTAGCCCGGGCAGGGTCGCCCGCCAGAACCCGGCTTCGGCGTGAACAGCCCGTAGTCGCGGAAACCGCTGGTGATCGCCCAGCCCGTTTCGGTCTGCCACCAATGATCTACCACCGGCTTGCCGAGCAACTCCGCCGCCCAGATCGCCGTCGGCGGATCGCATCGCTCACCGGCCAGGAACAGGGCTTCCAGCTTCGACAGATCGTACTGCTCACGGAATTTTCCGCTTGGGTCCTGCTGCTTGATTGCCCGCATGGCCGTAGGCGCGGTGAACAACACCTTCACCCCGTGCCGCGCGCAGATGCGCCAGAACGCGCCCGGGTCGGGCGTGCCGACCGGCTTGCCCTCGTACATCACGGTGGTGCAGCCGCGCAGCAGCGGGGCGTAAACGATGTAGCTGTGGCCAACCACCCAGCCGACATCGCTCGCCGTCCAATAGACGTCGCCGGCATCCAAGCCATAGATCATCCGCATTGAGTTCCACAGCGCCACCGCGTGCCCGCCATTGTCGCGCACGATGCCTTTGGGTCGGCCTGTCGTTCCGGATGTGTAGAGAATATACAATGGATCAGTCGCTGCCACCGACACCGGATCGTGCGGTGCGGCCGTTGCCTCGGTATCGGCAAAATCATGATCGCGCCCCGGCATCAGCACAGCCGGTCCCTGCTCGCGCTGCAGGATCAGGCAGGCGTCGGGTTTGTGCGGCGACAGCGCAATCGCTGCGTCTAGCAGTGGTTTGTAGTGCACCACGCGCCCAGGTTCCAGGCCGCACGAGGCCGAAACAATCACCTTGGGCCGCGCGTCGGCGATGCGGGCCGCCAACTCGGCGGCGGCGAAACCGCCGAACACCACCGAGTGGATGGCGCCCAGCCGGGCGGTTGCCAGCATGGCGATCACCGCCTCCGGCACCATCGGCATGTAGATCACCACCCGGTCGCCGCGCGTCACACCAAGGGCCGCCAGCGCGCCGGCCAGCTTGGCCACACGCGAGGTCAGTTGCGCATAAGTGAAACGCATGATCTGGCCGGTCATCGCACTGTCCCAGATCAGCGCCGGCTGGGCGCCCCGCCCTGCGGCGACGTGACGGTCCAGGCAGTTGTAGCTGGTGTTCAGCATCGCCCCCGGGAACCAACGCCCGTAAGGGCCGGACGCCGGGTCGAACACCGCATCCCAGCACTTGTCCCAGGCAATGCCCTCGGCCGCCGCCTGCCACCAGGTCGCACGGTCGCCCCTCCACGCGCTGTATGCCGCCGCATAGCCGGATCCGCTCGGCGCGTCATTCATGACCCGTCCTCCCTGGTCCCCGGCGTTGCGCGCCGGGTGCGCCAGGATACCACCCGGACGCTCTATCACCAGGACCACCACATTTTCATTGTCCCGACACTGGTTCATTGTCCCGATGCTGGCGTGCCCAGACTGCCAGGGTTTGTTGGTGGCCTCTTGAAGGCGCTGTTCCGACCGATCACTGTAAACTGACGTTGGCGGCGATCGGGGCACTCGTCCACTGATCAAGTCACGATGAGCAGCGGTAAAGCGTGAGGTGAACGATGACATGGCGCAGGAATGGGGCGATAGACTTGCAAACGGCAGTCACATTGCTGGCGGGCGGGATGTTGATCTACGCGGCCTGGCTTACGTCCATCGTTTTTTCCGCCGCAAACGGCCACGGCCCGCTGTTGATTGCGGCCTCGATGTTTCCCCCGATAGGCGTGGTGCACGGAGTGGGCGTGTGGTTTGGTGGGTGGTGAGGTTTGGCATCTGCCCACGATCACGAACCGAGGACGCTCTAAGAAAGGGCCTTTCGTCAACGTCGTATTCGGTGTTCGTCCATCCACCGCAGGGCGGCGTCGCCCGCGCCGGTGAGAGAAATGCCGGCTAGCTGGGGTCCAGAAGCCAATCCAGGCTGACCGCAGTTTTCTTGCGCAAGGCAACCAAAAAACCCGCCGTGGGCTCCGCTTCGCCGCGTTCACAGGACTCGTACGCGGCTACCGGAACTCCCAGCAGCACCGCAAACAAGGCCGGGTCCAGATTTGCCAGGTCAATACTCTCGCCGTAGGTCTCGCGCACGTTGGCAATACGCTTCCCCAAACTCGCGAGATCGATAAATTCAGTGGGCGACACCGTGTTTCGCCTCATTGGTCAGTGCAGGGTCATCGAGAAAGCCATTTCCCAGATGAGCCTGATCCGAACCGCGCGGAGAACATCCTCCCACGCATGATGTTTGCCGAGCGTGCGGTAGGCATCCCCGCATAGCTCTTCGAGATGAAAGGATGACTGGTCCGCGTGAACAATGAGCGTGGGACCAATGACATCGTCAAGATCCTCGGGCAGGATGACGATGCTTGCCTTGCCAAGCGCGTCATAGTGAAGCTCAACCGACCACATCGATCCAAGTCCGGCGACAGCCGTGGCAAGATGCTGGCGCTGCCCCGGTCCGAGACGTTCGAGGCTGCTTGCGGAAGAGAGGCTCAGGCGGTCTTCGGTCTGTCTGATCAACATCGTTGGGTTCCGTTGTGGCGACGGATTTAGGTCTCAGCAGCTTTATCTCCTCTTTTGGGACAAAAGGACAGTCTTATTATTGGAGACATGTCCCTAAAATAGCTAAAATTGATCTCGCACACCTCGTGACGGTGGCCCGACCGTTTGGCGCAGATGGCAGCGAGGCTCCCCAAGTACTCGGACAGGCTGCAAACGCGACAACCAGGCGACGGCTCGCGCCGCCCCCGGGGGCGCACGCATGTCCGAACCTTTGGCACAGTTCCGGCCGGGCAAACTTTGTCTCGGTTGCGCGTCTCCCGGCCATTTGTGTCAGCGCCGACGTACGAATGTCCAGTAGAGCGGCGCGCGCCCGGCACGCAGCGCCTTGGCCTCGTAGCGGGTGGTGGGCCAGTCCGCCGGCCGCACGGTTGCCGGGGGCGGGGCGTCAAACAACGTCTGCTCGCGCATCACCTCGATCACCCAGGCTTGGTAGGTCGGGTCGTCGCTGGCCACACGCCAGTCCGCGCCGGGTTTCAGCACCCGCGACAACTCCGCCAGCAACGCTGGGTGCACGAAACGGCGCTTGGCGTGCCGCGCCTTGGGCCATGGATCGGGAAACAGCAGAAACAGCCGATCGAGGCTGGCCTCCGGGAGCAGGCGCAGCAGCACGCGGGCGTCAGCGGACCAAAGCCGTAGGTTACCGGGTAGCGGCGCTATTGCTTCCTGATCATTCGGCACGAGGCGCGACAGCAGCGAACAGATGCCGTTGTCGAACACCTCGCAACCAATCAGGGCGATGTCAGGATGCGCCGCAATCTGCGCCAGCGCGTGCTCACCACCGCCGAAGCCCACTTCTAGCCAGAGCCTGCACAGGCCGTGCGCGAACGCGGCAAGCGGATCGGTGGCGTATGGCAGCGCGAAGGCCAGGCGAGGCAGCGTGACGGCGAGCAGTGTTTCCTGCCGGGCTCGCAGCTTGTGACCACGACCCCGGCCATATAACCGATCCGGCGGCGCCTTTAGGCCGCCACCCTCAGATGGCGGGCGCGCGTCACCCACACGCTCCGACATGTCCGACCCGCGCGATCACGGTCTAGCGTCCGAAAGCGGCTTGCAGCGCCGGCACAAGGTCGGTCCTCTCCCAGGTGAAGGTCCCCTTTTCTTCGTCAGGCGTGCGGCCGAAATGTCCATAGGCGGAGGTGACGGCGTAGATCGGCCGGTTCAGGTGCAGATGCTCGCGGATGCCTCGCGGCGACAGGTTCATCAACTCACGCAGGATCTTCTCCAGCCGCATCTCGTCTACGTCCTTGCCGGTGCCCTGCAGATCCACATAGACCGACAGCGGGCGGGCGATGCCGATGGCGTAACTGATCTGCAGAGTGCACTTGTCGGCTAGGCCCGCGGCAACGACGTTCTTGGCCAGGTAGCGGCAAGCATACGCGGCTGAGCGGTCCACCTTGGTGGGGTCCTTGCCGCTGAACGCGCCGCCGCCGTGCGGGGACGCGCCGCCGTAGGTGTCGACGATGATCTTGCGCCCGGTCAGGCCGCAATCGCCGTCCGGACCGCCGATCACGAACTTGCCGGTCGGGTTCACGTGGAATTCAGCTTCAGGGCACATCCATCCCTTCGGCAACGTCTCCTCGACAATCGGCCAAAGCAGGCGCTTGATCTCGGCTTGCTCCAGTTCTTCGACATGCTGGGTGGAGACCACCACCGAGGTCGCGCCCACTGGCTTGCCGTCGATGTAGCGCAGGGTGACTTGGCTCTTGGCGTCGGGCAGCAGCCCAGCCACCGATATGTCGTTGATACGGCGGCGGTCGCGGATGTGGCGCAGGATTTCGTGCGCATAAAAAATCGGTGCCGGCATCAGCGATTCGGTCTCGCGGCTGGCATAGCCGAACATGATGCCTTGGTCCCCTGCGCCCTCGTCCTTGTTGCCAACGGCGTCAACGCCTTGCGCAATGTCGGCGGACTGGGAATGCAGATGGCAGTCGATCTCGGCCGTCTTCCAGGAAAACCCGGGCTGGTCGTAGCCGATGTCGTGGATGGCCATGCGGGTCAGATGCGTCAGCAACTCGTGCGTGACGGTCTCCGGCCCGCGAGTTTCGCCGGCCAGGACCACGCGGTTGGTGGTCACCAGTGTCTCACATGCGACGCGGGAATAGGGGTCGGCCGCTAGATACGCGTCCAGCACGGTATCGCTGAGCCGATCGGCGACCTTGTCGGGATGGCCTTCCGAGACCGACTCGGACGTGAACAGGAATTCGCCAGTGTCGCGCATAGCGTTTGTCTCGGAAAGTAGGGGGGTGAATGGGGCCTCAGTGTGTGGCCGAAAGGTCTGGAGGGGTCAAGGGAAACGAGCCGGCGACGGAGCAGTCGGGTGAACGGAAGGTCAAGGCACTGCCCGGGCCCTTCTTCAGGCGATGACGGCAGCTTGACACCCGAGAGAGCCCCTGCTTATCACGCGTACGCCGGGCATGGGTGCGTAGCTCAGCGGGAGAGCATCGCCTTCACACGGCGGGGGTCACAGGTTCAATCCCTGTCGCACCCACCATGTTTCCGGACTTGGCCCACCAGCCGGAAAGCGGTGACTCCATAGCGCAACCGCGCTGCTATCGCTCCGCGGTGTGTAACTCGAGCACCCGTA
>DASRQX010000172.1:0-3619 GCA_035696165.1 Acetobacteraceae bacterium | reverse complement strand
GGCTGTGAGGTATTCTTGCATGGCCGCGATCTCGACCCCGGCGGCGTAGCGCAGTTGCGCGAGCAGCGCGGCCTGGTTCGGCAGCGGAACGGCATTGAACCGGGTGGGCGCGTAGTCGCTGATCCGCTCGCGCCGTTCCAGCACGAAATTGAGCAGTTGCCAGTCCCGGTTGATCGCGTGGTGAGCGATCTCCGGCACCGACTGGCTGCCGGTTTGCGTGGCCACGGGCGGCGTCGCGACGGACCGATCGGCGCGCTCCCACGCCGTCGCCAGCTCCCAGCGTGGATCGCCGGCGGCGGGTGGCGGTGCGGGCAGCGGCGGCAAGGCGATGTCTGGATGGTTTGAAGCCCAGTAGAAACAAGCGCAGTCGCGGAAATCGTGCGTCCACGGACTGCAGAGCGACTGTGTCAGTTCGCCAGGCTGGAACATTCGCGCCAACGCCCCGGTGTCGTCGAGATAGCGCGCCCGGTTTGCGGTAAGTGTGATCGTGCCGGGTGCGGGGCGGCGCACCAGCGTAAGTGTCACGGGCGCGCCCTCCACGAGCGTGCGTACCGCGGCCCAGGGCTCGGGCGGAAGCCGCTGGTTCCCGAAGCTGGTTCCCGTCAGGTCATCCGGATTGAAGGACTGCTGCTTGAACGGCCCGAAGTCGCCGGCGATGTTGCTGACGACCCACCCGGCTCCGTTGCGCAGATCCTGTGCGATAGTCCGGTAGTTCGCCGCATCCGCGGCCGGCAGACCGCCATTGCCGGCCGCGGCCTCGACGCCAGGAAGATCGACCGCAGCGACCTGCATGATGCCCTGCGCGACCGAGAAGTTGATCTCGATCTCCAGGAACGGGAAGAACCGGCGTTCGAGATTGCGCAGATCGCATTCGAGCCCGGGAAAGCAATTGCCAATCCCCGATTCGAGACGCGTCATCACCGGATTGCCAGTGACCTCTCGCGGCGCGGCGGCTGGGTCCTGGAAACGACGCAGCGCGGCCACATTGCGCGGCAGCAGCTTGGAGCGCGTGTCATCGGTCATCGCTTGTCTCCTCCGGATTGGCCGCCACCGAGTTCGCAATACGCGGCCAGGCAGAATTCCAGCCAGCCCCGCACGAAATCGCATGATTCGGCGGTGCGTGACGCCGCCTCCTGATGGCACCCGCCGGAGCACAGATAGCGGGCCCAGCAGGTCCGGCAATCGGTCTGCGCGTGGACGTGGCGGTCTTCAAGGAAGCGGCGCCGGCGCACGGTATCCAAACCGTCGCTCGATCCCATCTCGAACGCCGGATCGCCGATGGCGCGATGGCACGCGTACCAGCGTCCCCCGGCGGATACCGAAAAATAGCCACCGCCAGCGCCGCATGGGTACGGCGAGCAAGCGCCGCGATGTATTTGCTTGAGCGCGACCGCGAAATTCGTCAGTCGCACGGGCAGGCCTCGCCTGAGCCGCGCCAGCTCGGCGCGCGACGCCCGGATCAGTTCGTGCAGATAGACGGTCCAATCCGCCTCCCGCAGCGCCCCTGCTTCATCCGGCGCGCCGCGGAGCGGTGCGACGCCGGCCTCAGGGAAGCCGAGATCCACCAGGGCCCGCAGCCGCGCTGACACGTCCATATCGTGGCGCGTCACCGTCGCCCGGGCCGCGAGTTTGGCCTGACCGGGATCCACCAGCAGTCCGCTCACCCGAGCTGTCGCCAGCGCCCACCCGCCTGGGCGGCCATTGCGCATCGGCCGCTGTGTGTCGTTGACGTCCGCGGCGCCATCGAGGCTCACGGTCACCGCGAATGGATGGCCGCGCATCAGGTCAAGATCAGCTGGACGCAGCAGGGTGCCGTTGGTCGTCACCGAGAACCGCACGTCAAGGCCGCGCCGGTGCCCCTCGGCCGAAGCGTAATTGACCGTTTGATGGATTAGCGCCCGGTTGGCGAACGGCTCACCACCGAGGAACCCGATGGTAATCGGACGATCCCGCTGAGCAACCGCGAGCAGCCGGTCGGTCGCCGCCTGGGCGATCGGCCACGTCATCGGCGCCGACTGTACCCCGCCAAAGCCGCCTTTGTCGGCATAGCAATAGGTGCAGCCGAGGTTGCAACTGGAACTGATGTTCAGCGAGATGCTTTGCGGCTCTGGCTCGACGATCTGGTCGAGTGCTGCCTCGCCCGGGGCGATTTGCCCGAGCGAAGTGGCGAGCGCGCGAAGCGCATCCGGGTCGGCATCCAGCGCCACCGCGTCCTGCCCGGGAATGTCGAAAATCCGGCTGAACGGAACCACAAGCAAATGCTCGCCGGCCGCGGAGTGGAACCGATGCGAGATCGCGGGCGCATCCCGCGTGGTGGCGATTGGCATCAGCCGATCCGCCGCAAAACCGCCTCGCGGCGAGCCGCGGCCGCCGGCGAGAGCGCGGCGGCAGCGCCACTAACGGCCGCGCCAGCCATCGCGGCCGCTGCCGGCCGTGGTGTCGTTACGTGGGCGATCCAGCGCATCAGCAGGTCGTATTGCCAGGCGGAGAGAGTCAGCGGCAACGCATTGGAATGGCGCATGAACGGCGGCATGCGCATCGAGGTAGTGTTGCCGTCCTCACCGGGGTCTACCTCAAACGCCGCGCGCACCAGCGTCTTCATGCGATCAGGGTCCTCCGCGACGAAATCCTTCAGCGCGTTGATATCGGCCAGGCTGCGATGCCGCTCGCGCGCCCGTTCGGTGACCGGCAACGGCACGTTCGGGGTGACAGGTTCGATTCTCCCGAGCGGGGCGCGCAGCTTGTCCCGGCTGCCCATTGCCTGTTCCGCGGGATGCGCCCCGTCAGCGGACAGCGGGTGGGCGAGAAGTTGATTCGCGCTTAAAGGATTAATTCCGCGGGCGCGCCGCCAGAAATCGACGTTCATCAGTGACACCGTTTCCTGCACCCGTTCGAACAGATCTTGCACCCAGGCCTCGACCTCGGCGGAATCAAGGTTGGCGCTGCGGGTGCTCGCGCCGGCCGTTCGGTCGTTCAGTTCATCGGCGAGGGACAAGAACGGCCGCCGGTCCGGCCCGAAATCGGGTGGCCCCACGAAGACGTTCGCGCTCGCGGTCAGGCTGCGCCGCGGTATGCCCGGCATTTGCAATGTGACACTGATCCGTGCCTCGCACGTATCGTCGACGACGCCAAGCGAAATACCGGACCCAGGGCCGGTCTCGTCGAATGTGTCGCCCGGCTCGACCGACGGATTGGCCGCGCCGGGCTGCCCGAACCAGCCGGCCAGGTCGTTGAGAAAGGCCAAATCCCCTCGTACCGCCGGCACCGGGCTTTCGCTGGTCGGGCGGGCGGCGGCAGGCGGGCCGTAGAACAGCCCAGCGGCCGGGGTGAATCGGATTCGGATCACCTCCAAATCGATCCGCGATGGCCATGGTACGCCAGCCGCCGGCGGCCCAGGCAGGCTGCGGAGGACCTGTACAGAGCCCAGCGGAATGGATCGGCCTGGCGGGATCAGAGGCTGTGCGACGCCGGGCGGACTGACCGCGTGCAGCGCCACCGGCTGGTGATTGTCGCCGCTGATAATAACGAACGGGAACGTTCCGTAGATCAGATCGGGATTGCGACGCCGTCGCGACGCCTTGGCATTGCGTGCGTCGATCGTGAAGCGAAGCGCAGATGG